>DJDA01000090.1 GCA_002430835.1 Brevundimonas sp. UBA5936
GCCCGGAAAGCGGCCGCCTGCCTCCCGCCGGCTCGCCCGTCACCGGCGCCGTCGTCACCGAAGGCCAGTCCGGCGGCGCCCTGACCGTGCCGTCCGAGGCGGTGCAGACGGTCGACGGCGCCACGGTGGTCTTCGTCCAGGCGGACGGCGGCTTCCGCGCCCAGCCGGTGCTGGCGGGGCGTCAGGCCGGAGGCTCCACCGAGATCCTGCGCGGCCTGACCGGAAGCGAGAAAGTCGCCTCGGCCAACGCCTTCCTGCTCAAGGCCGAACTGGCCAAGGGCGAAGCCGAGCACGGCCACTAAGGGAGGGCGATCATGTTCAAAGCGATCATCGAAGCGTCCGTCCGCTTCCGCTGGTTCATCGTTCTGGCCACGACCCTGGTCGCGGCCTGGGGCTTGTTCCAGCTGACCAAGCTGCCGATCGACGCCGTGCCGGACATCACCAACCGTCAGGTGCAGATCAACACCGTGGCCCCGGCCCTGGCCCCCGAACAGATGGAGCGTCAGGTCACCTACCCGCTGGAAACGGCGATGGCGGGCATTCCTGGAATCCAGAGCACCCGCTCCCTGACCCGCAACGGCTTCAGCCAGGTGACGGTCATCTTCAGCGACGCCACCGACATCTACTTCGCCCGCCAGCAGGTGGCCGAGCGGATGGCCCAGGCGCGTGAGAACCTGCCAGAGGGCGTCGAACCGGCCCTGTCGCCCATCACCACCGGACTGGGCGAAGTCCTGATGTGGACGGTTGATCTCAAGCCTTTCGACGCCAAGACGGCACGGGCGGGTCGGCCCGGCTGGCAACCCGACGGCGCCTATCTGACGCCTGAGGGCGAGCGGCTGGACACGCCCCAGGCGCGCGCCACCTATCTGCGCACCGTGCAGGACTGGATCATCGCCCCCCGGATGCGGACCGCGCCCGGCCTGGCGGGCGTCGACGTCAACGGCGGCTATGTGAAGGAATACGCCGTCCGCCCCGATCCGGCGCGACTGGCGAGTTACGGCCTCAGCTTGAATGATCTGATCCAGGCGCTGGACCGCGCCAACACGCAAGCGGGCGCAGGCTATATCCAGCGCGCGGGCGAGGCTCTGACCGTACGCACCGACGCCCTGGCCCAGACGGTCGAGGATCTGGCCCAGGCGCCCGTGGTCAACCGCAATGGTCTGGTCGTGCGGGTCGCCGATGTGGCGACTGTCGAGATCGGCCAGGCGCCGCGTCTGGGCGGGGCCAGTCGCGACGGCCATGAAGCGGTCATCGGTACGGCCCTGATGCTGGCGGGCGAGAACAGCCGCACCGTGGCCCAGGCCTCCGCCGAACGGCTGGAGCAGATCAGCGCCAGCCTGCCGCCCGACATCGTGGCCGAGCCGGTGCTGAACCGCAGCGCCCTGGTCAACTCGACCATCAAGACGGTGGCCAAGAACCTGACCGAAGGGGCGCTGCTGGTCATCGTCGTGCTGTTCCTGCTGTTGGGGAACATCCGCGCGGCGACGATCACGGCCCTGATGATCCCGATCAGCTTCCTGTTCGCGGTCATCGGCATGAACCGTTTCGGCATCAGCGGAAACCTGATGAGCCTCGGCGCCCTGGACTTCGGCCTGCTGGTCGACGGCGCCGTGGTGGTGGTCGAGAACACCCTGCTGCGGCTGAGCCAGAAACGCGCCGATCTGGGCCGCGCCCTGACCCGCAATGAACGCCTTAGCGTCGCCGCCGGCGCCGCCCGTCAGATGGTCAAGCCCGCCGCCTTCGGCCAGCTGATCATCCTGCTGGTTTTCACCCCCCTGCTGCTGTTGGAAGGGGTCGAAGGCAAGACCTTCATCCCCATGGGCGCCACGGTCATGCTGGCCCTGGTCGGCGCCTTCATCTTCTCCTTCACCTTCGTCCCGGCCATGGCCGCCCTGCTGGTCAAGGAGCCCAAGACCGTCCACGTCGATGAGAACGGCGAGGCGGAGGAGCATGAGACCTTCCTGCTGCGCCACGCGCGCCGCTGGATCGAACCGGCCATCCGCGCCGCCGTTGCGCATCCCAAGACGGTGCTGGCCTCAGCGTTCGGGGCCCTGCTGGTCGGCGCCCTGGCCTTCACCCTGCTGGGGCGCGAGTTCATCCCGACGCTGGATGAAGGCGACATCGCCATGCAGGCGCTGCGCGTGCCCTCGGCCTCGCTGGAACAGTCCCTCGCCATGCAGATGGCGCTCGAGCGGGCCATCAAGGCCCAGCCCGAGGTGAAGACCGTCTTCTCGCGCACCGGCACGGCCGAAGCGGCGGTGGACCCCATGCCGCCGAACATCTCCGACGCCGTCATCGTGCTGAAGAAGCGCAAGGAATGGCCCGATCCGAAGCTGCCGAAGGAGGAGCTGATCGCCCGGATCGAGAAGGCCGCCTCGACCCAGCTGGGCAACGCCTTCGAGTTCAGCCAGCCGATCGAACTGCGCTTCAACGAGCTGATCTCGGGCGTCCGCACCGATCTGGCGGTCATGGTCTATGGCGACGACTTCGCCAAGCTCCAGGCGACGGCGGATCAGGTGGCCAACGCTCTGCGCGACACGCCCGGCTCGGCCGACGTGCGGGTGGAGCAGGCGTCGGGCCTGCCGACCCTGACGGTCAGCGTCGACCGCTTCGCCGCCGCCAACTACGGCCTGTCGGCGGCCGACGTGTCCGAAGCCGTCTCGGCCGCCATCGGCGGCGCCGAGGCGGGTCAGATCTTCGAGGGCGACCGCCGCTTCGACGTGGTGGTCCGTCTGTCGGACGCCGAGCGCAACGACCCCGCCGCCCTGAACGCCCTGCCCGTCACTACGGCGAGCGGCGTGACCATCCCCCTGTCCTCGGTCGCCCGCATTCAGGTGAAGGAGGGCCAGAACCAGATCAGCCGCAACGACGGCAGCCGCCGCATGGTGGTTCAGGCCAATGTGCGCGGCCGCGATCTGGGCGGCTTCGTCGCCGACGCCCAGAAGCAGGTCGATCAGCAGGTCCAACTACCCGCGGGCTATTCGCTCAAATGGGGCGGCCAGTTCGAGAACCTGAAGCGGGCCGAACAGCGGCTGGGTCTGGTCATCCCGGTGGTCTTCGTCCTGATCGGCATCCTGCTGTTCATGGCGCTGGGCTCGTTCGCGGAGGCGGGGCTGGTGTTCGCCTGCGTGCCGCTGGCCCTGGTCGGCGGAGCATTGTCGCTGTTGCTGCGGGGAATGCCCTTCTCGGTCTCGGCGGCGGTCGGCTTCATCGCCGTCTCCGGCGTCGCGACCCTGAACGGCCTGGTGCTGATGCAGGCCATCCGCGAGCGGTTGCAGGCGGGGCAGACGCCGCGCGACGCGGCCCTGCTCGGCGCCTTCAGCCGTCTGAGGGCGGTGCTGACCACGGCCCTGGTCGCCATCGTCGGCTTCATCCCCATGGCCATCGCCACTGGGGCCGGCGCCGAGGTGCAGAAACCCTTGGCCACCGTGGTCATCGGCGGCCTTCTGACGGCCACCGCCCTGACACTGCTGGTGTTGCCGACCTTCGCGGCCAAGGCCGTCAAACACCGTAAGGCGGAAGGCGTGGAAGAATGAGCGGCTCGCATCATGGAGAGGGGCTTCAGCGCCGCACCCTGCTGATCGTGCTGGTGCTGAACGCCCTGCTGTTCGTCATGCTCGGACTCGGCGGCCTGTTCGCCGAGTCCAGCGCCCTGCTGGCCAACGCCGCCGACAACGGCTCGGACGCCATCGTCTATCTGATCAGCTTCCTGGCGGTCGGACGGGCGATGGCGTGGAAGCGCGGCGCCGCCCGGTTGTCGGGGATCATGCTGCTGATCTTCGCCGCAGGCGTCCTTCTGGACGTCGGGCGGCGCTGGATCGTCGGGACTGAGCCGGTCGGCTGGACCATGATGGGCCTGGCCGTCATCGCGGCGGTGGTGAACCTGATCTGCCTGATGCTGATCCGGCGTCAGGGCAGCGACGACGTCAACATGCGCGCGGCCGAGACCTTCAGCTTCAACGACTTCGCCTCGAACGGCGGCATCCTGGTCGCCGGAGGTCTTGTCATGGTGCTGAACCAGGCCTGGCCGGACCTGGTGGTGGGGCTGATCGTGGCGGCCATCGCGGTGAAGGGCGGCGTCGACATCCTCAAGGACGCGCGCGAGAACCAGCCCGCTTCGCAGGAAAACGAGGCGAACGCCGAAACCTGAACTGTCGCGGGCAAGCCGGGGAGCCCCCGCGCTTGCCCGCGACAGCGAACATATGTCGGCGCCGGGCATTTAGCCTGTCGAGGAGAACCAACATGGCCGCTCGCCCCACATGGCAAGGACACCTGAAGCTGTCGCTCGTCACCTGCCCGGTGGCGCTCTACACCGCGACGACCAGCGCCGCCGACGTGCGCTTCCACCTGATCAATCCGGACACCCACAACCGCATCCGCATGGTGCCGACCGACCCCGACGCAGGTCCGGTGGAGCGCAGCCATCTGGTGCGCGGCTATGAGGTGTCCAAGGATGAATACGTCCTGTTCGACGACACCGACTTCGACCAGGTGCGGCTGGACAGCACCAAGACCATCGCCATCGACAAGTTCGTCGACGAGACCGACATCGACCGCCTGTATTGGGACGATCCCTTCTTCGTCGTTCCCGAGAAGGGCGCGGGCGTCGAGGCCTTCGCCGTGATCCGCGACGCCATGCAGAAACAGGGCAAGGTCGCGCTGGGCCAGCTTGTCCTGCGCGGAAAGGAACGCCAGCTGGCGCTGGAGGTGCGCGGCAAGGGCCTGCTGGCCTACACCCTGCGCGCCCATGACGAGGTGCGCGACGCCGACGACTATTTCGACGACATCCCGAAGGTGAAGGCCGACGCCGACATGGTCGAGATCGCCGCCCGCATCATCGCCCAGAAGGAGGCCGACTTCGACCCGACCGCCTTCAAGGACCGCTACGACGACGCCCTGCGAGAGATGATCAAGGCCAAGACCAAGGGCGGCAAGGGTCTGGTCGACGTGGCCGAGCCGGACGACACCAATGTCATCGACCTGATGGCTGCCTTGAAGAACAGTCTGAAGGGTTCGGCCGGCGCCGCGCGCAAGCCGGCAGCCAAGAAACCCGCGCCGCGCAAGAAGACGGCCTGAGCGTCACTCCACGCCCATCTTGCGCAGGGCGGGCCTCAGGCTGACGGCGGCGGCACGGAAATCGACCCAGGGGTCGGGCCGCTGAAGCAGTTCGGGCCAGACCCACAGGTTGAAATCCGCAGGAGCCAGCCCCGGCCTCACCTGGTCCCACGACAGAGGAAAAGCGATCCCCGCTCCCGGCCGCGCGCGCGGCGACCAGGGCGCCACGGCGGTCGCCGTCCGTCCGTTGCGCAGATAGTCGATGAAGATCTTTCCGCCCCGCGCCTTCTTGGCCAGGGTGGTGGTGAAGCGGTCGGGCGCCTCGACCCTGATCGCCTCGGACACGGCCTTGGCGAAGGCCTTGTTCTGCTCCCAGGTCACGCGCGAGCGGCCGTCGGCGCGGATCGGCGCGACCACATGAAGGCCCTTGCCGCCCGTCGTCTTGACGAAAGGCTTGAGCCCCAGCCCCTCCAGCTTTGCCTTC
The DNA here is from genome assembly GCA_002430835.1 of Brevundimonas sp. UBA5936. Taxonomy (GTDB): domain Bacteria; phylum Pseudomonadota; class Alphaproteobacteria; order Caulobacterales; family Caulobacteraceae; genus Brevundimonas. Next base: position 5,540 of record DJDA01000090.1, read on the forward strand.
ACCACAAGAGACGCCGCGATCACGTCGTCGAAGTCCAAGCCCACGTCGGGGTCCAGGTCGAAGGTGATCTGGTCCGGCGTCTCGGGATCCCCCGGCTTGCAGCCCCAGGGGTGCAGCTCCAGTCCGCCCGACTGGGCGACGGCGACCAGGCCGCCCACATCGACGACGGCGACATAGGGCATGCGCGCCTTGACGTCGATCAACTTCAGACGAGGGTTCGATCCGGTCATGGCGTGGCGCTGGAAGAAAACCTCGCCTTCGATGCCGTCCGGGGCGCGGATGATCGACGTGGGCCGGTCGGCTACATGGGGCAACAGGCGCTCGGCCGCCGCCCCATAATAGCGCGCCAGGTCGGCCTTGGTGATGGGCGGGCGGCCTTCGCTCGCCGGCCACAGCACCTTGTCCGGGCTGGAGATGACGACGCCCGCCACCGTGACCTTGCCGCCCTTTTTCGACGGCGACGGCGACGCGGGCGGCTGGGGCGCCTCGGTGACGTCCTCGGCGGTCTTGTCGTCGCGCAGGCCCTTGAAGGCCGCCTGCCGCAATGAACCTGACTCAGTGTAGCCGCCGTGCTCGATCTCGGCGACCAGCTTGGATTTCACCCAGTGGACGTCCTTGCCGCCGTCGGGCGCGCCTGCGCCGGTGAAGGGGCTCCTGTCCGTCGCCTCGGCTTTCAGCGCGGGGATCAGCAGCCGCGTCGCCGCCTCGCCGAAGCCCGTCCCGACGCGCCCGAGGTATTTCAACCCGCCATTCTCGCGCACCCCGACCAGCAACGACCGGAACCGACTGCCGCCCTCCGACGACCAGCCGCCGATGATGACCTCGTCACGCCCCCGGCACTTGGACTTGACCCAGGTCGAGGAGCGCCCGGCGTGATAAGGCGCGTCCAGCTTCTTGTAGATCACACCCTCCAGATGCATCCGGCAGGCGCTTTCCAGCACCGCCTGCCCCGTCGAGGCGAAGTGCTCGACGTAGCGCAGACGCTCGGCGCCCTCGACGCCAATCCGGTCGATATAGGCCTGCAACCGCGCCTTGCGATGCGACAGCGGCAGCTTGCGCAGATCCTCCGCCCCTTCGAACAGCAGGTCGAAAGCAAAGTAGATCAGCCGCCCCGTATCTCCCTCGGATATCGCCGCCTGAAGCGCGCTGAAGTCCGGCATATCATCCTTGTCCAAGGCGCACAGTTCGCCGTCGATCACCGCATCGGGCCAACCGGCCGCATCCGCCGCCAGTTCCGGAAACCGATCGGTCCAGTCCAGCCCCTTGCGGGTCCGCAGCACCGCCTGGCCGCCGCCGACGCCGATCTGCAGTCGATAGCCGTCGAACTTGATCTCATGCGCCCAACCGGTCGCTGAAGGCGGATGATCGACCGCCTTGCACAGCTGGATCGGCACGAAGGCGTGCGGCCGCTTCGCCTTGGACGCCGCCTTGGACGGCGCGGGCATCGGCGGCGCCTTGCAGCGGGTCGGCTTGGAGGATGTCCATTGCGCGTCGCCCTCGGCGATCTGGGCCAGGGAGCGGCCGGTCGTCACCGAGGCGTCGATCTCGGCCAGGGCGTCGCCCTCGCCGGCGACGGCGTATTCGTCCTTCTCCTTCAGCAGCAGCCAGTTGCTGCGCTTGGACGGCTTGCCCCGATCGCTCTTCAGCCGGATCAGCGCCCATTTGCCCTTCAGCCGCTCGCCATGAAGGATCATCTTGATCTGGCCGCGCGCCCAGGCGGCCTCCAGGTCCGGCTCCTGCGGCTCCCAGGTTCCGATGTCCCATAGCTGCACCGTGCCCGCGCCGTAGTTGCCCGCTGGGATCGTCCCTTCGAAGCCGCCGTAGTCGAGCGGATGATCCTCGACCTCGACCGCCAGGCGCTTGACCGAGGGATCGCGCGACGGGGCCTTAGTCACGGCCCAGGATTTCAGCACCCTGTCCGCCTCGATGCGGAAGTCGTAGTGCAGTCGGGTCGCCGCATGGCGCTGGATCACGAAGCGCCGCGCGCCGTCTCCAGCCCGCTTGGCGCCCTTGGGTTCCGGCGTCTGCTCGAAACGCCGCTTGGCCTGATAGGTCTTCAGCTCGCCGCGCATGGGCGATTAATCCGCCCGCGAGGAAACCGTTGCGCGGGGGGCCGGCGGCGATCAGACGCCCGTGATCGTCCCATCGGCGCGGTTCACGCCGACCCGCTTCAGCGCCGTGACCTCGAACGGCTTGGCGAAGATGGTCGAGACCTGCATCAGGGCCGCCTCGGCCCGGCCCTCGGTCAGGGTCAGCAGGATGAAGCCCTTGGCCGACTGATCGCAGAAACGCACCTCGTCATTGGCCTGCATCAGCGCCGCGCCCAGGGGGAAGCCGCCGATGGCGTCGCCGATCGAGGGGCTGGAGACCGCGCTGGTCCCGAACTCGACCGCCCGGCGCGCGCCGTTCGCGTCCTTCAGATCATTGACCCAGAAGGCATGGCTGTCGCCCGCCAGGACGATGGGCTGCACCCCCGCCTCGGCGAAGGCGGCATAGAGGCGCTCGCGCCCGGCCGGATAGCCGTCCCAGGCGTCGAGGTTGAACGGCAGGCCCATCTTGAACAGGAACAGGGCCTGTTCGAACTGGTCGCGATAGGCTTCGGGGATCTGGGCCATCAGGCCCTGAACCTGGGCCTCGGTCAGGGTGCGCGACACGTCGGGACCGACCACCCGCGCCATGACGACCTGATTGCCCAGCACCTGCCACGGACGGCCCTTGGCCTTGGAGGCGGCCAGTTCGCGCTTCAGCCAGTCGCGCTGCTGCGGCCCCATCAGGTCGCGGGACGGATCGTTCAGCTTGGCGCGGAAGGCCTCCAGGTCCAGCACCGGCTCGCCGTCCGGCCCGTCCTTGGCGGTCAGATCCCTGTCATAGGCCAGCGGTTCGGTGCGGCCGGTCAGGCGGGTCTCGACCATCATCAGGCTGGCCAGATCGCCGAAGTGGAAGCTGCGATGGATCGCCTCCTTCAACGCGCCGGGCGCGGCTTCGCGGATCGGCATCCACTCATAATAGGCTTTCAGCGCCGCCGCCTTGCGCTGGGCGAAGTCGCCTTCGCTCTCGGGCTGGTGGTTCTCGGCGCCGTGCAGCCAGACGTCGTTGGCCGTCTCATGGTCGTCCCAGACGCAGATGAAGGGCGCGCGGGCGTGGGCGGCCTGGAGGTCGGCGTCGCGCTTGTATTGAGCGTGGCGGATTCGATAGTCGGCCAGGGTGACGATCTCGTGCGCCGGCTCGGGCACGCGGCCCAGCTTCGGCCCGGTCGCCATGCCGTAGGCGTCGGAATCCGCCCCGTATTCGTAGATGTAGTCGCCCAGATGGACCACGGCATCCAAGGTGGGCAGGGCGGCGATCGCTTCATAGGCGTTGAACAGGCCGCCGGGATGCAACTGGCACGACACCACCGCCAGATTGACCGGCACCGCGCCCTCCGCCGCCAGGGTGCGGGTGCGGCCCATGGGCGAGCGCGTCTCGCCTACGGCGAAATCGTAGCGATAGTCGCGGCCGGGGCGCAGGCCCGCCGCGTCGACCTTGACCGTATAATCGCGCTCAGGCCCCGTCTCGAACCGGCCCGAGGCGACGACCCGTTCGCCCTGCCCGTCCAGCACGCGCCAGGCGCCCGAGACCGGCCCGACATGACCGTCCGCCGGGGTGACGCGCGTCCACAGAATCACCCGGTCGGTCGCCGGATCGCCCGAGGCCACGCCGTGGGCGAAGGCGACAGCGACGCCCTCGCTCGACGGAAGCGTGGCGCAACCCGCCGCCGCGCCCGCGCCGAACAGGCCCAGAAGGCCGCGACGGTTCATGGTCATCGCTCTGGTCCTCAGTAGCGCAGGGTGAAGGCGACGCCGTAGCTGGCGCCCCGTCCGGCGATGAAGGTCGGCAGGCCCAGCGCATCGCCGGTGTTGCCCGCGTCCTTGATGTATTCCTCGTCCAGGATGTTGTCGCCGAAGGCCTCGACGCCCCAGTTCCCCGACGACGGAGCGTAGCGCACCCGCAGGTTCAGCAGGCCGTAGCCGTCCTGATATTCGTCCTGCACCGTGTCGGCGACGAAATTGCCGGTCTGCAGCTCCGGGCGGTCGTTGTCATCGTCGAAGAAGACCTTGGACTGCCAGGTGTAGGTCGGCTGGACCTCGATGGTCCCGGTCTCGACCGGCAGGCGCCAGGTCGCGCCGATCGAGGCCATGTGGTCCGGCGACAAGCGGAAGCGGTTGCCGTCGCGCGCGCCCCCGTCGAAGCGCGAGTGGTTGTAGCCGTAGGTGCCGAACAGATCGAAGGTCGGTGTCGCCGCGAAGGCGACCTGGCCCTCAAACCCATAGGCGTTGGCCTTGCCCGCATTGACGGTGACGAAGCGGGTGCCGTCCTGCTCGGTCGTCTGGAAGTTGTCGTAGGCGTAGTGGAACACCGCCCCGTCCAGCCGCAGGCGGCGATCCATCAGCGCCGTCTTGTAGCCGACCTCGAAGCTGTCGACGGTTTCGGCGGGGATGACTTCAAAGGTCGGGGCGCCCAGCGGAACGGACGGGCCGCGCACCTCCAGCACCTCGGGGCGACGGCCGCGCGCATAGTTGGCGTACAGGCTGGCGTCGTCCGACAGGGCGTAGCGCGCCGTCAGACGCCAGGTGAAGCCGTCGTCTTCGTGATCCGCCTGGATCAGGTCGCCGTTATTGGCGGTCGGCTGGGCGGTGACGCCGAACAGCGGCAAACCCGAGGCCACGGGCAGATTGGCCGCGCCCGGCGTGGCCAGCCCCGTCAGGATGGCCGTGATCTGCTGCTGCAGCCGCTGAGCGCCCGCCAAGTCGCCGGCCTGGGCCAGACGTTGCGCCTGCACGCCGAGCGTCTGCACCGCCACCAGGCCGCCGGCGATGGAGCGGCCGTTCAGCACCGCCGCGGAATAGCCCGTCGTCTTGTCGTCGCGCGTCCAGCGCACCCCGCCCGAGAACTCCAGACGATCGGTCGCCTTGAAGGTCAGGTCGCCGAACAGGTCATAGGAGGTCAGGTCGGCCCGGTTCGTCGCCGTCTCGATGTGAGCGGGCTTCAGATTGCCGACGATGCCGGGAATCAGCGGATGCGCCGCAGCGGGCAGCATGGACTGGAGGATGCCGCCCATCAGCAACGGCGTCGGCGCGGCGTAGAACATCTTCAGCCGCTGGTCGCCCAGCGGCGTCGCCAGTTGCAGCAGGGCCAGACGCTCGTCGAACTGGGTCGGCATCCGCTGGAAGCCTTCCTCGTTGAAATAGCCTGCGCCGACGAAGCCAGAGAAGCGGCCGCCGTTGTCGAAGTTCAGGCGGAATTCCTGGCTCCACTGCTCGCCATAGGCGTGCTCGGCCGCCGTCAGCAGGGGCAGCGACGTGCCGTCCGGATCGAACACCTCGGTCGAGTCGAACTGGCGATAGGCCGTGGTCGAGTTCAGCGTCAGCGACGGCGACAGATCCCACTTCACCAGGCCCGTCACGCCCCAGACCTCACGATCCAGGCCCAGGCTGGCGCCTCCGTCGAAGTCCGCGCCCGGCGTCAGGGCCGCCCCTTCCCACGGCGCACGACCGCCCAGGGAGGCGCCCGTCCTCGGGTCGAACGGATCATAGGCGATCGACTTGAACGAGGTGCCGCTGGCCGTATCCGTCTGATAGTTGGCGATCAGATCGGCGCGCAGATTGTCGGTCGGCGCCCAGGCGCCCGACAGGCGCAGGGCCTTGGTCTCGATCGAGTTGTAATCCTCGCCGCCAAGCAGGTTCTCGACCGTACCGCCGCGCGTCTTCATCCGGGCCGCCAGGCGCAGGGCGCCGGTCTCGCCCACGGGCGCATTCACGAAACCCTCGACCGCGCGATAGTCCAGGTCACCCGCCTCGATACGGGCGCCGGCGTCGAACTGGCCCGGACGGGCGCGGTTCTGCACCAGATTGACCGCCCCGATCAGGGCACCGCGACCATAGAGGGTCGACTGCGGCCCCTTGGCCACCTCGACCCGCTCCATGTCGAACAGTTCGACATAGGAGCCGCGCGACTTGGAGATCGACACCCCGTCCTGGAACACCGACACGCGCGGCTCGGCGGTGGCGGCGCCCGAGTCCGAGGTGATGCCGCGCATCACGAAGCCCGGATTGTTCGGCGACTGGTTCTGCACCAGAAAGCCCGGCACGAAGGCCGACAGCTGATCGAACTCCTGCACCCCCAGGTTTTCCAGGAAGTCGCCGCTGTAGGCCGTCAGGGCGAAGGGCACCTCGATCGGATCCTGGGCGCGCAGCTGGGCCGTCACCACGATGTCGTCCACCGCGGTCGTCGTCTCGCCCGGCGAAACGCTTTGAGCATGAGCGGCGCCCGCCGCCATCAGGCCCGCGACGGCGGCGCCCGCCAGAAATCCACGCTTGAGGCTGATCGGCTTCATGGTCTTACCCCCTGAGAAAGCAGGGCAGACCTAAAGACGCTGAATGTCGCGGGCGCGACGCGGCGGTCACGGGCGAATGAAGCTGCAACGGCGGATGCGCGAAATTCCCTCGCCCTACGGCGTATCTTTCGGACCCGCGCGCGGATGACAAAAAGCCCCCGCAGCCGGCGCTGCGGGGGCCTTCATGTCAGTCGCTCTTAGAAGCGGGCGGTCACGCTCAGCGTCACCGTGCGCGGCGGGCCGTAGAAGCCGATGACCGAGTCCCCGGTGATGGCGCCGGGGAAGTTGTAGCCGCCGGCGCGATAGCGTTCGTCGCCCAGGTTGCGGCCCGCTAGACTGACGCGATAACGCGCGTCGGGCGAGGTCCACATCAGGGTGGCGTCATACAGCCAGTAAGATCCCTGATCGAGCAGCGGGATCGGCGTCTCGAACATCTGGGTCGCCCCGCGATAGGCGGCGGTCGGCGTGAAGATCACCGAGCCGCGATCGCCCAGGTCGAAGCTGTACGGCAGGGCGAGGCTGGCGGTCCAATCCGGCGTGTTCTGGAAATGGCGCTGATCGGCCATGTTCTCGCGCTTGCCGGTATCCGGGTTCAGCGTGACGAAGTCGTTGAACTTGGCGTCCAGGTAACCCAGCGTCAGGCGCGGTATGAAGCTGTCGGTGATCCGCGCGCTGGCCTCCAGCTCCCAGCCCCAGATCTCGCTGGACCCGGCGTTGTCGACATAGCTGACGACCGAGGTGGGCGGGATGAAGAACTGCGAGGTGATCTGCTGGTCGGTGTATTCCGACTTGAACAGGGCCGTGGCGAAGTTGATGCGGCGATCCAGCAGCGAGCCCTTCAGACCGATCTCATAGGTATCGACCAGTTCCGGCTGATAGCCGTTGACCGTCTCGGGATAGAGGCTGGCGTCGCCGCGCATGTCGAAACCGCCCGACTTGAAGCCCCGCCCGTAAGAGGCATAGCCCGTCAGTTCCGGCGTGAACTTATAGCTGGCGCTGACCCGCGGCGTGAACTCCGAATAGGTGTCCGAGTTGGTGTAATCGGTCGAAGGACGCCCCGCCGGAATGGCGCTGCTGTTGCCGAAGAAGGGGCTCTTGATGCCCAGATAGTTCTGGCGCAGCTGATCGACGCTCTTCTTGTCGCGGGTCCAGCGACCGCCGACCGACAGCGACAGCTGGTCCGTCACATCGTAGCTGAAGTCGGCGAACACGGCGAAGCTCTCGGTGTCCACCTTGCCCCCGGTGAAGGTCGTCAGGCCCGCCGGCAGCCCAGGCCCCATGCTGGGATAAAGGCCGATGACGGTGTCGAAAGCGCCCTCGGCCGAGGCGTCCATGTAGAAGACGCCCGCCACGCCCTGCCAGCGTTCGCCCTGGAACAGCAGCTGGAATTCCTGGGTGAACTGGCTGTCGGCGTAGTAGCCGGGAATGTCGAGGATCGGCTGCGGCAGGCCGTCGAAGTCGATGCCGTCGCCCTTGGTGTCGCCGTCGCGCCAGGCCGTGACCGACTTCAGCGTCACCGCGTCGTTGACGTTCCACTCGCCGGTCAGCGACAGGCCGCGCGTGCGGACATAGCCGTCGTCGCCGATGCCCGCGCGGGTGTCATAGACGTCATCCGTCGTCGGCGCCTTCAGGCGATAGCCGTGGCGGGCGTTGGACTCGTCCTCGGTGATGTCCCCCGCCAGGCGGAAGAACAGGTCGTCGCGCGGCGTCCACTCGATGCTCAACCGGCCCGCCGTGACGTCCTTGTTGTAGTGCTCGGCCCCGGTGTTCAGGTTCGTGCCGTACCCGTCGCGGGTATAGCGCGCGATCGCACCGCCGATCCGCAGGGTCTCGGTGATCGGCGCCGAGCCGGAGGCGATCAGATCGACCTGATTATAGCTGCCGTAGGCGCCCTTCAGCGTCAGTTCCGGGTCCGGCCCCAGGCGCTTGGTGACGTATTTGATCGCCCCGCCGATGGTGTTGCGGCCGTAAAGCGTGCCCTGCGGCCCGCGCAGGACTTCCAGCCGCTCGATGTCGAAGATGTCCAGCACCGCGCCCTGCGGGCGGGCCACATAGACGTCGTCGACATAGAGGCCGACGCCCGGCTCGAAGCCCCACAGCGGGTCTTGCTGGCCAACGCCGCGAATGAAGGTCGTCAGGGTCGAATTGGTGCCGCGCGCCACCTGAACCGTGGCGTTCGGCGTCTGCGCCTGCAAGGTGGTGATGTCGGCCGCGCCGGTCTGTTCCAGGCGCTCGCTGCTGACGGCGGTCACGGCGACCGGCACGTCCTTCAGGCTTTCCTCGCGGCGGCGCGCGGTGACGACGACGTCGTCCACGTTCGAGGCCTGCTCGGTCTGCGTCGCCTGCTGAGCCAGGGTCGGCGCCGCGCACAGCGAGGCGGTGATGAAGGCGCTGGTCATCAGCGCCAGACGCAACTGTCCTGTCGATCGCATTCTCGTTTCCTCTCCACGCGCGGTCGTTTGCTCGCCGCTGATCTGTGTTGGAGCGACGGTGATCCGCGAACGGCCTCGCTGTCAACATCATTCATTCTTGCATGAATGATGTTTCACGAAGCGGCTCGACAGCCGAACGCGCATTCTTCATTCTCAAATGAACGAGCACGGCGAAGATCGCGCCTGAAGGGACGAAACATGGATCAGCTCCACCAAGGCGCGGCGCATCCCGTCGCGCACACGCCGTCCGGCGCTCTACGGGGCCGTCGCGAAGGCCCGGCGAACGTCTTTCGCGGCGTGCCCTACGCCGCCGCGCCGATCGGCGAACTGCGTTGGCGGGCCCCTCGCCCCTTCCCGGCCTGGGAGGGCGTGCGCGAAGCCGCCGCCTTCGGCCCTTCGGCGCCCCAGGCGGGACCGGCGGACGTGGCCGACATCGTCGCCATCGGCGGCGCGCCCGAGCCCACCGGCGAGGACTGCCTGACGCTGAACCTCTGGGCGCCGGTCGAGATGACAGGTCTGGCGCCGATCATGGTCTGGCTGCACGGCGGCTCGAACCGGATGGGCGCGGGCTCCCTGCCCTTCTATGACGGCGCCGCCTTCGCCCGCGACGGCGTGATGCTGGTCAGCGTCAACTACCGTCTGGGCCAGCTCGGCTTCTTCGCCCATTCGGCGCTGACGGCCGAGACCCCCGCAGACGAGCCCCTGGGCAACCAGGCCCTGCTGGATCAGATCGCGGCGCTGGAGTGGGTGCACGACCACGCCGCCAGCTTCGGCGGCGACCCGGCCAACGTCACCCTGTTCGGAGAATCCGCCGGAGGCCTCGACATCCTGGCCCTGATGACGGCCAGGCGAGCGCGCGGCCTGTTCCACAAGGCCGTCGTCCAATCCGGCGGCGGCTGGCTGCCCGCCACGCCGCTGAAGACCGCATATGAGCGGAGCGCCGCGACAGCGACCGCCCTCGGCCTGAGCGCCCCAGACGCCGCCGCCCTGCGCGCCGTCGCACCCCAGCGGCTGACCGCCATCGAGAGCGCCTTCGGCCCGGTGATCGACGACCGCCTGCTGGATCGCGACCCGATCAGCGCCTTCGCGCGGGGCGACTTCGCCGACGTGCCGCTGATGATCGGCGTCAACAGCGGCGAGGATTCCCTGCTCAACTACGGCGGCGGGCTGGAACGCTTCGGCAAGCTGATCAAGCCGAACGCCGCCCTGACCCGCCTCTATCCGCAGGCGAACGGCGATGAGGAGCAGTTGATCCGCCACGGCTTCCGCGACTTCGCATTCGCCGCCCCAGCGCGCTGGATCGCATCGCGCCCGCGCCAGTCGAAGGCATGGCTCTATGCTTTTGATTATGTAGAAAAAGCACGACGCGACACCATGCCCCGCGCCGCCCACGCCGCCGAGATCTTCCACGTCTTCGAGACCCTGGACCATCGCCCCGACGGCGCCCCGCCCGCGACCGAAGCCGACCGCGCCGTCAGCGCCGCCATGCACGCCCGCTGGGTCGCCTTCGCCAAGACAGGCGCGCCCGGCGCCGACTGGCCCGCCTATACTCCCGCCGACGACGCCTGGATGGTGTTCAACGCCACGCCCGGCGGCGAAGTAAAGCGCGGTTGGTGGAAGGCGGCGCTGGACCATCACGGACGCAAGGGCGGGTTGCTGGTCCTGCTGATGCGGCTGCGGGATCGTTTGCGACGGATGTTCGGGTAAACTGCGCCCATGACCACAACCGAGTCCAAGCCGCGCGCCAAGGCGTCCGCAAAGCCCAAGGCGCCGCCCAAACCCAAGGCCCAGCGCCGCGAGGAAACGACCACCCGCATCCTCGACGTGGCCGAAGCCCTGTTCGCACGCGACGGCCTGCACGGCGTCACCCTGAAGGCGGTAGCCAAGGAGGCGGGCGTCGATACGGCCCTGCTGCACTATTATTTCGACGACAAGAACCGGCTGTTCTCAACTGTCTTCGGCCGCCGCGCCGAGGTGGTGAACCAGCTGCGCCTGGACAGCCTGGACCGTTATGAGGCCGAGCACGGCGACGCCATGACCGTCAGCGGCGCCATCGACGCCTTCCTGCGCCCGCTGTTCGTCCTGTTCGAGGACGGCGATCCGGCCTGGTTGAACTACGGCGCCCTGGTCGCACAGGTGAACAACACCCCGGCCTGGGGCGGCGACACCATGCACCAGCATTTCGACCCGGTGATCCACCGCTTCATTGACGTCCTGAAGCGCATCGCGCCTGACGCCACCGAGCGGCAGATCTATTGGTTCTATCACCTGCTGTCGGGGTCGCTGACCCTGTCCCTGGCGCAGACAGGGCGCATCGACGTCCTGTCCGGCGGCCTGTGCAAGTCGTCGGAAATGACCGCCATATGCGACGCGATGGAGGTCATCTTCACCGGCGGCTTCGAAGCCCTGAACCGCCTGCCGAAATAGGTCAGCCTCGCGATTACGGCTGTCTCGTAAGGCTGCGTCGCCATTCGGCTTTAGCCCGTTCAAAGTCCCGCGCGAAGGCCGGCTCCGCCTTCAGGCGGGCGACGAGCGCCGCACCGACCAGCCGCCCCGCCTCTACGTCGCTGACGTAATGGACGCCGCAGATCACGCGGCTGTCCCCATAGGCCAGCCCCCGCGCCAGGATCGCCTCGGCGCGGCCCGGCTCCAATTCGGACAATACCAGCGCCCAGGCCCACCCCATCGCCGCATGACCCGACGGATAGGAACCGCTTGCCGCGAGCCATGGCGCGGCATCGACGCAGATATCGGCGGGCTCGGACACGAAGGGCCGCGGCCGGGCGTGGCTCGCCTTGGCCGAAGCCTGGATCGTCTCAAGATCCGCGTGCATCCGCCCCAGCAGCAGAGCCAGCGTCGGCGTCTGTTCAGGGTCGAACGGCGCGCCCAGCGCCTCGCTGAACACGCTCGGCGCCGAGGGCGTGACGATCTCGGCGTCGGCCGCCGCCTGAAGCCAGCGTGGCTGGCCCTTCAACGCCCGCGTCGCGCGATAGACGGCCAGGTCGTTCTGCGCCGTCAAGGAACCGGCTTGCGGCGGAGGCGGCAGAAAGGCGAGCGCCTCAAAGCGGCTATCCGCTCCCAGATACCCCTGCGGATGGTCGGCATAGCCCTGCCACAACGACGCCTCAGGGACTGAAGCGCACGCCGAAAGCGCCAGACTGAGCGCCGCCGTCCCCACGATCAGCAAACGCATCTCAGCCCTCCTGCACCTGGAAGCCGCCTGCGCGGTCGGTCGTGATGCGGGCGAAGCGCCAGGCCCGGCCGTCGCGGGTCTGGATATCGGCGACCTGATGATAGTCGCATGTCAGGGCCGCCTTGGTGATCTCGACGATCAGGAAGCCATGGTCGCGGACATGGGCGAAACGGACGTCCGGGTTCCTGGCGACCAGCGCCTTTTCGGCGATCTCATAGATGCGGGGATCGGGGCTGATGGTCTCATAGCCGCCGGGCGAGGTGACGCTGCCGGTTCCGAACTCGACGCCGACGAAGCTTTCGTCGCGCGGGTCGTGCAGACGATTGCCCCAGAACATGTGCGTGTCGCCGCTGAGCACAGCCAGGTTGGCGCCGCTGCGCCGGGCGGCGTCATACAGGCGCAGGCGCGCCGCCGGATAGCCGTCCCACGCGTCCAGATTGATCGGCAGGCCCAGACGGGTGCTTTCCAGCCAGCGACGCGAGCCGGGCCGCGACATCGCCTCCTGCAACAGGTCTTCGGGCATGACGGACATGAAGTCCGGCGCCCGCATCCGGGCCACGACGACCTGATTGGCCAGCATCTGCCACGTCGCTCCCCGCTGGACCGAGGCGCTCAGGACGTCTTCCAGCCATAGCTCCTGCGCCGCGCCCATCATGGAGCGTTCGGGGCGGTTCAGCACCTCGGCCTCAAAGCGGGCGGCGTCGGGACGACCCTGCGCGTCGAAGATCATCTCGCGTGAGGCGCTGGGCGCCTGGGTGCGGCCGGTCAGGCGCGTCTCCACCGCAATCAGCGACAGCAGGTCGCCGAAGTCATAGACGCGGTTCAGCACATGGGCGGGACGCCCCGGCGCCGGATCCCGCATCGGCAGCCATTCGAAATAGGCCTGGATCGCCGCGTCGCGGCGGCGGTCCCACGGACCTTCCGTATCTTCGTCATGGGCGGACGATCCGCCCATCCAGCTGTTGTTCGCCGTCTCGTGATCGTCCCAGACGGTGATGAAGGCGGCGCGGGCGTGGGCGGCCTGAAGGTCGGGGTCGGCGCGATACTGGGCGAAGCGGCGACGATAGTCGTCCAGGGTGACGATCTCATGCGCCGGATCGTGTTCACGGCCCAGGGCGCGGCTTTCCGGCCCGCCATAGCCGTCGACGCCGTATTCATAGATGTAGTCGCCCAGATGGACGACGGCGTCCACCGGCGCTTCCAGATCGGCGATGGCGCGATAGGCGTTGAAATAGCCGAAGCCGTAGTGGGAACAGGACACCACCGCCAGCCGCGCCTGCTCGACATCCCCGCCCGGCAGGGTGCGCGCGCGCCCGACCGGCGAGACGGCGTCGGCGCTGTGGAAGCGATAGAAGTATTCACGCCCGGCGCGCAAACCCGTCACATCGACCTTGGCGGTGTGGTCGCGCGCGGCCGTCGCCTGAACCGTGCCGGTCTGGACGATGCGGGTAAACCCGGCGTCCTCGGCCGCCTCCCAGCGCAGGGTGACGACGCCGCCCGCGCCTGTCGCGCGGGTCCAGATCACGAACCCCGTCCGCGTCGGATCACCGGCCGCAATGCCGTGAGTGAAGACGGCCGGATCGACCGAGGCACGCGCGGCGGCGGGGCCGGCCAGCGCCGCGCCTCCGCTCATCAGGGCCAGAGCGCCGCGGCGCGACAGACGAAGGTTCTGCGTCATCGAACATACTCTTTTCGTTCGAGATTCGCCGTGCAGACGGCGCGGAATAAAGCATTCCGGCGGCCGGTCATCCCGGCCGCCGGATGGAGTGTCTCAGGCTTTAGAAGCGATAGGCCAGATTCACCCGGAACATGCGCGGCAGGCCGGGCATGACGGCGACTTCCTTGTAGACCTCGGCCGAGGGGGTGAAATATTCCTCGTCGAACAGGTTATCGATGTTGGCCGAGACGGTGACGTTGCGCACCTTCACATAGGCCGCCGCCTTGGCCAGCGTATAGCCGGGCAGACGCAGGCTGCTTTCCAGAATGCCGCCCGTTTCCGAGACATAGGTGGCCCCGGCGGTGAAGCCCGCGCTGGCCTCGGCGCCCATCAGGTTGAACGGTTCGGTAGTGTAGGCGCCGAACAGGCTGAACACCGTGTCGGGCATGGTGCGCACGACATAGCCGTTGGCCAGTTCTGGGAAGCTGCCCGCATTGTTCACCGCAAAGGTGCCGCCGTAGGCCAGGACCGGATCAAAGCCCAGCTGTTCGGGCCGCAGTTCCAGATACTCGCCCTTGCCCTTGCCCGGCGCATCCACGCGGGTTTCCTGCAACGTCAGCGCCGTGGTGAAGCTGAGCTTATCGCTGGCCAGCCAGTGGGCCTCCAGCTCAAAACCGTCCGAGGTGGTGCCGCTGACATTGCCCATGATGTCGGTCTGGCGGCGGAACTGCTCATAATAGGCCGCGCCGCCGAACAGGGCGCCGTCGAACAGCGAGAACTTGACCCCGACCTCCTTCAGCTCTGACGGCGAGATGAACAGATTGCTGGACGCCGTGCCGACCGACACGCCGCCGGTCTGGGTCGATTCCAGCGAGCGCGGCTCAGCGAAGGTGACATAGGGGGTCAGACCCCACGGCGTCTCATAGCGGGCCGACAGCGACCAGGTGACGGCGTCCTTGCTGTTCTCGACCCAGGTATCCTTCAGGCCGAAGACCGTCTCGCCCTTGTTGATCGCCTTCACGTCGTAATCGTCCCAGCGCAGCCCGGCCAGGATGCTGAAACGATCGAAGACGGTGATGTCGCTCATGGCGAAGACCGAGCGGCTGTTCCACTCCATCTCGTGCCGCGAGTCCCACATCTGGACCCCGTCCTTCATCAGCGGGGCGGCGATGCGATCGCCCGCCGTCGAGCCATGCGACAGGTCGCGACGGTTCAGGGCGATATAGCCGGACAGGAAGCTTTCATACTGCTTGGCCGTATGGTCGCGATAACCGGCGCCGACGACGGTGTCGACGCTGACATGCTGGCCGAAACGCGAGGGGAAGCTGTAGGTCACGCGGCCTTCGATGGCGCGGGCGTCATAGTCGGCGGCGAAACCGAAGCTGTTGAAACGCTGGTTCTCGATGTCGTCCATGAAGGCCTTGAAGGCCAGCACCGAGCCGTTCGCCATCTGCTTCTGCAGGCCCGCATAGGCGGTGAAGGTGCGGCTGTCGTTATAGTCGGCGTCGTCAGCCATGACGTTGCGGCGGCTCAGCTTGGTCGTGCCGACGCCTTCATCAAGGGCGAACTTCGGATTGTTCTTGCCGCCGTATTCCAAGATCTGGCGGATGTTGGACGTGCCGCCCCATGCGCCGAACGCGGCGTCGATCTCGCCGTATTCGATCATGCCCGAGCCATCCAGATCGATCAGATCGGTATCGCGTCCGGTGATGTAGACGCCGTTGTCGATCAGGTTCTGCGTCACCCGGTTCCAGCCCGGCGACTGGATGCGGCCTGACTCCTTGAAGTGCATCAGATTGACTTCGCCCGACCAGCCGTTGCCGAAATCGCCGACATAGGTGGCCTGAAGGTTCAGGTGCTCAGGGTGGACGTTGCGATAATAGGAGTCGGAATCCTCGCGCTCGACATAGAAGGCGAAGCCGCCCTCGCCCACCGGCACGACGATGTCCGCCGCCGCATTGCGCCGTCCGTACGAGCCGACCGTGATGTTGACGCCGCCGCTCATCTCATCGGCATAGCGGGCATCGACGCCGCGCGCCGACTTGGGCACGAAGTTCAGCAGCCCCCCGACCTTGCCGGGACCATAGATGGGCGAGGACGGCCCGCGCAGCACCTCGACATAGGCGGCGGCGCCCAGGTTGGACGAAAAGCTGCCGCGGTTCTCGATCCGCTTGAAGCCCTGAAAATAGGTGTCGGCCAGGGTGCCGCGCACGTTCAGATTGCCCGGCACGCCGAAAAAGCTGGCCGTATAGGCGCCCGGCACGGCGGCGACCAGGTCGTCGACGTTCTCCATCCCATAGCGGGCGATGGTGTCCGAGCTGACGCGCGAGGCCGAGCGCGGCGTCTCCAGCAGCGAACGGTCCAGCCCGGTGAAGCTGTCGGTCGCGCCCTTCTGAAGGCGGCTCAGCGGATCAAAGCGTGCGGTGACGACCACGTCGCCGATCTGGGTCGTCTCAGCCCGCGCCTCGGCGGCCGACACGATGACGAAGGCGCCGTTCGGGTCGCGCCGGAACGTCAGGTTGGCGCCTTCCAGCAGACGCGCCAACGCTTCCGCCGCCGTCATCGAGCCGGTCAGCACGCTTGAACGACGGTTGTCCAGCGTCACGCCCGCAGCCACGATCACCGTCCCCGTCTGTTCGGCCAGGGCGACCACCGCCCGGTCCAGCGACTGGGCCTCGATGCGGATGGCGTGAACCTGTGCGGCGGCGGCCGGGCGGGATGGGGCCTGAGCCATGGCGGGCATGGCGGCGGCGGCAAGCACGAAAACGGCGGCGGAAGACGTGGCGACAGCCTTCAGCCTCGAACGATGAATGGTCAACTCTATCCCCTGGACGTTGCGTGAAGCCTGCAGCCGACGCGGCCCCCAACAGCTTCAACACCGCCTAGACGCAAGCCGACGCTCGCCCTTCCAGCCCGCCTGTCGATTTCACTAAAGCTTCAAGATAACTCAGCTTTTCAGCATCATTTGAATTTCGCCCTCGGCGTTTCGACGGCGCACCAGATGGCCGCCTAGCTCCTGCGCCAGACTCTCCAGCGCCTGCGGAATCTGCTCGATGGTGAAGGCGGCGGTCACCTTGCGCGCGCCCAGCTGCGGCGAGGCGATCGTCACGCCGGGTCGGTAATAGCGGTTCACCTCGGCCACGACTTCGGACAACGGCTGGTCGATGAAGCTGAAACGCTGACGCCGCCAGGGCGCGACCCCCGCCGGATTGATCGCCGCCCGTTTCAGCGTCCCGCCGCGCAAAGCCGCGCGCTCACCTGCGCCGATGACGGTCTGCTCGCCCGTGGCGGTGGCGGTCACGCGCACCCGCCCCTCTTCGACGAAGACTTCCGGCCCGTGGTCGCCCAAACGCACCTCAAAGGCGGTGCCCAGCGCCTCGGCCTTCAGCCCCGCGCCGATCACGGTGAAGACCCGCGTCTCATCGTGCGCCACATCAAAGAAGGCTTCGCCTGCGTCCAACCGCATGTGGCGCACCCGGTCGCCGACGCGCGTCGCCAGAACCGAACGCCCGCCCAGGGACACGCGCGAGCCGTCCTCCAACGACAGATGACGGATCTCGCCCACCTCGGTCTCGAACCGGCGCCGCTCACCGCTGGACAGGTGCAGCGCCAACGGCGTCAGCGCGGCCGCGCCAAGCCCGGCCGCCATGGCCATGAGCCCTCGCCGCGACGGCAGCGCCTTTCGACGCATCATTGGCTTTGGCGCAGACACCTCGACCGCACTGCTCAAGCTCTGCTGGTTCAGCGCCTCCGACCAGTCCAGCCGCGCCCACAGCGCCTCAGCCTCGGCATAGGCCACCGCATGATCCGGCGACGCCGCCAACCAGGTCTCGAACGCCCGGCGATCCGCCGCGCTGGTCTGGCCGCCACAGCGCAGCGCCAGCCATTCCAGCGCCTGCTCGATCGGCGGCGCATCCTTCTGCGCCGTCATGCCGCCTCCGTCCCGCACACCTGAATGGCGCGCCGCAATTCGATCAGCGTCCGCGCGATCGTGCGGCTGATGTCGGCCGAAGATCGTCCCGTCAATCGCGAGATCTCCACATAGGTCAGGCCTTCAATGCGGCTCATCCTGAGCAGTTCACGCGCGTCCGGGTCCAACGCCTGAATTTCACGATCCAGGGCTTCCTGCTCCTCGCGCCTCAACAGAGCCTCCTCCGGACTGATTTCATGCTGCGGCGGCGTAGCCTCGGCCAAAGCCTTCCACCGTCGCTTCTGGCTGTCGGCGCGGCGAATGGCGTCCCTTAGGGCGTTGCGCGCCATGACGAACAAAAAAGCGCGCGGGTCTGCGACCTTGTCCTGGTTTTCCAGCGTGCTGAACCGCAGGAAAGCCTGCTGCAGGGCGTCATCCACCCCATCCTGCTGAGCACCATAGCGACGCACCAGCGCCGTGCGGATCTCTACGCCATAGCGCGCCAGCAGATAGTTCAAGGAGCGCCCCTCGCGCCGCCCCTTCGCCTGTCTTCCGTCCGCCATGACCCTGCCAGAACGCCATCCCCGCGCCTGACTTGCCCCGTCGAGACGACAGAATGCTCACCGTCTCGCGCCAGTTTCGTGAAGACCGCATCCAACACAGGGGCTATCCGGCGATACGAACGCCCCATGGCGGTGTGAGGGCGACGATACGCCCGCGCGTAACCATCAGACGCGCGGCGTCCAGCCGAGCCCGCCTTGCCTTGCGTCCGGTGAACCGATTTCATGCAGCCCATCACGCTCGACCGTCGATCCGCCGCCCTGTCCTATGCTGCGGCCTTCGCCTTCATCATCGCCATGACGGCCGTCGCCCAGCTGCTGAACGATCGCGAGATCATCCTGCCGGAAATCGCGGCCATGGCCGTCGCCCTGTGGGCCTGGCGCGACCAGGCCTGGATGCGGCGGCCCGAAGCGATCTTCCTGTGGCCTTCGCTGACGGCATTGGGCGGTTTCGCCGTCAACCTGCTGGCCATTCCCTTCACCGCCAAGCTGGCGATCCTGCTGGTCGGGATGCTGGGGCTGTTTCTGATCTTCCGTTACAGTCTGCCGCCCGCCCTGGCCACCGGCTTCCTGCCCATCGTCACCAACGCCGTCGAACTGTCGTTCCTGATTTCCATCGGCGTCACCACCCTGGCGCTGATGCTCGGCGTCATGCTGTTTCGCCTGCGCGCTCCAGCCGAGCGCAGCGCGCCGCTCGATCGCTCCGCCATGACCGCCTATCTGCTGATCAGCGGCGCCGGGATCGCCCTGGCCGCCCTCGCGGGTTATCCGCAGTTGGGCCTCATCCCGCCCGTGACCGTCGTGGTCTATGAGTCCTTGCACATGAAGATGTATTCGGCGCGCATGGCGCTGAAGCAGACGGTCGTACTGACCCTGTCGGCGGTGATCGGGGCGGGCCTGTTCCAGGCCCTGTATTCCTGGCCATTGATCGCAGCCCTGGACATGGCTGCGGTCTTCCTGCTGCTACGCCTGTTCAAGATGCGGATGCCGGCGGCCTACGCCTTCCCGCTGCTGCCCTTCGTCTTCCCGCCCGAGGTCGCGTCGCTGCTGCCCGTCGCCGCCCTCGCCGCCTGCGCCGTCTCCTTCAGCCTGACGCTGGCCTATCATCGCGCGCGGCGACGTCTTGTCGCCGGCTCAGCCTGAAGTCGTCGATCGCTAGGCCGCACAGGCCTGAGACAGGCTTTCACGGACACGTTCCAGCGCCAGTTCGACAGGCTCTTCGATGCTCATCAGGGCGAAGCTGCCGTTAAGGTCGAAGACGCAGTGGCCGTGGACCACGGCGATCAACGAACGCGCCAGGCGCGGCGCGCCCGCCTGCGCCTTCGCCGGCAAGACAGCCGTCACCTCGTTGACGATGATCTGGGTCAGATCGCCGCGACGCTGGTTCTGTTCGTCGGTCAAGGCGACGTCCGGGGGCAAATGGTGCTCGTAGATGGCGCGCCAGCTATGGGGGTTGGCGCGCGCGAAGCCGAAATAGGCCTCGACCAGACATCGGATACGGTCTGGGCCGCTGCCTTCCAGCGCCTGACGCACCTCTTCGGCCCAGAGCTGGAAGGTCCGCGTGTTGATGGCGATCAGCAGCTGATCCAGCGTACCGAACACATTGTAGAGGGTGCCGATCGAATAGCCGACGCGCTTGGCCACTTCGCGCGCCGAGAAGCGCGCAAAGCCCACTTCGGCCATGTGCTTGTGGCCTTCGACCACAAAAAGCCGCTCCAGCTCCTGCCGCGTATGATCCGATCGCCTGCCCATTAACCCTGCATAGCAGAAGCTGTGCAGAGAGCGGGAAGAAACGTCTGTTTTCGTTTTTTATTGATCAACGCTCATTTGAAGGTATGAATTGCGATCGACAGGACGCCTTTCGCGCCCGTCCCTGCATCTGTCTTGAGGCTTCCCATGACCCCGCTTCGCTTCCCGTCGTCCGCTGCAGCGGCCGCCCTGCTTCTCGGCGCCGCCCTGGCGACCTCGATGGCCGCGCCTGCAACCGCCGAAAGCGCCGATTGTCGCCGCGCCTCCGGTCCGGTCGAGACCGCCATCTGTTCGACGCCGTCCCTGACGGCATTGGATGCGAAGATCGCCGAACACTATGGAACCGCGATCAGAGGCTATGACGCCGCAAGCGCCGAAGCGCTGCGTCGCGACCAGCGCGCCTTTCTCTCGGCCCGCGATCAGGTCGGCGCGCGGCTGACGGGCGCCGACCTGATCGAAGAACTGACCGATCAACTGACGCGGCGTGAAGCATTCCTGACCGATCTGGGCAACGACCCGCTGGTCAGCGTGGTCGGGCGTTGGCGCAATCTCAACGGCGAGATCGTCGTCAACCAATGGGCGACCGGCGTCCTGACGTTCACGGCCACGGCTGCCGACCCGCGCGGCGGTGGCTGGTCCTGCGAGGCGGACGGCAGCGGCGACTGGATCGACGAAGACGAAGCCCGTTTTGACGACATCGGCGGCGCCGCCGCGTGGTCGCTGAACGTGAAGGCCCAGGGTGCGACGCTTATCGTCAAGGAAACGATCGAGAACGGCGCCGGCGCCGCCCCCTATTGCGGTTCGGGCGGTACGCTCTCGGGAACCTATTTCCAGGCGGTGCGTCTGCCGGACCCGTCGCGCTGACCCGCACAGCCTCTAGGGGATGGTTCTCGGGCTGGCGAGAACGCCTGGGCTGATGAACTGCCGACGCCCCGTCCACGTCAGCAGCTTGACCAGGGTTCCGCCCGGCTTGGCGAAGTCTTCGCACGTTTCGAGGCGAGGCGGCTCAGGCGCGGCGGCGACCAGCGCGCCCTGCCGCAGCCCTTCGTAGTAGAGGGCGAAATCCGCCTGCTGCGCTTCGGACAGCACGGACTGGCCGAACACCATCTCTTCGCGGGCGTTGTCGATGATCAGGCGACTGTCGTCCTCCGACAGCCGCTCACACAGCAGCCCGATCATGACCAATCGCTCGATACGGACCGCTAGGCCAGCCTGAGCCTTGACCAGGTCGTACTGTAGCTTCGCGTACTCGGGGCTGGCCGCCATCCATTCCTTCAGGGCGGCCCTGGCGGCCTCTTCGTCGACCCCGGCGGGTTGAGCCGCGGCGACGCCGGCCGCGCTCATGACCAACGTCGCAACCAACCCGCTCGCGAAACGACGAAGCGCCATCAGATGCCCCTTGCAATACATACGCGCCTTCCCCGGCCTCAGCCCGGAATGGGGCCGATCGGCCAGTTGCTCAGCGATTCCATATCGCCTTCCTCGGAGGGACAGGGCGTATAGAGGGTGAAGGCCACATCGCCCTCGAAATACCAGTCGGCGCCCTTCTCATAACCGACGATGCCGGTGGAGTAGCAGACCGCCGCCTTGCTGCCGTCCGGGATCATCAGGATGGCCCAGTTGGTCGACCCGGCGCCCGCCGGATCATAGCCGTGAAGCAGCAGACGCCCGCGCGTCTCCGTCACCACGCCGACGACGTTGCCGTCAAAGACGATGGACTTCTGGATGTCGCGATCCACGCCCGAGGCGACCATGGCCGCGCGCACGTCCGGATGCTGGAAGAAGGTGACGCCCTGCACCGGCTCGGTCGGATGCTTGCCGACATAGGCCGACAGCGGCGGCGCCTCGCCGTTCCGGTCAGGCGCAGCGGCCGGTACGACCACTGGCGCAGAAGCATTGGCTTCAGCCGGGGCCGGCGCGGCGGCCGCCCCTTCTTCGGCCTGCGAGCAGGCGGCGAGCGTCGCCGCCAGGGCGAGCGCGAGCGGGGTTCTCAGGGTCATGCACATTTCCTTCAACGCTTAAGCGACAGATCCTCCCCCCAAGGGCAGGATTATTGATCCACGGCGCGCATCTCGATCGTCAGCGGTTCTTCGGCGGTTCCACGCCCGAAGAGGCTGGCGGTGATCGTCTGCCCTTGCGACGCCGCAAACGGCGCGCTCTTCATCGAACGGCCGCCGTCAAGTTCATCGTCGAACACGGTGAAGCGCGTGCACGTCGCCTGGCTCAGGCGATCGGCGAACGCCTGATCGATCTCGCCGCGCCAGCCCGGCAGGCTCGTCGGCGCGGACAGCTCGATCGTCTTGCCGACGATCCGGCCATCGCGCCGCCAGCTGTAGCTCACCCCATCCGACGCCACGGCCGTGCAACCCGTCCGGCCGCAATGCAGGGTGCCCACGGGCGCTTGCTCGCGAAGCTGCCGCTGTTGCGCCTGCGACAGCGTCTGGCCGATGGACAGGTCGCCCTTGTCCAGCGACGTACAGACGGCGCTTTGAGCGAGGGCGCCCGTCGCCGCCAGGGAAGCGGCCGCAGTCAGGCTCATCATGAAAATACGCACGCAGACCTCCTTGGTCTCTAGCGCCGCCGCGGCGACGTCGATGTCGTCTTAGCAGGCGGGAACGCGGCTCTGGCCGTCCAGTCGAAACTGGCCGTCGGCGCCGCGCGTGTAGGTCTCTTTGAAACTGGCGGAGCCGCTGTAGGACACCGTGAAGCTGCGGCCCTGGTCGGCGGCCGTGATCACCCCGTCGACGCCCGCCTCGCCGTCATCGGCGCTGGCGTCGGAAAAATAGGTCTGGATGCGTGCGATCTGCACCGGCCCGGCCGGGGTCAACTCGGTCAGCACGGCATAGCCGCACCCGCGCCCCTGCCACACCCCGCCAGCCTCGGTATAGAGAACCGGATTGGCCGCGATCGCCTTCGTCCAGCCCCATCGCAGAGCCGGATTGCCGACCACGCCCGCCGCGCCGACATCCAGCCACTCGCCCTGAAGCGTATAGGGATAGCGCGGCGCACCGGCGTCATGACCCAGGTAATGGACTGCATTCATGCCGCTGCAGGCCTGTCCCGTGCATTCATTGGCGCCCGTGCTCACCAGGGCGACGCGCGTGTCGGACAGCGGGATGAAGGCCAGCGGCACGAAGCTGTAGGTATCGTCGCCGACCGCTCGCACGGCCTCGTTCCGCTGAGCCTCGGGAAAGGCGACGACAAAGGCGGCCGGCGTTCCCGCCAGGACGTTGTCACGATCCACATCCTGGATTTCGATCAACGACTGAGCCGACGCCGGCAGCGCCGCGACCATGGCTGAAGCGAACGTGGCGAAACACACGGCGGCGATGGTCTTTGAGGATGGCATACGAGGCTCGTTTCTCGACAGAAGGCTGAAATCCGTTGCCGCCGAACTTATGGCGCACAGACAATTAAACACTGTTCACAATCTATGACAACCCGACTTTTTCGTCACCTGGCCAGAATTTGCGCGCCCGGATCAGCGGCCTGCCCACCGCACGATTCAGGCTACGAAATCTCGCTATGGGGTTAGAAATTCTACATTAGAAACGCGCCGTTCACGTGCCTTATTGCGCGCCCAATTCTGACTTTTATTGCGGTGCAGCATTCCTATGATCAGGCCATCCCTGACCGTTCTCGCCTTCTTCTCTGCCGCTGGAGTTTGCAGCGCCGCACATGGGGAAACCTCTGAAAATCTAACGGATCAAACGGGACCAGCGTCCCCCTACTCGGTCTCGGATGTCGTGGTGACGGGCTCGAACATCCGGCGCGCCAACACCGAAGGCTTCAACCCGGTCCAGGTGATCGGGCGCGAAGAACTGGAAAGCTCGGGCAAGTCGACCACGGCGGACCTGCTGCGCTCGATCTCGGCCAATACCGGCAACGGCTCGAACGAGACTCAGAACAGCGGCTGGTCGTCCGGCGCGGCGGGCATCGGCCTGCGCGGTCTGTCGCAGAAGAACACCCTGGTGCTGCTGAACGGGCGCCGCGTGGCCAACTACGGCTTCCCCGGCGGCGGCCTGTCGGACACCTTCGTCAACCTGAACGCCCTGCCGATGGTGGCGACCCAGCGGCTGGAGGTGCTGAAGGACGGCGCCTCGGCCGTCTATGGCTCGGACGCGGTGGCGGGCGTCACCAACATCATCACCCGCCAGAATTTCCAGGGTCTGGAGTTCGGCGCCAGCTATGGCGTCGCCGGTCAGGGCGGGCTGGAGACCTCGACCGCCAAACTGGTCGCCGGCCACGGCGATCTGGAGACGGACGGCTACAACATCCTGCTGTCGCTGGAGGCCTATACCCGCAACCGGCTGGATCAGGACCAGCGCGACCTGACCAAATCGGGCATCTACACCGACCTGCCCGGCGGCCGCTGGAACGGCTGGTCGGCCAAAGGCGCGCGCTTCCTGGTCGACGGCAAGTCCGTGCCCTTCCTCGACGCCCAGGGCCAGTGCCCCGAAGGCATGGTGCTGACCGCCAGCGCCCCGATTGACGGCCTGGCCGGCGACACCTGCGCCATCAACCTGGCGCCGCACACGACCCTGATCCCCTCGACCGACCGCTATCAGGCCTATCTGTTCGGGACCAAGCGCCTGACGCCGCAGATCGAGGCCTTCGGCGAGGTGCTCTATTCCTATGTCGAGGGGGCGTCCCTGTTCGGATCCAGCCCCTTCTTCACGCTGGAAGGCGGGCGGTTCGCGCTGAACGCCGAGACCGGGCTGGCCGAGCCGGTGTCGAACCTGCTGCCCGCCAATAATCCCTACAATCCCTACGGCGTCGCCACGCCCATCGAATACACCTTCTTCGACCTGGGCCGGACGCTGAAGACCAATGAGTCCAAGTCCTATCGCGCCCTGGCCGGCGTGCGCGGCCGCCATGACCGCTTCGACTGGGAAGCCGCGGTCTTCGCCTCGGGCAGCGACGAGCGCGAGACGGTGTCGGGCGGCTTCGCCCATCGCTGGAACCTGGCCGACGCCCTGGCCAACGGCACGCTGAACCTGCACGATCCGGGCGCCACGCCGCAGGCCGTGCTGGACGGCATCCGCCTGTCGACCCTGCGTCCGGCGGAGTCGCGCCTCTATGGGGCCGACTTCAAGATCTCCGGCGAGCTGTTCAACCTGCCCGCCGGTCAGGTCGGCTACGCCGCCGGGGTCGAATTCCGCCATGAGAGCCTGGTCTCCAGCAATCCGTGGCAGATCGACGCCGGGCTGCAGATCCGCCCCGCCATCGCCGCAGTGGACGGCGAGCGCGACGTCTGGGCCGCCTATGCCGAATTCAACATCCCCGTCCTGAGCAATCTGGACATCCAGGTCGCGGCGCGGGCGGACGAATACAGCGACTTCGGCAGCGCCTTCTCGCCCAAGGCGGGCGTGCGGTGGAAGCCGCTGGAGTGGCTGGCGCTGCGGGCCTCGGCCTCACGCGGTTTCCGGGCGCCGTCGCTGTCGGAGAACTCCGCCTCGACCATGATCTCCTACGGTTCGGTCATCGACCCCTATGATCCCGACCTGCCCAATTCGCGCCAGAGCCCGACCTTCTTCACCGTCGGCAATACCAATCTGGAACCGGAAAAGACCCGCTCCTACAATCTGGGCGTCGTCTTCACCCCGACGCGCGACACGGCGCTGAGCATCGACTGGTATCAGATCAAGCTCGACAACCTGATCGGCACGGGAAACACCACCGCCATCATCCAGCAGAACGATCCCGCCGACGTCATCCGCGACGAACGCGGCAAGCTGCAGGCCGTCTACAACCGCTATCGCAATCTGTCAGCGCTGGAGACGTCGGGCATCGACGTGGACTTCAGCCAGCGCTGGCGCACCGACGATTGGGGGACGTTCACCGCCTCCAGCGCCTATACGCACCTGCTGGAATACAAGCGGCCGAACGCGGCGGGCGGTCCTTTGCTGGACTACGCCGGATCGAACCGGGGCTCGACCCTGCCGGCGCACAAGGCGACGACGCGGCTGGCCTGGAACCGCGACGTCTTCGACGCCAACCTGACCTGGTATTATACCTCCGGCTATGATCAGGTGCCGGTTGTCGGGGGACAATCGCGCGTGGACGCCTATCACCAATTCGATCTGTATGCGGCGTGGTCCGGGCTGGAGCGCGTGACGCTCTACGCCAAGGTCGAGAACCTGCTGGACGAAGCGCCGCCGCACGACGCCTCCTTCCCCGGCGTCCGCGCCCCCTACGACTTCGGCCAGTACGATCTGCGCGGGCGCTATTTCCGCGTCGGCTTCGACGTCCGCTTCTGATCCCTTGCATCGAGACCTGACATCATGAGCGTTCAACACGCCCGTTCATCCATCCGGCGCATCCTCGCCAACGGCGCGGCGGCGGCGATCCTGCTGGGCGGCGTCGCCCTGACGGCGCCCGCGCCCGCCCTGGCCCAGAGCGCCTACTTCTTCCCACAGGCGGCGGCCGGGGACTTCGACCCCGCCATTCCGACGCCCGAAGCCTTCCTCGGCTATCCGATCGGCACCCACTACACCCGCCACGATCGCATCGTGGACTATCTGCGCGAACTGGCCCGCCTGTCGGACCGGGTGACGGTCGAGGAGATCGGCCGCAGCTATGAAGAGCGGCCCCTGCTGTCCATGGTCATCACCTCGGGCGCTAATCAGGGCCGGATCGACCAGATCCAGCGCGCCCATATCGCCGCGGGCGATCCCGGCGGCCCGGCCGCCACGGCCGACGCACCGGTGGTCGTCGGCCTGTTCTACAGCGTCCACGGCAATGAGACCTCCAGCGGCGAGGCGGCCCTGCTGACCGCCTACTACCTCGCCGCCGGGCGCTCGCCCGAGGTGCTGGACTGGCTGGACAAGGCCGTGGTCGTCATCGACCCGGCCCAGAACCCGGACGGCCGCGACCGCGCCGCCAACTGGCACAACGCCTGGAAGAACCAGCCCGCCGTCTCGGACCCGCTGGACAAGGAACACGTCGAGGCCTGGCCCGCCGGGCGCACCAACCACTATTTCACCGACCTGAACCGCGACTGGCTGGCGGTGACTCAGAAGGAGACGCGCGCCAAGCTGGAGGCCTTCCACCGCTGGCGCCCCAACATCCAGATCGACTTCCACGAAATGGGCGCGGGCAGCACCTATTATTTCGAGCCCTCGCCCGCCAGCATGGAAAGCCCGCTGCTGCCGCGCGCCAGCTATGAGTGGAACGTGACGCTGGCCCGCTATCACGCACATGCGCTGGATAGCCTCGGCTCGCTCTATTACACGCGCGAGACGTTCGACAACTTTTCGCCGGTCTATGGCTCGACCTATCCCGACTTCCACGGCGGGGTCGGGGTGACGGTCGAACAGGCCAGTTCGCGCGGGCTGGTGCAGGACACGGCCAACGGCCCGCTGACCTTCCCCTTCACCATCCGCAACCAGACCAATGTCGGCCTGGCCACCATCCGCGGCGCCGTGGCCGAGCGCGCCGGACTGCAAGCCTTCCAGCGCGACTTCTTCCGCTCGGCCGTCGAACAGGGACGCCGCCACTCCAGCCAGGCCTTCGTCTTCGGCGATGCGGCCGATCCGGGTCTGACGCGCCAGACCCTAGACCTGCTGCTGACCCACCACATTCAGGTCCATCCGCTGACCGAGCGGGTGACGCAGAACGGCCGCGCCTATGAGCCGGGCAGCGCCTATGTCGTGCCCTCGGCCCAGCCGCAGTTCCGCCTGGTGCATTCCATCTTCGACCGGACGCCCCCGACCAAGGGCAGCGTCTACGGCAGCACCTCCTATTCGGTCGCCCTGGCCTATGGGTTGAAAAGCGACGGCCTGCGCCGCGTCCCCGCCCACGGATCCGCCGTGACCGAAGCCCCCGTCGCGAACGGTGGCGTCAGCGGGCCGCAGGACGCCTACGCCTATGTCGTCGACTGGCGCGACCTGAACGCCCCGCGCGTTCTGGCGGCCCTGTTGCGTCAGGACGTGCGCGTCCGCGCCGCGTTCGAACCGCTGACCGCGCGAACGGCGGCCGGCGACAGCGCCTTCGGGCGCGGCTCCCTGGTCGTCACCACAGCGGGACAATCGCTGGACGCCGCCGCCCTGCGCGCCGCCGTCGACACCGCCGCGCGCGAGGCCGGCGTGGTCGCCCACGCCGTCTCGACCGGCCAAAGCGTCGCGGGCGTCGATCTGGGCAGCGACAATGTGAAGGTCGTGCGCGCGCCGCGCATCGCCCTGGTCATGGGCGAAGGCGTCAACGCCACCGAGATCGGCGCGACCTGGTTCGCCCTCAGCGAGCGGCTGAACTATCCGGCGACACGGCTGGACCCGTCGCAACTAGGCCGCGTGCCGCTGGGCGACTATGACAGCATCGTCCTGTCCGGCGGCCGCTACGACAACCTGAGCCAGCCGACGGTGGACGCCTTGAAAACCTGGGTGCGGGCGGGCGGCTCTCTGGTGGTGTTCGGCAGCGCCGCGCGCTGGGCCGCCGCCAACGGCCTGGCCCCGCAAACCGCCTCCGAAGACGAGAAGAAGGCCGAGGTCGAGCACCGCGACTACGCCGACCGTAGCGCGATCCAGGGCGAGCAGCGCACGGCGGGCAACGCCCTCTCGGCCGACGTCGACATTAGCCACCCGCTGGCCTTCGGCCTGTCGCGCCGCGACCTGTTCGTGAACAAGGAGACGGACGTGGTCCTGGCCCCCGTGGCCGATCCCTTCGCCAATGTGGTGCGGATCGAGAACAGCCCGCAGGTCAACGGCTACCTGCCCGAAGCCTTGCGCGCCCGCTCGGCCGGTTCGGTCTGGGCCCAGGTGAACCCGATAGGGGCGGGCAACGTCGTCCTGTTCGCCGACGACCCGGCCCATCGCAAATACTGGCTGGGGACCGAGCGTCTGCTGATCAACGCCCTGTTCCTGTCGAACCATCTGGGCGGTTCCGGACGGCGCTAGACGAACGATCCAGAGCGGTAGCGCCTTTCGAGCGCTGCCGCTCAAGCCACGTTGCGCGGGGCCTGAGCCCGATCATCTTCTCCGTCCAGAGGCGGTTCCACGCCTGGCCCTTCGGCGCTAGTCTCGGGCCAAATCGCAACTGGATCTGTTTTTATGACCACCCTGTATTTCGCGCCCGGCGCCTGCTCCTTGGCCCCTCACATCGTTCTGGAATGGATCGGCGCGCCCTATTCGGCGGTGAAGGTGGGCTATGGCTCGCCCGAGCTGCTGGCCGTGAACCCGGCCGGCGCAGTGCCGACCCTGATCGAAGACGACGGCTGGCTGCTGACCCAGGCCGGAGCGGTGCTGGACTACCTTGCCGGCAAACACCCCGAGGCTGACCTGGCCGGCGGCGACAGTCTGCGCGAAGTCGCTGAAACCCACCGCTGGTCGTCCTTCTTCACGGGCGATCTGCACCCGGCCTTCTTCCCGATCTTCATGCCCTATCGCTACACCACCGGCGGCGAGGCTGAACGCGCGCAGGTGGTCGAGGCCGGTCACGCCCTGGTGCGCAAGCAACTGACCATCCTGAACAACCATCTGGCCGACAAGGAATGGGTGCTGGGCCGCCGCTCGGTGATCGACGCCTATGCCTTCCCGATGATCCGCTGGGCCATCGCCCGCGTGCCGGGCGGTCTGACCGACTTCCCGCACGTTCAGGCCCTGCACGACCGCCTGGCCGCCGATCCTGCCGTTCAGAAGGTTCTGGCCGACGAGGCCGCAGCGTGACCTCAGGCCTGCACCACGTCACCGCCATCACCGCGTGCGTCCAGGCCAACGTCGACTTCTATGTCGGCTTTATGGGGTTGAAGCTGATCAAGCGGACCGGCGGCTATGAAGACGCTGAACAGCTTCACCTCTTCTACGGCGACGCCGTCGGCAGCCCCGGCAGCGTCGTCACCTTCCTGGTCTGGGAGGACGGCGCATCCGGCCGTGTCGGCCATGGCCAGGCGGCCGAGATCGCCTTCGCCGTGCCGCCGGCCAGCATCGGCGACTGGCTGACCCGCGCCATGACCGCCCGCATCCCTGTCGAAGGCCCGACGCGCGAGTTCGGCGAGCCGGTGCTGAGGCTGAAAGACCCGGACGGCGGCATCATCAAGCTGGTGGGCGCCGCCCTGCCCGCCGCCGCGCCGCTGGCCGATCCGATCGCTCCGACGCGCCTGCGCGCCGTCACCCTGTTCACCGAAAAACCGGAAGAGACTGCCGACTTCGTGGCCCGTTTCGGCTATCGCCGCGGCCCGGTCGAGGGCGCCGTTCAGCGCATGATCTCAGACACGGACGTCGTCGATGTGCGCGCCGTCACTGGCTATGTGCCGGGCGTTCCGGGCGCCGGAACCATCGACCATACAGCCTTCCGTGCGTTGGACGTTGACGCCGTTCGCGCCATGCGCCTGTCGTTGGGCAAGGCCAACGGCGTCACCAATGTCCATGACCGGCAGTATTTCCTGTCGCTGTATGTCCGCGACCCAGCCGGCCTACTGATGGAATACGCCACCGACGCGCCCGGCTATACGGCGGATGAGCCGCTGGAAACCTTGGGCCAGGCCCTACTCATGCCGCCCGGCGACGCCGCCCGCGCCGAAGACCTGAAGGTCATGCTGCCGCAGTTCGCCCTGCCGGGAGAGCCGCGCCTGCCGCACCGCGACCTGCCCTTCGTGCATCGCTTCCATACGCCCGAAGATCCCGACGGTTCGGTCACCATCCTGTTGCACGGCACGGGCGGCAATGAAGCGGACCTGATGCCGCTGGCCCATCGCTTGAACCCGCGCGCCACCCTTCTGGGCGCACGCGGCCGCGCGACCGAGGAAGGCGTCAACCGCTGGTTCCGACGCTTCGATCCGACCCGCTACGATCAGGCCGACATTCGTGCAGA
The DNA here is from genome assembly GCA_002430835.1 of Brevundimonas sp. UBA5936. GTDB lineage: Bacteria > Pseudomonadota > Alphaproteobacteria > Caulobacterales > Caulobacteraceae > Brevundimonas. Next base: position 36,220 of record DJDA01000090.1, read on the forward strand.
AGCGGCGGCGTTCGCCGCCTTCGTCGATGGCGCTATCGGCGGCTATGGGCTGGACTCCGAGCGTCTGACGTTCCTCGGATTCTCCAACGGAGCCAACCTGCTGGGCGCCATTCTGCAACTGCACCCCGGCCTCGTTCGCCGCGCCATCCTGATCCGCGCCATTCAGGTGCTGGAGACGACCCCGGCGGCCGACCTGGCCGGAACCCGCGTGCTGTTGTTGACCGGCGCACACGACCCCTTCGCCGAGATGGCCGCCGGACTGGAGACCGCCTTACGGCAGGATGGAGCCGAACTCGACGCCCGTATCATCGAGGCCGGCCACGCTTTGGCTCCAGACGACCTCGCCGCCGCGCGGGATTGGTTCTCGACCGTCGAGCCCTGATCAAGGCGCCCTGAAGGGACGTTGGCGCGACAGCCGCAGTTTCCAGGCCGCCATCCAGCTAGACAAACCGCCGCACGGTCAGGGCGCAGGAAGGCATTGTCGTCGAAATCTGGACCTGCTAGCTGTGAAGCGTCCAACTAATCAAGGGAAGGAGGGCATGATGATTGACAAGACCACGCCCGTCCGCGGGTTCCCAACAGTTCTCGGTCGCCGCGACCGCTGACGCCCCTTCGGCTCTGTGTTGAGCCGCTCCCCTGATCATTGCTGACACAAGGACCGCGCGGATCTGCGTGGTTATTTCTCATGACAGACCATGACGACGCCGACGCGCGCCTGCGCGCGTCCGTGCTGCGCAAGGTGCTCGCCTTCACCTTCCGCCTGTGGCGCCGAACACCCTTGCTGGCCGTCGCCTGCGCCGGGACGATGCTGCTGGCGACCCTCACGGAAGTCTTCGCCCCGCTCTACGCCGGGCGCATCATCGACGCAGCGGGCCGCGGCGACGTCGGCGCCGCCTGGGCGGCCTTCGCCGTCATCACCGCCCTGGGCGCCGCGATGGTCGTGCTGCGCCACCTCGGCTGGTGGGCGATCACGCCCCTGACGCTGAAGATGATGCAGGATGTGACGCAGGAAGGCTTCGCGCGCGTCCAGCGGCTGTCGACCGACTGGCACGCCAACGCCTTCTCGGGTTCGACCGTCCGACGGATCACGCGGGGCATGTGGGCGCTCGACACCCTGAACGACGTGCTGCTGCTCTCGCTTCTGCCGTCGCTGACGGTGCTGGCGGGGACCGTCGTCCTGCTGGCGCTGCACTGGCCGATCCTGGGGCTGGTGATGGGCGTCGGCGCGATCGCCTACATCGCCCTGACCGTCGGTCTGGCGACGCAGGTGCTGGCGCCGACCGCGCGCCTGTCGAACCAGTGGGACACCCGGATCGGCGGCGTATTGGCCGACGCCATCGGCGCCAACGCCGTGGTCAAGGCTTTCGGCGGCGAGGCGCGCGAGGAGGCCCTGCTGGCGAAGACCGTCGCCAAGTGGCGCAAGCGGACGCACCGGACCTGGATGGCCTTCACCTGGGCCGGCTCGGGGCAGATCGCGCTTCTGTGGCTAATCCGACTGGCGGTCACGGGCGTGGCGCTGTGGCTGTGGATGCGCGGCCAGGCCAGCGCCGGCGACATGGCCTATGTCATCACCAGCTATCTGGTCCTGAACGGCTATCTGCGCGACATCGGCATGCATATTCACCAGCTTCAGCGTTCGGTGAATGAGATGGAGGAGCTGGTTCAGCTTCACCAGGAGCCGCTGGGCGTCCCCGACCAGACCGGCGCCCAGCCGATCCAGGTCAGGCACGGCGCCATCCGCTTCGACGACGTCACCTTCCACTACGCCGGACAGGAAAGGCCGTTGTTCCGAAACCTCGACGTCGCCATTCCTGCGGGTCAGCGCGTCGGACTGGTAGGACGCTCAGGCTCGGGCAAGACCAGCTTCGTCAAGCTGGTCCAGCGCCTCTATGACGTCGATGACGGCCGAGTGATGATCGACGGGCAGGACGTGGCCCACGCGACCCAGGCGTCCCTGCGCCGCCAGGTCGCGATCGTGCCGCAGGAACCGATCCTCTTCCATCGGTCGATCGCGGACAACATCGGCTATGGCCGTCCCGGCGCCACGGCCGAAGACATCGAGCGAGCCGCGCGCCTCGCCAATGCGCACGACTTCATCGCCCGCCTGCCGAAGGGGTATCAGACCCTGGTGGGCGAGCGAGGGGTCAAGCTGTCCGGCGGCGAACGCCAGCGCGTGGCCATCGCGCGGGCCTTCCTGGCGGACGCGCCGATCCTGATCCTGGACGAGGCGACCTCCAGCCTGGATTCCGAGAGCGAGGCGGCGATCCAGGAGGCGATGGAACGGCTGCTGATCGGCCGCACCGCCATCGTCATCGCCCACCGGCTGTCGACCGTTCGGGCGCTGGACCGCATCCTGGTCTTCTCGGGCGGCGAGATCGTCGAAGACGGAACCCATGACGACCTGCTCCAGGCCGGCGACGGCCACTATCGGCGCCTGTTCGAACGGCAGTCAGGCAAGACTCCCGAGATCATGGAGTAAGCAAGGCGACGAGGGCGTGATTTCCGGCGCTTCTCAGACATCAGCAGGCCCCGCAACCTCGGCGGCGGGGCCTGCCGCTCAGTTCGCCGCCCTGCAACAGGCGCACGGTAACGGATGCTCAGCGCATCAGTCGTGAAGACCTGACCCGCAAACGCGCACCAGACCTCTATTCCCCCCCCTGCCGGTCTGCTATTTAGATTTCAACGATACTTAAGAATGAGGAAACGTCTTGAAAAACAAGCTAATATTGGCGACTTTAGCCTGTTTTCTAAGCACTTCCGCCATGGCCGGCGAAACGATCTTGCGCGGCCCAGCGCCCGACTGGCTTCCTGTCGTTGCGCCGCATCTGTCCAACAAGCCGGACAACCCTTCTCAGCACGTGCGCTATGAAATGGTCGAAAGCCATGTGCGCGCCTTCGGCGACCATACCGAAACCTATGTGCGCATGCGGCTGCGGGTGCTGTCGCCCCTGGGTCTGCAACAGGCTTCGCAGCTAGGACTGGAGTGGAACCCGGCCTTGCAGACGCCTACCGTCCACCACGCCCGCATCATCCGCGCAGGTGAAACCACCGACATTCTGGACAAGGCCGATTTCACCATCCTCCGCCGCGAGGCGGCGCTGGAGCAGTCGCTGCAGATCAATGGCGTTCTGACGGGCGTTCTGGTCAATCCCGACATTCGCGTCGGCGACATCATCGACTTCGCCTATTCCTTCCACACGCAGTTCGACGTCTTCAACAACCCGATCGAAGCGCTGGCCTATTCCTACTCCCCGATCCCGGTGGATCTGGGCGTAACAACGATCAGCTGGCCGACATCGATGAACGTGCAGACTCGCGCCGGGCGCCACGCCGCCATTCCCCCAATCACCCAGCAGGGCGACTTCAAGGTTCTGGTCAATCGTCTGACCGACGCCGAAGGGGAAACCTATCCGAGCGCCATCGCCGTCCGCTCTCTTCCCGACTATGGCTGGCAGATCAGCAGCATCCCGCAATGGGGAACTGTTGCGGAGCACATTCGCCCCGCCTTCGATCAAGCCAGCGCCCTGCCGGATGCCGCCGATCTGGCGGCCCATGTGGCGCGAATAAAGTCCGAGCATACAGCCCCGGAAGCCCGCGCCTTGGCGGCGCTGCGACTGGTTCAGGACGAAGTGCGCTACATGGCCCTGACGCTCGGCGAAGGCGGTTGGCTTCCAGCCTCGGCCAGCGAGGTCTGGGCCAGGCGTCAAGGCGACTGCAAGGGCAAGACCGTGCTTCTGATCGCCCTGCTGAGAGAACTGGGGATCGACGCAGTTCCGGTACTGGTGTCCTCAGACAACCTGCCGCTCGATAAGTACTTGCCGATGGTCAGCGTGTTCGACCATGTGATCGTGAAGGCTCGCATCAACGGTGAAACCTATCTGATGGACGGGGCGCGCATCGGCGACCGCAGTCTGACGCCGGACGTTCCACTGGTTCATGAGTACGTTCTGCCCATCGTGGAGCGCGCACGCCTGGAGCAAATCCCGCTCAAGACGCCGCCGCGTCCAACCGGTACGATGCATATCGAGATCGATCTTTCCGACGGTATCTACAGCCCTGCGCGCGTTACGCTGACAGATACCGACCGAGGCGCCAGCGCCACTGAGATGCAGGCCGGCGTGGCCCAGGTTCCTGCCGCCGAACTGACCCGCCTATATGACGAACGCTGGAACCTGTTCCTGAAGGAATTCGGTCAGGTTTCAGACATCAAGAGCCAGTGGGAGTACCGCGAAGACACTCACGAGTTTATCGCCCGTGCGACAGCTCGCATTGCTTTCGACTGGGGCGACGGACCGGTCAATATTCCCTTAGCCCACGTCACGTGGAAAGGGCTTGAGCCGCACACGAACGAGAAGTTCAAGGACGCGGATTACAGCAAGAACTTCCCCAGTTCGTCCTCATTCCGCACTACGGTCATCCTGCCCGCAGGCGAGGACGTCGTTGATCTGTCGGTCCAGCCCTATGAAGTCGAGGCTGGCGCGACCCGTTATTTCCGCACCGTCCAACGCAATGGCAACCGGTTGGAGACGGATCGCGGCTCGATCACTCTGCGCCCCTACGCCACAGCGGCGGAGGTTCAGACCGAGCAGGCGGGCATGGACAGCTTCAAAGACCTGAAGGCCACCATGCAGGTGAAGCGAGGCTACACCCTGACGGCGGCCGACCGACAGACGCTGACGACAGCCCCCGAGGGCGACCCCGAGGTGGCTCTGCGCCGCGGCTACTCCCTTTACGACGTAGGCGATCATGTCGGCGCCATCGCCCAGTTCGACGCCGCCATCGCGGGCTTTCCTTCGCCCCATGCCAACGCCCTGGCCAATCGCGCCCTGGCCTATCTGGCGTTGAATGATCTGGAAAAAGCCCGCGCCGACATCGCGGCTGGCGAGGCCGTCGATCCGAACGAAACGATGCTGTTCCACGCGAAGGGGCGTCTGGCCGAAATCGAAGAAGACGATCTGGAGGCCGTTCTGGCCTTCACCGGCGCTCTTCGGTCGTGGCCCGAGAACAGCCACGCCCTTTACCGCCGCGCCGCCGCCTATGAGCGGATGGGGCAATCCGCTCGCGCCCTCGCCGATCTGGAGCGGCTCATCACATTGGAGCCGCAGGAAATGGAAGCTAAGGGCGCCTTGGCGACCCAGTTGCTCCGAATGGGCCGCACCGAACAGGCCTATGAACAGGCTGGCCTGATGGCGCAGACCGCCGGCTATCCCGACGCCAAGGCCCAGATTTTCATCGGCATGGCACAGGCTCTGGCGTCCAATCTCAAGGCATCAGATCCCGCCAAAGCCGAGACCGCGCTGACCAACGCCCTGTCGATGGAAAGCGACTTCCCCGCCCTGCTGATCGATCGTGCAGGCATCCGCGCGATGCAGGGCGACAGTCGGGGCGCGGCCGCCGATATGGCGCGCTTCAAACAACTGACCCGCATCAACCTTGATGACCCCGCACAGGCCTGCGTCTCACGGTCCCTATTCCGGCACAGCCGCGACGCCGCACTGGCCATGTGCGACAAGGCCATTGAGCGAGAAGAAGACGACGCTGCCCTGCACATACGGCGCGGCTATCTGCTGCACGCCCTGAACCGCGAGAATGAGGCTGCCGCCGCCTATCGCACAGCGACAGAACTGGCCCCTTCCAACCCGAAGGCCAAATACGGTCTGGGCAAGATGCTCAAGAGCGCCGGCCAGACCGCAGAGGGCGACGCCCTCATGACTGAAGCCTTGAGCTCCGATCCAAGGGCCGGCGAAGATTATAACACGCCTCTATATGAGGTCAGCGGCAACGCGTAGGTTGGCAGACAGCGTGCTGGCATGCGACCGCAGGCTCAGCTGGAACACGGTCGCCGGAGTCCGCTCAAGGGTCAGGGCGCCGCCGTGGGCGTGGGCGATCTGGCGGGCCAGGCTGAGGCCGATGCCCGAACCGTTCGGCTTGGTGGTCACGAAGGGGCGAAAGATACGTTCGGCGTCAGCCGGCGATACGCCGGGGCCGTCGTCGGCGACCTCGATCACCAGCGTCTCGTCGGCCCGCTTGACCGATAGCCGAACCGCGCCGGACGGCGCGCCGCCAATCTGCGTCGCCTCGGCGGCGTTCTGAAGCAGCGCCCACACAGCCTGGTGCATCTGATCCCGGTCCAAGGCCCAGGACAGGTCTTCCGGCGCATCCACATGCAGGGTCGCCGCTGGCCAGCGGCTGGCGAACAGGCGCGCCAGATCGTCCGCCATCTCGCGCACGGACACAGGCCGCCGGATCGGCTCCGGCAAGCGAGCTAGCGTGCGATAGGCCTCGGCGAACCGCTGCAGGCCGTCGGCGCGGCGCGCCAGGACGCCCAGGATTTCGCGCAGCAAATCCGGATCGTCGTGCGCCCCGTCCAAAACGTCTAGGGCGCTTTCCGAGAGGGAGGCGATCGGCGCCAGACCGTTGAGCAATTCGTGGCCCAGCACCTCGACCAGTTCGGCCGTCACACGGGCCTCGGCGACACGCTCTTCCTGCTCCACGTCGATCAGGGCCGCCAAGGACGAGCCGCCCTCGGACGCCAATTCGACGCGATCCAGCCGCCAGCGTCGACCGGACTGGCGGAAGTGGGCGACCTCGCGATCGAACAGGGCCGGCGGCGGCGGCAGGATGCGGTCTTCGGCGCTGAAAAGGTCGCGCGCTGCGCGGTTCAAGGCCCTGGCCGTCGTCCCCTCGACGCCGACCAGGGGCGTCGGCGCGGCGTCCAGCAACACCCGCAGCGCCATCGCCTCCGCCTCTTCAGGCGCCGCCGCCGCGACAGACGCAGGCGGACGCCTGTCCCACATCCGCGCGTTCAGAACGCTGAGCCAGACCGCCGCAAGCGCCGCGCCGGTCAGCGCGCCCCACATGCCGGATCGCCAGGCCAGAACAGCCGCCACGCCGCTGGCCGTCAGGCCGAGCGCGCAGGCGAGCGCTGACGCAGTCCGCCTAGAGACCATGACGCGCCATACGCCGATAGAGCGCCCCTCGGCTCAGCCCCAGCGCCGCCGCAGCCTGAGAGACATTGTGCCGATGTTCACGCAACGCTGCGGCGATGATCGCCTTCTCGGCGTCGCCGAGATCGAAGGCGTTGTCGGCAGGCGTATCCAGCGCATCCAACACCGGCGACGGCGGAGCAGCGACGGCCGCCGCTTCGATCTTGCCGTCCTCCGACAACAGCACCGCGCGCTCGACCGCCAGGGCTAGGCCGCGCGCCTCGTCGGGCCACGCGGCCGCGCGGATCGCCGCCTCCGC
>DJDA01000086.1 GCA_002430835.1 Brevundimonas sp. UBA5936
GGCGGGCGGCGGCGGGGCGAGCGCCCCAGTTCTGCGTGCCCAGGTCGGGCAGGTCGCGGGCGACGAAGGTGCCGCGCGACGCCTCGGCCGTCAGCCAGCCCTGCAGCACCAGCTCCTGATAGGCGGCGTCGACGGTGTTGCGATGGATGCCCAAGGCGCCCGCCAGGGCGCGGGTGCCGGGCAGGCGGTCGCCGGGCTTCAGCCGCCCGCGCTCGATCTCACGGATCACCGACCCCGCCAGATTGATGAACAGGGGCCGGGCGGGGTCTTCGATCAGTTCAATGACGACGGCGCTGCGCCCCATGATCCGGCCTATCGGATTTCAAGAAAGCGGCTCTTATGACAGGGCCGCTGGGTCGGGTATCCCACGCGCACTCCCAGGCAGCAACACTGCTGCGGGATCAGAAACAAGGGATAGGGTCATGGCCGAGAAAGCCGTTTTCTATCACGCAGGCTGCACCGTCTGCGTTGACGCCGAGCAGCGCTTCGTCGGCGCGCTGAATCCGGCGGCCTATGACGTCGAGGTCGTTCACCTGGGCGAGACGCCGCAGCGTCTGGCCGAAGCCGAGGCCGCCGGCGTGCAATCGGTTCCGGCCATCGTCATGGGCGGCGCCGTCTATCACATCAATCACGGCGCGGACCTTTCGGCCCTGCGCTGACGCACCTCGGCCTGGCTTCAGTCCCCCGAAGCCAGCCGCTCGGCGGGTCGGCGACCCTCCTCCTCAGAGGCCGACCCGCCGTCTTTTTCACTGGAATGACGGAGACGACATGGTTCTCGACCTGGCGACGCGGGCTCTGGACCCGCAACTGGCCCAAGCCCTGATGCTGGAGCGCCAGCGCCAGCAGGACAGCATCGAGCTGATCGCGTCCGAGAACATCGTCAGCGCCGCCGTCCGTCAGGCGCAGGGCTCGGTCCTGACCAACAAATACGCCGAGGGCTATCCGGGCCGCCGCTACTACGGCGGCTGCGAGGCGGTCGACATCGCCGAGAAGCTGGCCATCGAGCGCGCCTGCACCCTGTTCGACACGGCCTACGCCAACGTCCAGCCGCACTCGGGCGTCAACGCCAACCTCGCCGTGCTGTTCGCCCTGATCAAGCCGGGCGACCGCATCATGGGGCTAGATCTGGCCTGCGGCGGCCACCTGACGCATGGCTCGCCGGTCAGCCTGTCGGGCCAGTGGTTCGAGGTCAGCGCCTATCGGGTGCGCGAAGACGACGACCTGATCGACTATGACGACATGGAGCAGCGCGTCCTTCAGGACCGGCCACGCCTGATCTATGCGGGCGGTTCGGCCTATCCGCGCCGCATCGACTTCGCCCGGATGCGTCAGATCGCGGATCAGGTCGGCGCCTATCTGGTGGCCGACGTGGCCCACTACGCAGGGCTGATCGCGGCGGGCCTCTATCCCAATCCGACGCCGCACGCCCATGTCACCACCTCGACCACGCACAAGACCCTGCGCGGCCCGCGCGGCGGCCTGATCCTGTGCAACGATCCCGAGCTGGCGCGCCGCATCGACAAGGCGGTCTTCCCCGGTACCCAGGGCGGGCCGCTGATGCACGTCATCGCGGGCAAGGCGGCGGCCTTCCATGAGGCGCTGCAACCGGACTTTGTCGAATACTCCAAGGCGGTGATCGAGAACGCCCGCGTACTGGGCCAGACGCTGGCGGACGGGGGCCTGCGCCTGGTGTCGGGCGGAACGGACTGTCACCTGGTGCTGGTGGACCTGCGCCCCTTCGGCCTGACCGGCAAGGCGGCGGTCGAGGCGCTGGAGGATCACGGCCTGATCGCCAACAAGAACGCCGTCCCCTATGACACGGCCTCGCCCATGGTGACGTCGGGGCTGCGACTGGGCTCGCCGTCCTCGACCTCGCGCGGGTTCGACGCCGAGGCGTTCCGCACGGTCGGCGGCATGATCCTGACCATCCTCAAGGGTCTGCGCGACGGCGATCTCGACAGCGCGGCGGTGAAGGCGCAGGGAAGAGAACTGACGCGGGCCTATCCGATCGCCGGACCGGCGCTGACGCCCGCTTAAGGAGGTTCCGAACGCGCGTGCGGGTCATCTCGATACAAAGTCAGGTCGTCTACGGCCACGTCGGCAACAGCGCGGCGGTCCAGCCGATGCAGGCCATGGGGCTGGAGGTGGCGGCGGTGCCGACCACCCTTTTGTCCAATCACCCGCACTATCCCACCATGCGCGGCCGGATTCTGGAGACGGAACTGGTCGCCGACCTGCTGCTGGGGGTCGAGGAGCGCGACCTGCCCATGACATCCGGGGCGGTGGTCACGGGCTATATGGGCTCGGCCGCCAATGCGGCGGCGACGGCGGGTTTCCTGCGGCGCTGGAAGGCGAGGAACCCGGCGCTGCTGCACATCTGCGATCCGGTGATCGGCGATGATGATCTGGGCGTCTTCGTCGCCGAGGGCCTGATCGAACAGTTCCGCGATGAACTGACGCCGATGGCCGACATCATCACCCCCAACCAGTTCGAACTGGGCCGACTGGTCGGCGAACGGCCCGATACGGTCGAGGGGGTGATCGAGGCGACGCGCATCCTGAACGCGCGCGGCACGGGGCGGACGGTGGTGACGGGCTGCGTCCTGACCGACACCGCGCCCGGCGAGGTCGAGACCGTGGCGGTCGAGGGCGGGCTCGCCCATCGCACCTCCATCCCCCGCATCCCGATCCGGCCCAGCGGCACGGGCGACCTGTTCACCGCATACCTGACTGGCTGGCTGATGCGCGGCGAGGGGCTGGCCGAGGCCGCCGCCCGCGCCACCGCCGGGGTCCAGACCGTTCTGCTGCGGACCCAGGCGGCGGGCGCCTTCGAGATGCGCCTGACCGAGGGCTGAAAGCCCTCAGCCGAAGCTGGCGACGGCGGCGATCACCCGGTCCTGCACGGCCTCGTCCAGATAGGCGCTCATCGGCAGGCTGACGACGCGCTCGGCCTTGACCTCGGTCACGGCCAGTCCGCCGGGGCCGACGGGGTGCTGGCGATAGGCGGGCTGGCGGTGCAGGGGGATCGGATAATAGACGGCGGTCGGCACGCCTTCAGCCTTCAGATGGGCGGCCAGGGCGTCGCGATCGTCATGCTCGACGGTGAACTGCGCCCAGACCGAGCGGCCGTCGGGAATGACCACCGGCGTCGCCGCCACATGACCGGCCAGCCCCTGCACATAGCGCTCGGCGATGCGGTTGCGGCGCTCGATCTCGTCGGGGAAGATCTTCAGCTTCTCCAGCAGGACGGCGGCTTGCAGCGTGTCCAGCCGTCCGTTCATGCCCAGACGCGGGTTCAGGTATTTCGGATCGTGGGCGAAGGCCTGCGCCGCCGCATCCGCCGCTGTCGCCTGTCCGTGGACGCGCAGCGAGACCAGATGATCCATCAGGCTCGCCTCCTTCAGCAGCACCGCCCCGCCGTCGCCATAGGCGCCCAGAGGCTTGGCCGGGAAAAAGCTCAGCGTTGTGGCGTCGGCCCAATGGAGGGGATGCCGGCCGTTCAGGGTGCAGCCGAACCCCTGCGCCGAATCCGCGATCAGCTTCAGCCCGTGCTTCTGCGTGATTTCCGACAGGGCGGGATAGTCGGCGGGCTGGCCGAACAGGTCCACGGCGATGATCGCGCGGGGTTTCAGCACGCCCTCGCGCTCGACCGCCTCGACGGCGGCGCGCAGGTGGTCGGGGTCCATCGTCCAGGTGTCGGGCCGGATGTCGACGAAGACCGGCGTGGCGCCCGCCAGCGCCACAACCTCGGCCGTGGCGGCGAAGGTGAAGGCGGGGCAGAAGACGGCGTCTCCCGGCCCCACGCCCCACGCCATCATCAACAGCACCAGCGCATCCGTCCCGTTGGAGCAGGACAGGGCGTGGGGCGCCTGGCCGAAGTCGCACAGGGCCTGTTCAAAGGCGCCGACCGCCGGGCCCATGATGTACTGGCCGCTGGCCGCGACCTCCATAAGGGCGGCGTCGATGGTCGCGCCGATGCGGCGGCGCTGGCTGAGAAGATCGATGAAGGGAATGGTCACGCGTCGATTACTCCGGGGAGGGGGAGAAAGGCTGGTCCGGCTCTCAGGCCAGACCGGGCCAGTAGTGGGCGTTCGGCGTCGGGCGCGGGCCGAAGATGGCCTGTCCGACGCGCACCACGGTCGCGCCTTCGCGCACGGCCAGTTCGTAGTCGCCGGTCATGCCCATCGACAGGCCGGTGATGCGCGCGTCGATGCGCTCGGCCTTGTCGCGCAGGGACCGCAGCAGGGTGAAGCAGGGCCGCACCCGGTCGGGATCGTCGCTGAACACCGCCAGCGTCATCAGCCCCTGCGGCTTCAGCCGGGGAAAGGCCTCCAGCCGTTCGATGAAGTCCAGGGCATCATCGGGATGCAGGCCGAACTTGCTCTCCTCGCCCGAGGTGTTGACCTGGACATAGACCTTCATGTCGCGCCCGTCGGTCTCCAGCCGCTTGTTCAGCCCCTCGGCCAGCTTGAGGCTGTCCAGCGCATGAAACTCGTCCGCCAGACGGGTCAGGTATTTGACCTTGTTCGACTGCAGGTGGCCGACGACGTGCCAGCGCATCGACAGGTCGGCCATGGCCTCGGCCTTGTCGCGGGCCTCCTGCAGCTTGTTCTCGCCGAAGTCGGTGACGCCCGCGGCCCAGGCCAGACGCAGGATCTCGGCCGGAACCGTCTTGGTGATCGGCAACAGGCGCACGCTGTCGATCGGCCGCCCCACCTGTTCGCAGGCGGCGGCGATGCGGCGATGAACCAGCGCCAGATTGGCGGCGAACCGCTCGCGCGGGTCAGGCCCGAAGCGTTCTAGGTTTTCAGGCGAAAGGGTCACGAAACATACTCCCGACACAGGCGGCGGCCCAGCCGCGCGATGACTTCATAGTCGATGGTCGCGCCGTCCAGCGCCAGTTGTTCCGGCGTGCGGTTCGGGCCCAAAAGTTCCACCTGACCGCCTGCCTTCAGCGCATCGGGGGGCAGGGCGCTGATATCCACGACCAGACTGTCCATCGAGATGCGCCCGACGAAGGGCAGCAACCAGCCCTCGAATGCGGCGGCGCCGGTGGCCGATAACTGGCGCGGCCAGCCGTCGGCATAGCCCACGCCGATGGTGGCCAGCCGCATTCCCTTCGCCGCCGTGACGGCCCAGCCGTAGCCGACGCCCGCGCCCGCAGGCACGGCGCGGGTCTGGATGACGCGGCCCGTCACCTCGACCACCGGCTGCATGGGCCGCGCAGAGGGGGAGGCGTCCAGCCCGAACAGGGCCGCCCCGACCCGGCACAGGTCGTAGTGATAGTCCTGGCCCAGCCAGCACCCGGCCGAGTTGGCCAGGGAGCGCGGAATGCCCGACGGCGCGTGGGCCAGAATGCGCTCGAAGGCCTGACGCTGGCGCGCATTGCCTGCGTGGCCGGGCGTGTCGGCGACGGCCAGATGGCTGAGGAGCAGGCGCGGTTCGATCCAGCGGATCGGGCCGTCCGGGTCGAAGGCGAAGGCGGCGTCCTCGGGCGGCAGGCCCAGCCGCGACATGCCGGTGTCGAACTGGATCGCCGCCGCCAGCGGCCGCCCGACGGCCCGGCCCAGACGCGCCCAGCCCTGCATCTGCTCGCGGCTGTTCAGCACCGGGATCGCCCCGGCGGCGAGGGCGGCGTATTCGGCGCCGGGCGCCAGGCCGTTCAGCACGAACAGTTCGGCGTCGGCGGGCAGGACGCGGCGCAGATCCACGGCCTCGAACAGATGGGCGACGAAGAAGGCGCGGCATCCGGCGTCATAGAGGGCGGGCGCGATGCGGGCCGCGCCCAGACCATAGGCGTCGGCCTTGACCACGGCGGCGCAGGCGGCGGGCGCGATCCTGTCCCGCATGGCGCGATAGTTGGCGGCGACGGCGCTTAAGGAAACGCGAATCCGGCCGCCGCCGTGGTCGGATCGGCGGCCCGGCTGATCGGTCGGGAACAGGGCGAGGGCAGGCAAGGGACGGAAGCTTTCACGGCGTCGGCTGACCGCCGACCTCCGCACCCTAGACGGCGCTGTCCCGGCCATTCCCTGCCACGTCGGCGCAGATCGTCAGACCGCTTTGTAAGCGTCGATCACGCGGGGAACAGCTTCGCCAGCCGATCGACGGCGGCGTCGATCTCGGCCGGGGTTGAGGCGGCGAAGCCCATCAGCCAGCCGGGACGGCCCGCGCCCGCGTCATGCAGGGGCGTCAGGCCGGTCAGGTGGACGCCGACGCGCCGGGCCGCGCGCACCGTCTCGACCTCGTCGAAGCCGTCCTTCAGGAAGCAGGGCATCTGCAGGCCGCCGACGGGCCGGTCGGGCGTGACGACGTGGGGCAGGCGCGCCCTCACCGCCGCCTCCAGCGCATCCAGCCGTTCCGCATAGACGCCGCGCATGGTGCGGACATAGGCGCCGAACCGGCCGTCCTCGATGAACCGGGCCAGCGTCAGTTGCGCCACTGAGGCGGTGAAGCCGTCCATCAGGCTGCGCGCCGCGACCATCGGCTCGACCAGCGGGCGCGGCAGGATCAGATAGGCCAGCCTCAGCCCCGGAAACAGCGACTTGGTGAAGGTGCCCAGATAGAGGGTCCGGTCATGCGGGTCCAAGCCCTGAACGCAGGCGGTCGGCCGCCCGGCGTAGTGGAACTCGCTGTCGTAATCGTCTTCCAGAATCCAGGCGTCATGCTCGGTCGCCCACTGGATCAGGGCCAGCCGCCGGTCCAGCGACAGGGTGCGCCCGGTCGGAAACTGGTGCGAGGGGGTGACGAAGACCGCCCGTCCGTCCTCACGCCGGGCGAGCAGATCGTCGGTGCGCAGACCCTGCGCGTCGACCGCCACGGGCAGGCGCTTCAGCCCCGCCGCGTCCAGCGCCTTGGCGGCGCCCTGATAGGCCGGGTCTTCGATGAAGATGCCGTCGCCGGGATCGGCCAGCACCCGCGCGCACAGGGACAGGGCCTGCTGCGAACTGGTCAGGACCAGGATCTGGTCGGGATCGGCCCGCGCTCCGCGTTCCAGGTTCACATAGCCGGCGATGGCGCGGCGCAGGCGCGGATGACCCTGCGGGTCGCCGTGGTGCAGGGCGGCGGCGCCCTCCTCGCGCAGGGTCAGGCGGTGCAGCCGGTCCCACTGAGCAAAGGGAAACAGCCGCGTCTCCGGCACGCCGGGCGAGAAGGCCAGCGGGGCGTAGGGGTCGCGCAGACCTCCGCTGTCGGCCATCGCCTGCCCGCGCTTGCTGAGCGTCGGCGCCGTCGCCGGTTGCAGGGCGGGGCGGCGGCCTGCCGGGCGCAGCACGCCGCGCTTCAGCCCCAGTTCGGTCAGCTCGCAGACGAAGCTGCCGCTGCCGACGCGCCGCTCGATGAAGCCCTCGGCGTGAAGCTGGGCATAGGCCGTCTCGACCGTGTCGCGCGACACGCCCAGCGACCGGGCCAGCGTCCGCGACGAGGGCAGGGGCCGCCCCGCCGTCAGCGATCGCTCGACGATCAACTGGCGCACGGCGCGCTGGATGCGGGCGTGCAGGGGCAGGCCGGACTGGGCCGGGTGGTCCATGAAGGCCTGAACGGATTCCAGCTGGGCACGCTTCAGCAATGGTCTGCGGCTTCTTTCCAAAATGGCCGGAATGATCCGGCCAATCCAGCGTTAGGTGTCACGCCCCCGGCGGGATGGCAATGTCGCCGCCCGTCCTGTGATGGGATGTGATGTCATGGGCGCTTTCGATTTCGCCGACTTCTTCAGCCGCGATCTGGACGATCTGAAGCAGGAGGGCCGCTATCGCGTCTTCGCCGATCTGGAGCGGCTGTCGAAAGGCGCGCCCTACGCCTGGGATCACCGGCGCGAGCGGACCATCACCATCTGGTGCTCGAACGACTATCTGTCGATGGGCGTCCATCCCGAGGTGGTCGAGGCGGCGCAAGGCGCGATCCGCACCTATGGCGCGGGCGCGGGCGGGACGCGCAACATCTCGGGCACCAGCCACGAACACGTCCTGCTGGAACGCGATCTGGCCGATCTGCACGGCAAGGAGGCGGCGCTGCTGTTCACCTCGGGCTATGCGGCCAATGACGCGGCCCTGTCGACGCTGGCGTCGCGCCTGCCGGGGGCGGTGATCTTTTCCGACGCCCTGAACCACGCCTCCATGATCGAGGGCATGCGGCGCTCGGGCGTGGAGAAGCACATCTTCGCCCACAACGACTGGCGCGATCTGGACCGGCTGATGAGCGGGGTCTGCCGCTATCGGCCCAAGCTGGTCTGTTTCGAGAGCTGCTATTCGATGGACGGCGACTTCGCCCCTATCGCCGCCCTCTGCGACGTGGCCGAGAAGCACGGCGCCTTCACCTATCTGGACGAGGTTCACGCCGTGGGCCTGTACGGCGCGCGCGGCGCGGGCGTGGCCGAACGCGACGGCCAGTCGCACCGCATCAGCATGTTCCAGGGCACCCTCAGTAAGGGGTTCGGCGCCATGGGCGGCTATGTGGCGGGCGATGCGGCGGTGGTCGATTTCGTGCGCAGCCACGCGCCGGGCTTCATCTTCAGCACGGCCCTGCCGCCCTCGGTGGTGGCCGGGGTGCGGGCGGCGCTGCGCCATCTGAAGGCCGACGGCGCGCCGCGCCGGGCGCTGGCTGCACGCGCCGCCTCGATCAAGGCGGGGATGCAGCGGCTGGGTCTGCCGGTCCTGCCCAGCCCCAGCCACATCCTGCCGGTGATGATCGGCGACGCGGCCACGGCGCGGGCGGTGACGGACGCCCTGATGGAAGAGCACGGCGTCTATATCCAGCCGGTCAACTTCCCCACCGTGCCGCGCGGGACCGAGCGGCTGCGCGTCACCCCGACGCCGCTGCACAACGACGACGACGAGGATCATCTGCTGGAGGCCCTGGCCGCCGTCTGGGCCGACAACGCCGACTGGCGCCGGTTCTCGGCTGCGGCCGTGCGGACGCTGCAACCGGCCTGAGCCTCAGTCGGCGGTCGAGGCCTTCCACCGCTCCAGATACTCCAGCCGCCTCAAGACCTTTGAGCCCGGGTCCAGCAGGATGTGCGCGCCGGGCGGCGCTTCGAACGTCGCGCGCCCGTTGGTCATGGGCAGGGCGCGTAAGAGCCCGTCCACCTCGACCTCGACCGGCAGGGGGAAGGGGCGGCCGTCGCCGGTTTTCCATTCCAGCGTCACCCGCTCGCCCTGCCGCGTCATGACCAGATCGGGCAGGGCGGCCTGATAGAGGTAGGCGTCGAAGAACCAGCCCATGTCGCGGCCCGTCACCTCATTGACGATGGCCACATAGTCCGGCGTCGTGGCGTAGCGCGGCTGGAAGTTCCCCGGCCGCGGATCGGGACGGCCATAGACCAGACGGCGAAGGCTCTCGAAGAAGGCGTCGTCGCCGATGTGCAGGCGCAGGGTGTGGGCGATCAGCGCGCCCTTGTAATAGAGATCCAGCGCCGGGCCGGTCTTGTCGTCATAGACGGTTCCCGCGTCCTGCGGCTGGCCGGACACGACCGGGAAACGGTTGGCCAGGGTCAGCCGCATGGTCTGAAGCTCGGCCTGCATGGCCCGCTCGCCGTTCAGCCAGCGGGCGTAGAGGGGCTGCATGTATGTGCCGAACCCCTCATGCAGCCACATGTCGTCCCAATCGGCGTTGGTCAGCTGATTGCCGAACCATTCGTGCGCCAGTTCGTGCTGCAGCAGCCAGTCGTAGCCCTTGCCGTCCAGCTTGTAGCCGTTGCCGTAGGCGTTGATGGTCTGGTGCTCCATGCCCAGATGCGGGGTCTCGACCACGCCCATCTTCTCGTCGCCGAAGGGGAAGGGGCCGATGGCCGCCTCATAGAAGTCGAGCATCTGCGGGAACTCGTCGAACAGCGCCTGCGCCTTGGCCGGATCGGCCGAGGCCAGCCGCCAGAAGCGCAAGGGAATCACATTGCCGAACCGGCTTTGGTAGTCGGCGGCCATCTCCACATAGGGGCCGACGTTCAGGCTGATGGCGTAGGTGTCGGGCTGGCGCGCGGTCCAGTTCCAGGTGGTCGTGCCGTCGCCGTTGTCGCTCTTGCCGAGGAAGCGGCCGTTGGCGGGGGCGCTGAGGCTTGAGGGGACGGTGATGTGCAGATCGACCCGCTCCGGCTCGCCCTGCGGGTGGTCGATGCAGGGCCAGAACAGGTCGCAGCCCTCGCCCTGCACCGCGCTGGCGATCCACGGCTGGCCTTCGGGCGTCGTGGTCCAGACGAAGCCGCCGTCCCAGGGCGCGCGCTTGGCCTGATGCGGGCGGCCGGAATAGGCGATGCGGACGGAAACGCTTTCGCCCGCCGTCAGAGGACGGGGCAGGGGGATGGTCAGCCGCCCCTCGGGATTGGACCAGTCAGAGATCGCCCGGCCGTCCACGGTGATGGCGGCGATGGCGAAGACCGCATCCAGTTCGACCACGACGGCGGCCGTCGGCGCCGTGGCGGTGAAGTCGAGAACGGCGACGCCTTCCAGCGACTGGCTTTCCGGCAGCAGCTTGAACGACAGGTCCGCCTTGTCGAAGCGTAGCGCCAACTGCTCGGCCGTGCGCGGCGTGCCGCTGGACAGGGTGAAGGCGGTGGTTTCGCGCGCCGCCTCCTGCGCCATCGCGGGCGAGGTCAGCAGAGCTGTCGTCAGGCAAAGGACGGCGAGAGGGCGCAAGGTCGAGGCTCCGGCAGAACAGGCCACGAGGGTAGCGGGCCGACGCGCAAAAGAAAAAGGCCGGTGTTTCCACCGGCCTCTTCAAAATCCGTCAGTCGACGCCGATCAGGCGGCGGCTTGCTCGGCCAGCTTGGCGCGGACCTGACGCTTGATGCGCAGGGCGGCGATCGACAGCTGCTCGTCGCGAGCCTTGACGATGAAGGCGTCCAGGCCGCCCTTGAAGTCCAGGGTGCGCAGGGCGGCGTTCGAGATACGCAGCGAGAAGGTCTGGCCCAGAGCTTCCGACTGAACCTTGACCGTCTTCAGCGACGGCAGGAAACGGCGCTTGGTCTTGATGTTGGAGTGGCTCACGTGATGGCCGACCATGGGGCCGATTCCGGTGAGTTCGCAGCGACGCGACATCTGAAGATCCTCAAGGTCACATCCGCAATACCGGCGCGGACGCATGAAACAGGGACGCAGCGAGCAAGGAGGCCCGCGCGAGAGGGGGCCGTATAGAGGAAGGACTCGCCGGGCGTCAAGGCTGGAGTCGTCGTCCGGCGCGACAGAGTCATTCTGAAGGCGAGGGATCGCCTTCGTTCAGCACTCGTTCAAGGCGTGACTATATAGAGCAGACCCATGATGAGTCCCATGAACGGCAAATCCATGAAGACCTTGATCCCCTTCGCCCGGCTGATGGCCGTCGTCGCCCCGGTGGCCGCCGGCGCCGTGATGCTGGCCGCGCCGGCGTCCGCGCCTCAGGCCCAGTCGGCCGCCCAGTCCGAGGTTCTGCCCGGCTATTGGGAATACACCACCAGCGTCATGGGCGCCCGCGACACCGAACAGAAGTGCGTGCGGCCCAGCGAGATCAACCGATTCTTCGGCGGCCTGTCGACGCGCAAATGGCGGTGCACCTACCCGACCCGCGAGGTCGGGGACGGCCGCGCGCGCTTTGAGGGCAGCTGTCAGGACCGCAAGGGCCGCCGCATCAACGTGCGGCTGAACGGCACCTATGAAGAGCAGGCGTTCCGCTTCAACGGCGGCGCCCAGCTGGCGCGCGGCACGCCCTATATTCCGGCCAGCATTACCGCCCGCCGCCTAGCCGCCCAGTGCCCGGCCGGGGCGGAGTATTTCTGATCTGATTTTGGAAGAGGCCGGGACGCGCGTCCCGGCCTCTGTTCTTTTGCGCCCTATTCCGCCGGGCGCTCCGGCGCGGGCCTGGCCGACAGCAGGCTCTTGGCGAAGATCGCCAACTCGCCGTTCAAGGCCGCATAGGCGATCAGCCCTATCACCAGGCCCCAGAAGGCCCCGCCGATCCCGAACAGCTGGATATTGGCCGCCGCCGCCAGGAAGGTGATGAGGGCCGCCTCGCGGGACTTCGGTTCGGCCAGGGCGCCCGCTAGGCTGCCGCCGATGGCGCCCAGCAAGGCCAGCCCCGCCAGGGTGGTGATGAAGACGGAAGGCAGGGCCATGAAGACCGCCGCCAGGGTCACGCCGAACACCCCGATCAGGATGTAGAACACCCCCGCCGCCACGCCCGCGATCCAGCGCTTGGACGGATCTTCATGCGCCTCCTTGCCGGTGCAGATGGCGGCGGTGATGGCGGCCACATTGAAGGCGTGCGACCCGAACGGCGCCGTCAGCAGCGACCCGAGCCCCGTCACCGTGACCAGGGGATTGGCGTTGACCGCATAGCCGTCGTTCCGCAGCACCAGCATCCCCGGCATATACTGGCCCGTCAGAGTGATCAGGAACATGGGGATGGCCAGGCTGAGCAAGGCCTTGAACGAGAAGGCGGGCATGGTGAAGACCGGCGCCGCCAGCTTCAGATTCAGACCCGACAGGTCGACCCGCCCCTGCGTCAGCAGGAAGCCCAGCCCCAGCACGAGGATGCCCACGACCGCATAGCGCGCGGTGAACCGCTTCAGCACGACGTAAGCCAGGATCAGCAACCCCGCCAGAACGGGGTCGAGGCCGACGCCGCCGAAGGCCTGGACGCCGAAGGGCAGCAGTATGCCCGCCAGCAGGGCGGCGGCGATGGCGGGCGGGATCAGGCGGATCACCTTGTCGAACCCGCCGGACAGCCCCAGGACGACAAAGGCCGCCGCCGAGATCAAATAGGCGCCGATCGCTTCGGCGTAGGAGGTCGCCGCCAGGGCCGTGACCAGGAAGGCCGCCGCGGGCGTCGACCAGGCGGTGATGATCGGCGCCTTGTAGCGCCAGCTCAGCCACAGGCCCGTCGTCCCCACGCCGATGGAGATCGACCAGACCCAGGAGGCGGTCAGTTCAGGACTGAGGCCCGCGACCTGGGCCGCTTGGAACACCAGGATGAAGGTGCCGCCATAGTTGACGATGACCGAGATCAGTCCGGCGACGACGGGGTGCAGCAGGTCGCTCCACCGCAAGGGGGGAGAGGGGGCGGGCGTGGACATGGGGAGGGCCTCTGCGAACGACGACGATGCGCGCGCTCCTAGAGGATCAATGGCCGGTCAGACCTGTCCATTCATGGCCGTTTCGCCAGACCATTCGGTTTCACCGCGCGCTTGCCGACGGCGCTCATGAAAAAGGCCCGGCGTCGCCGCCGGGCCTTTCGCGTCGTTTGCGGCTCGCCTGAGGTCAGGCGGCCTCGGCTTCAGCCTCGGCGGCCGGAGCGACCGGCTTCTTGGCGCTGAGCGACTTGCCCAGCAGGGCCATGGCGGCGTCCTTGTCGATCTTGTTGGCGGCGGCGACTTCGCGGGCCATGCGGTCCAGGGCCGATTCATAGAGCTGGCGCTCGGAATAGGACTGTTCCGGCTGGGTCTCGGCGCGGTGCAGGTCGCGGACCACTTCGGCGATCGAAATCAGGTCGCCCGAGTTGATCTTGGCTTCATACTCCTGAGCGCGGCGCGACCACATGGTGCGCTTGACGCGGGCGCGGCCCTTCAGGGTCGTCAGGGCCTTGGACACGGTGTCGTCGGCGGCCAGGGTGCGCAGGCCGGCGGTCTTGGCCTTCTTGGTCGGGACGCGCAGGGTCATCTTCTCGTGCTCGAAGGTCACGACATAGACTTCCAGCGCCATGCCGGCGACTTCCTGAGTCTCGATCGCGGCGACCTTGCCGACGCCGTGCGCGGGATAGACCACCGCATCGCCAACCTTGAATTCCAGACCGGTCTTGCTCGTCATGTCATTCCTTTCCCGAACCGTAGGGATGAGATCGTCACCACGCTGATAGTGAAAAACCGCCCCTCCGCCGAGCACTGGGCCCGGCGGTTGAGGCGGAGGATCGCACTGTCAGACGCGAAAACGGATCACCAAACCTCAGGCCGACCTCGTCTCTAGCGGCGAGGTTCTGTCGTAAATGCGGGCGGCGCGCAGAGTTGCGGAACCGCCCGTTTCGAATAGGGAGGAACCTATCATAAAATTAGGAAATCTCAAAACATCCACAGGGCGCGCGGCGATGACCGGCGCATTGTGACCGCATTGTGGCGAATTCTTAGGAGCCTTTGCCCGGCTTGGGGCTGAAGTACTTCTCGAACTTGCCGGTTTCGCGCTCATACTGTTCGCGATCCGCCGGGGGCACGCCCTTGACTGTGATGTTGGGCCAGACCTTGGCGTATTCGGCGTTGACCTGCAGCCATTTGCCGTCGGGCTCGTCCTCGGTGTCGGGGACGATGGCGTCGACGGGGCATTCCGGCTCGCACACGCCGCAGTCGATGCATTCGTCCGGCGCGATGACCAGGAAGTTCTCGCCCTCGTAGAAGCAGTCCACCGGACACACCTCGACGCAGTCCATGAACTTACATTTCACGCAGGCGTCGGTGACGATGTAGGTCATGGCGTTCGGGCGGGCCTGTGGCAGCGAGGGAGGTCGAGGGCGGGCACATGGCCCCGACGGAACCAACTGTCAACCGAAGGCGCTGTTGCAAAGCTGTTCAGGCCCGATGTCGCCGGGCCCCGCTCCACATTCGTGACGCCCGATCATCGTCCATCAGGAGGCTCCACCATGCGTTTCATCTCTCACTCAGCCATCGGCCGTCTCGGCGCCGCGAGCCTCGCGCTCAGCCTGTTGGCCGGCGGCGGGGTCGTCGCCCAGTCCGCCCTGACCAAGGTTCCGTCCGAGGTCCAGGCGGGCGACTACAAGCTGGACCCGGAGCACGGCAAGATCACCTGGTCGGTCGATCACCTGGGCTTTTCGACCTATGTCGGCCAGTTCGTGAACGTTCAGGCCGAGCTGAAACTGGACCCCGCCAACCCGTCCGCCAGCACTCTGACAGCGACCATTCCCCTGACGGACGTGGCGTCGAACTCGGACGGGCTGAACCGCCATCTGCAGACGGCGGACTTCTTCGACACCGCCAACCACCCGGTCGCCACCTTCCGATCGACCCGGATCATGATCGACGCCGATGATCGCGACGAGGCGACGGTCCACGGCGAGCTGACCCTGCGCGGCGTGACCCGTCCGGTGGTCATGGAGGTCGAGTTCAATCAGGCCGGCCCGACGCGCGGCGGCTACAAGGCCGGATTCGACGGCGAGGCGACCATCAAGCGGTCCGACTTCGGCATCACCTTCGGCCTGCCCGCCCTGGGCGACGAGGTGAAGCTGCACATCGAAGGCGAGTTCGTGAAGGCGGCAGGCTAGGTCGGCGCGTCCAGCGGCTCATAGAGGGCGCGGGCTTCCTCGGGAGGGCCGCGTCTTTCGCCCATCTGCACCACGCGCACGGCGATAAGGCGCCCGCCCTGGGCGAACAGCACCTCGTCGCCGGGATGGACGCTGCGGCTGGGCTTGTCGAGCCGGGACTGGGCGCCGTTGTGCGTCAGGCGGATCGCGCCCTTCTCGACCANNGCGCGTCTTGGCGAAGCGCGCGCGCCACAGCCAGACGTCGATGCGGCAACTCTCGAGAGTCATTCGGTGGGCTTGCCCGCCGCAGCCCGCCGGGGGCGACGACGAGGCCTGCGCGCCGTCTTGGGTTTGGCGGCGGGCCGGGGCGGCTGGGTCAATTGAGCCAGGGCGGCGAAGGGCGAATCCTTGGGCGGCGGCGTCGGCTTGTCGGGGGACGGCGCCCGTTCCGCGCGCGGCGTGCGCAGGGCGGCGTGGATCGCCTTCGCCTGATCCGTCGTCCAGCCGAGGCTGTTCAGGGCTTCATCCGACAGCGGCGCCTTGCCTGCCGCCCGTTGAGCCTCGGCGAAGGTCTCCAGCGCCTCGACCGGCGCGGTCCAGCGCCCGACCGCGCGTCGTCCGAACGCCGACAGGGCGCGCGCCGACGGCGGCGGTTCGGGC
>DJDA01000094.1 GCA_002430835.1 Brevundimonas sp. UBA5936
GGCCGCCGTCGCCACGGTCGCCAGCAGCGGCGCCAGAAGCCCTCGTCTCGTCATTCCGCCTCCCCGAAAGCCGAAGGGCGCGGCCCTGTCGAACCGCGCCCCGAAGTCAGGCCGAGCCTTACTTGGCCAGATGCTTATCCAGCCAGCCGAACACCTCATTGTGCCATTGCAGGCTGTTCGCCGGCTTCAGCACCCAGTGGTTCTCGTCCGGGAAGAAGACGAAGCGGCTCTCGATCCCGCGCCGTTGCAGGGCGGTGAAGGTCGACAGGCTCTGCGAGGTCGGGATGCGGAAGTCGAGGTCGCCCTGGACCACCAGCATCGGGTCGCGCCAGTTCTGCACGTGGTTGGCCGGGTTGAACTTTTGATAGCCCTCCGGGTTTTCCCACGGCGTGCCGCCGTATTCCCACTCCGTGAACCACAGCTCCTCGGTGCCGTAGCCCATGCCGAAGGTGTCGAAGACGCCGTCGTGGTTGACCAGGCATTTGAACTCGCCCGGCCAGTTGCCAGCGATCCAGTTGATCATATAGCCGCCGTAGGAGGCGCCGAGCGCGCAGGCGTTGTCACCGTCCAGGAAGCCGTACTTCGACTGGGCGAAGGCCCAGCCCTTCTGCAGGTCTTCCAGCGGGCGGTCGCCCCAGTGCTGGCTGATGGCGTCGGTGAACTCCTGGCCGTAGCCGGTCGAGCCGTGGAAATCGATCATCACCACCGCATATCCCGCGCCCGCATAGGTCTCGGGGTTCCAGCGGTAAGACCAGCCGTTGCCGAACGAGCCCTGCGGCCCGCCGTGGATCAGGAAGGCGACCGGGTATTTCTGGCCCTCGACATAGTTGGCGGGCTTGATGACGTAGCCGTGGACCGTCTCGTCGTTCCAGCCGGGGAAGCTGAACTGCTCGGCCTCGCCGAAGGCCTTGGTCGCCAGTTGCGGGTTCACGTTCGTCAGGCGGCGCGGCATTTCGCGCCCGCGGTAGGTCTTGAAGAACAGGTCGCTGGGCGAGGTCAGGGTGTCGACCGCCATGACGAAGCCCGAGGGCGTCTGCTGGAAAGCGCCGACGTGGCCCTCGCCGGTCAGCGGCGTCACCACGCCGTTGCGCGCGTCGATGGCGAACAGGCGAGTCTGACCGACGTCGCCCGCCGTCGTATAGAGGGTGTTCCCGTCCTTGGACCATTGCAGCGTATCGGCCGAGCGGTCCCAGTTGGCCGCGATCTGGCGCGTCTGGCCGGTGGCGACGTCGCGCAGGAAGATCGAATATTTGTCAGCCTCGAAGCCCGGACGGGCCATGGCGCGGTAGGCTAGGGTCTGGCCGTCCGGCGAGAAGACCGGGCCGGTGTCCCAGGCCGGATTGGCCTCGGTCAGATTGGTCAGTTGGCCCGGCGCCGAGACGGCGACGCTGTAGAGGTCGAAGTTGGTGCTCCACGGCTCGCTGTTCCCGGCCTTGCGCGCCGAGAAGACCAGCGACTGCCCGTCAGGGGCGAAGGTGAACTCGCTCTCGTCGCCGAACGGCTTAGACGGGGTGTCGCCGTCGAAGCCTTTCGTGACCCAGACCGGCTCGCCGCCCGCCTTGCCGTCGGCGCCGATCGACTGGACGAAGAGGTGGTTCTGGGTGTGGTCGTTCCACGTATCCCAGTGACGCACGAACATGCGGTCATAGACCTGGCCGGTGGACTTGCGCTCGGCCTCGGTCTTGCCGCGCGCGACCGAGGCGGTCAGGTCCGCCGCATCCGGGTAGACGGCCAGGGACACGGCCACGGCGTCGCCCACGCCATTGATGCGATAGGCGTTGACGTCGGTCGGCAAGGCCGTGACCTGCGTCGCCGTCGCGCCCTTGTCGGCCGAAACCCAGACCTGGCTTGAGCCCGAACGGCTCGACAGGAAATACAACTTGCCGTCGGCGCCCCAGCGGGCGGTGTTGGCGCCGCCTTCGGAGATGGCCAGCTTCTGCGGCTGGGCCTCGCCCTTCAGGCCCAGGATGTAGAGGGCGCTGGAGCGCTTGTTGGCCGCCACGTCCGTCTGGGTCAGGGCGTAGACCACCCACTCGCCGTCCGGCGACACCTGGGGATCGCCCAGCCGGTTGGCCGAGATCATGTCCTGATAGGTGAAGGCCGTACGGGCCTGGGCCGTCGCAGCCGCCGGAGCGACCAGCGCCCCCTCGGCCAGGGCCGGTAGGGCCGTGGCGGTCAGCAGGGCGGCGGCGCTGAGGCCGGACAGGAGATGGGGCAGGCGGCGCATTCAGGCGCTCCTCATGCGGATGTGAAGTCTGGCCGAAGGCCTAACACCGCCGCGCGCCGCCCGCAAAGTCTCCTGTTCAGCTCGCGGTTTACTGACCTTCCTTCGTCCAGTCGGCCGTCCAGTCCAGGATCTCCTGCTGCCACTCGACCCAGGTCTGGGGCTTCAGCACCCAGTGGTTCTCGTCCGGCACATGGACGAAGCGGCTGGGGATGTTCAGGCGCTGCAGGGCCGAGAAGGTCGCCAGCCCCTGCTCCATCGGCACGCGGAAGTCCTTGGAGCCGTGCAGCACCAGCATCGGCTTCTTCCAGTCGCCGGCGTAGGTCTCTGGGTTGTGGGCGTCATAGACCGCCTTGCGGTCCCAGGTCGCGCCGCCGAACTCATGGATGAAGGTCGAGATGTCCATGGCGTTCATCAGCTGGGGCACGTCGAACACCCCGGCGTGGTTGACCAGGCAGCGCCACGGCTCGTTCCACTGGCCCGCGATCATATTGACCATATAGCCGCCGTAGGAGGCGCCCAGCGCGCAGGCGCGTTCGCCGTCGATCCACGGATTGGCCGACAGCGCCGCCTGCCAGCCCTTTTGCAGGTCTTCCAGCGGACGGTCGCCCCAGTGGTCATTGATGGCGTCGGTGAAGGCCTGACCGTAGCCCGGCGAGCCGTGGAAGTTGACCATGACCACCGCATAGCCCGCCGCCGTATAGACCTGGGGGTTCCAGCGGTAGGACCAGCTCTCGGTCCAGGGCGACTTGGGCCCGCCGTGGATCAGATAGACGACCGGATATTTGCGGCCCTCGACGAAGCCTGCGGGCTTGAACACCCAGCCGTGCGCCGTCTCGTCGTTCCAACCGGGGAAACGGATCTCCTCAGGGCGCGGCAGGTCGATGCGGGCCAGCAGCTCGGCGTTGTGCTGGGTCGCCTGGCGCGCGGCCTGGCCGTTCCGGGCGATGAAGACCTGCGTCGGGGCGGTGAAGCTCTCATGGGCGTAGGCCAGCACGCCGCCGACCTCGTCGAAGTCGCCGACCGAGCCGATGTCGGTCAAGGCCTTCACCGCGCCGGTGCGGGCGTCGATCTCGAACAGGCGGTTCTGGCCTTCATCGGCGGCCGTGACATAGAGCGCCCGCCCGTCCGAGCGCCAGGTCAAGCCGCTGGGGCCGCGATCCCAATTGGTCAGGGCGCGGGCGTTCGCGCCGTTCGCATCGGCCACCATGACCACCGGCTGATCGCCGCCGACGTTCTCGCGCGGAGCCGCCAGCCAGGCCAGGCGCCGTCCGTCGGGCGACAGGGCAGGCGCCCCGTCCGGTCCCGAATGGCCCTCGGTCAGATTGACCGGCGCGCCGCCGTCCAGGCTCAGACGATACAGGTCGCTGTCGTTGGTGAAGGCGGCGCGGTCCGCCTGCTTGCGCGCCGCATAGATGAAGGCGCGCCCGTCGCGCGCGATCGTCAGCCCGCCCTCGCCGACGCTGACGTCGCCGTCCAGTCCGGCGGTCAGGTCGCGCGGCTGGCCCTCGGCGAAGCCCGAGCCGTTCAGCGGCTGCAGGAAGATGTGGCTCTGGCGGCCGTCGGCCCAGCGGTCGAACACCCGCAGCGGCATCCGGTCATAGACCTGCTGGTTCGACTTGGCCCGCTCGGCCAGGCGGTCCTTGGTGCAGTCCAGGGTCTCGCAGTCCGTATAGACCGACACGCCCAGCACCAGGGCCTTGCCGTCCGGCGTGAAGCGGAAGCCCGACAGGGACACCGGCAAGGTCGTCACCTGAGCCGCCGCCATGCCCTCGCGGTCCGTCCGCCACACCTGGTTCGACCCGCCGCGCGGCGACAGGAAGTAGATCGACTGCCCGTCCGGCGCCCAGCGCGCGCCCGAGACGCCGCCCTCTGAGATCGGCAGGCGACGCGGCGCCGTCGCGCCGTCGACATCGGCCATCCACAAGCCGGTCAGGTTGCGGTTGCCCTCCCAGTCCGTGCGTGTGACGGCGTAGATGACGCGGCGGCCGTCGGGCGAGACGCGCGGATCGCTGACCCGCTCCATCATCGCCAGATCCTTCAGCCCGAGGCGGTCCGAGGCCTCGGCCTGAGCCGGCGCAGCCGCTGCGGTCGGCGCTTCCTGGGCCAGAACCGGCGTCGCGGCCAAGCCGCCCGCCAGCAACAGCATCTGGACGGCCGCAGCCGTCATCCAGTGTGATCGGGTCATTACGCTACACTCCCCCAAAGAATGGTCAGGCTTCCTGCATAGGCGGCGATCCGGTCCTAGCCAAGCTGGATGGCGCTTGCCCGACGCCGCCGCCTCGGCGACAAGCAGGCGATGAGTCCGGCTCCGCACATTGTCGACGTCCTGATCGCCGAGCGCGCGCCCCGGCTGACGGGATCAAGCGCCTGGCCTTTGGCGCGGCCCGCCCTCTACGGCCTGCTCGATTACGCCAAGGCGCGGCGCATGGCCGACGCCATCGGCCCCATGGCCGGTCGCCAGGCGCTGGACTACGTCTCCGACCTGCTGGAGCTGACCGTGCGGACGGCGCACCTCGACCGCCTGCCAGCATCAGGCCGCTGTCTGGTGGTGTGCAACCACCCGACCGGCATCGCCGACGGTCTGGCCGTGCATGACGCCCTGCGCACGGTGCGCAACGACCTGATCTATTTCGCCAACGCCGACGCCCTGCGCGTCTCGCCCCGCCTGTCGGAAACCGTCGTCCCCGTCGAATGGGTCACGGCCAAGCGCACGCGCGAAAAGACCCGCGCCACCCTCCAAGCAGCGAAAGAGGCGTTCGAGGCCGAACGCTGCGTCGTCATGTTCCCGGCCGGACGCCTGGCCCGCGTCGGCCCGGACGGTCTGCTGACCGACCCCGAATGGGCCGCCACCGCCGCTTCGCTGGCCCGCAAATACGAGGCGCCGGCGATCCCGATCCACGTCGCCGGTCCGACCAGCCGCCTGTTCCACCTGTTCGACAAGGTGTCGCAGGAGCTGCGCGACATCACCCTCTTCCACGAACTGCTGAACAAAAAGGGCCGCGCCTTCGACCTGATCGTCGGCCGCCCCATCCCGCCGCTGGCCCTGGACGTCGACGCCCAGGCCGCCACCCTGAAACTGAAAACCTTCGTCGAGCGGACCCTGGCCGCCGATCCAGACGCGACCTTCGCCTGATGCCCTCCGCATGACGACTTTCGACCTTCCCGACGCCGAAGCCACCACCCGCCTCGGCGAAGCAATCGCCCCCCTGCTGGCGCCGGGCGAATCCGTCCTGCTCTACGGCCCTCTGGGCATGGGCAAGTCGACGCTGGCGCGCGGCCTGATCCGCGCCCTGACGCGCCCTGACGAAGACGTGCCGTCGCCGACCTTCACCCTGGTCCAGTTCTATGAGAGCGACCCGCCCATCGCCCATTTCGACCTCTATCGCCTGACCCGTCCGGAGGAGGCCTTCGAGGTCGGGCTGGACGAGGCGCTGGACGAGGGCTGCGCCCTGATCGAATGGCCCGAACGCCTGGGCGACGATCCCGGCCGGATGCTCGGCCCCGACCGGTTGACCATCGAAATCTCCGAGGACGGCGAGGGCCGCCTTGCGACCGTAACTGGCGCAGGCTCGTGGGAAGCGAAACTGAAGGAACTGCATGTCTGACCGCGAAGCCCTCCGTCTCGACTTCCTGCGCTCGGCCGGTCTGGCCGAGGCTGTCCGCGCGCCCCTGCCCGGCGACGCCTCGACACGCCGATACGAGCGGCTGACCACGCCCTCGAGCGCATCCCTGATGCTGATGGATCAGGCCCCCGCCGCCGAGAGCCGCCCCTGCGATCCGTCATGGACGCCGGAACAGCGCCACGCGCACGGCTGGAACGCCGTCGCCCGCCTGTCGGCCGGACGCATCGAGGCCTTCGCCGCCGTCGCCGCCCATCTGAAGTCGCTGGGCCTGTCGGCGCCCGAGATCGTCGCCGTCGACGCTCCGAACGGCCTGGCCGTGATCGAGGATTTCGGCGACGCCCTGTTCGCCCGCGTCATCGAGGACGGCGCCGATCCCGCCCCCCTCTATCGCGCCGCCGTCGAGGCCCTGGCCGTCCTGCACGCTGCTCCGACGCCCGATGTCCTAAGCGGCCCGGCAGGCGACTGGCCTCTGCTGACCTATGACCAGACGGCCCTGCAAGGCGGCGCCGACCTATTCGTCGAATGGCTGCCCCAGCTGATCCCCGCCCTCAGCTTCGACGCCGCCGCCGTCGCCGAATGGCGCGCGGCCTGGGCGCCGATCACGGCGGCGGGCGAGGCGGGCGCGACCGTCATGGCCCACCGCGACTATCACGCCGAGAACCTGATCCGGTTGGACGGTCGCACCGGCCCCGCCTCGGTCGGGATGATCGACTTCCAGGACGCGGTGAAGGCCCATCCGTCGTGGGATCTGCACTCCCTGCTTCAGGACGCCCGCCGTGACGTAGCGCCCGAGCTGGAGGCGCTCGCTCTCGACCATTATTTCGCCCTGCGCCCCGAGACCGATCGCGAGGCCTTCATGGCCGCCTACGCCGGCCTGGCCGCCCTAAACGAGGCGCGCATCCTGGGTATCTTCGCCCGCCTGATCGCCCGCGACGGCAAGCCCCGCTACGCCGCCTTCATGCCCCGCATGTGGGCGCACCTGAACGCCAATCTGAAGGCGCCGGGCCTCGAAGCCGTCGCCGCCTGGATGGACCGCCACGTGCCGGAGGATGTGCGTCGATGACGTCTCCCACCACCGCCATGGTTCTCGCCGCCGGGCTCGGCACGCGGATGCGCCCCCTGACTGACGATCGGCCCAAGGCGCTGGTCGAGGTCGGCGGCAAGGTGCTGATCGACCATGTGCTCGACCGGTTGGCCGAGGCGGGCGTGACCGACGCCGTGGTCAACGTTCACTGGTTCGCCGACCGGCTGGAAAGGCATCTGGCCGCCCGCACCCGCCCGAATATCCGCATCTCCGACGAGCGCGCCGAACTGCTGGAAACCGGCGGCGGGCTGAAGAAGGCGCGCCCCCTGCTAGGCGACGATCCCGTCTTCGTCGCCAATATCGACAGCGTCTGGATCGACCGGGGCGACGCCCTTTCTGACCTGGTCCGCCTGTGGAATCCCGCGCGCATGGACGCCGCCCTGCTGCTGGCCCGGCGCGAAGGCTCCATCGGCTTCGAGGGCGGCGGCGACTTCTTCCTCGCCGACGACGGCGCCCTGACCTTCCGGGGCGAGGCCGCCAGCGCGCCCTACGCCTATATGGGCGTCCACATCACCCGGCCCGATTACGCCGACCACGGCCCCGACGGTCCCTTCTCGCTCAGTCCCCTGTGGCGCGCCTCGGCCGCCGAGGGTCGCCTGTTCGGCTGCGTGCTCGACGGCGACTGGATGCACGTCGGCGACCCGCAGGCGCGTGACGCGGCCGAAGCCCGACTGAAGGCGGAGACCTGATCATGACGGGGGGGCGCTTCGATCCGTTCGCCGGAAGCGGGCCGCGCTGGCGCGCCGTGCCCGCCTGGCGGCCCTTCCTCGAAGACCTGGCGGCGGGGGTGCTGAACTGGCTGGGCGACGCCCCGCCCGAGACCCTGACCGACGCCACCATCCTGCTGCCCAACCGACGCGCCGCCCGCGCCTTCTCCTTCGCCCTGGGCAAGCTGGCGGGCGAGCGTCCCGTCCTGCTGCCTCAGGTGCGCCCGCTCGGCGATCTGGAAGAGGACGAGCCGCCCTTCGCCCCCGGCGAACTGGGTCTGGACCTGCCGCCCGCCATCGCCCCCCTGACGCGCCGCTTCGAAATGGCGCGCATGATCGCCGAGGACTTCGAGCCGGGGATGAAGCCCCTGCGCGCCCTCGAAATGGCCGATGCGCTGGGCGCCTTCCTCGATTCCTGCCAGCTGGAGGAAGTCTCCGACCTGTCGCGCGTCGCGACCCTGGCCGAACAGGATCTGGCCGAACACTGGCGCGAGAGCGCCCGCTTCCTCGGCCTCGCCGTCGAGGCCTGGCCCAAACGGCTGGAGGCGCTCGGCCTGGTCGATCCGGCCTGGCGCCGCGCCACCCTGCTGCGCCGCCTGG
>DJDA01000095.1 GCA_002430835.1 Brevundimonas sp. UBA5936
TGTTCCTGTCGTGGCCAATCGACTACACCTTGCTGTTCGTCGGCCCGCCGGGTTCGGGTAAGTCGATGATGGCGGCGCGCCTGCCGGGCCTATTGCCGCCGTTGACGCCGATGGAGCGGCTGGAGACGTCGATGGTCTGGTCGGTGGCCGGACTGATCGAACGCGGAGGGCTGACGCGTGAACGGCCGTTCAGGGCGCCGCATCATTCGGCGTCGATGGCGGCCCTGACCGGCGGCGGACTGAAGGCCAAGCCGGGCGAGGCCTCCCTGGCGCACAACGGCGTGCTGTTCCTTGATGAACTGCCCGAATATTCGCCCCAGGCGCTGGACAGCCTGCGCCAGCCGCTGGAGACGGGCGAGATCGTGGTGGCGCGGGCCAACGCCCATGTGCGCTATCCGGCGCGGTTCCAACTGGTGGCGGCGATGAACCCCTGTCGCTGCGGGCTGGGCGGGCCGGGGCGCGGCGCCTGCGGCAAGGCTCCGCGCTGCCAGAAGGACTATCAGAACCGCATCTCCGGCCCGATGTTCGACCGCATCGACCTGACGGTGGAGACCCCGGCGGTGACGGCGGCCGACATGATCCTGCCCGCCCCGGCCGAGGGGACGGCCGAGGCCGCCGCCCGCGTCGCCGCCGCCATGCAGATGCAGGAGGCCCGCATGGTCGAGGCCGGGTTGACGGGAATGCAGGCGCTCAACGCCAGAGCTTCGGGCGAGGCGTTGGAGCGGTTCGCCGCCCCGGATCAGGCGGGCCGCGCCCTGTTGATGAAGGCGGGGGAGGCCGGCGGGCTGACCGCGCGCGGCTGGACGCGGACTCTGCGTCTGGCGCGCACCATCGCCGATCTGGACGGCGTCGACGGGGTGCTGCGCCGCCATGTGGCCGAGGCGCTGATGTATCGGCGCAGTACGGTCGGCGCCCATGAGGACTTCGATCGCCAGGCCAGTCGCCGCGCGCTGTTTCCCGTGCAGGAAGGCGGGGCGGGACAAACGCCGTTCGTCTGGAATTAACCCCTCGGCCCTAGCGTGGCCTTATGGGACAGACCCGTCGCAAACCGTCGCCGCAGAGCGATCTCTTTCCTGTCGCGCCCGACGTCGCGCAGGCCGCGATAGAGGCGTCCGCCGACGGCGCCTCGCCTGAGCAGCAATTCCTGCGACTGATGAGCCATGAGATGCGCACGCCCCTGAACGGGGTGATCGGCATGCTGGGACTGCTGTCGCGCACCCGTCTGGACGGCGCCCAGCGCGCCTATGCCGAGGCGGCGCAGAAATCGGCCGAGCATCTTCTGGGCCTGGTCAACGATCTGCTGGACTATGCTCGGCTGGAGGCCGAGGCGCTGGAATTCGACCCTGCGCCGGTCGAACTGGAAGGCCTGGTGCGCGGCGTGGTCGAACTGCTCAGCCCGCGCGCCCACGACAAGGGGTTGGAGATCGTCTGGTCGGTCGCCGCCGACGCCCCGGATGTCGTCGCCGATGAGGGTCGCCTGCGGCAGATCCTGTTCAACCTGGCGGGCAATGCAGTGAAGTTCACCGACCGGGGCGGGGTGCGCCTGGCGGTTGAGGCGGTCGGCGAACGCATGGATGGGGCGCCTGCGCGCCTGGCCTTCATCGTCGACGACACCGGCCCCGGCGTGCCCGAAGCGGCGCGCGGCCGCATCTTTGAGGAGTTCGGACACGCCGACATCTCGGACGCCGCCCGGTTCGACGGGGCGGGCCTCGGTTTGGCGGTGGTGCGACGGCTGGCCCGCGCCATGGGCGGCGACGCCGTGGTCGAGGATCGGCCGGATGGTCCCGGCGCTCGCTTTCGCTTTGAAGCCGAGTTTCCGGTCGTGGCCGACGCCGAGGCGCGTGCGCGACTTCTCGACGGGCTGGCGGTGGCGATCCGCACGCCGAATCCCTTCGTGCGCCGGGCGGCGACCGATCAGATAGAGGCCTCGGGCGGTCGGGTGGCGCGTCAGGCCGGCGTGACGCTGATCGACCACGCGGGTGCTGACGAGGAAGCCTTGGCGGTTCGGCCCAGCCAGGGTCAGGCCATCATCCTGCTGCGTCCCTCCGAGCGCGACCTGATCAGCCGCTATCGGGCGGCGGGTTTCTGCGGCTATCTGATCAAGCCCCTGCGTCGGGAGTCGCTGGCTGAGCGCGTGCTGGCGGCCGCTGCGCCGCGTCGGGGCCTGCCCTCGCCGCCGGTGCGGCCCGGCGACGACGACCGCGTGGCTCATGTCGCCTTCAAGGGCGTGCGGGTGCTGCTGGTCGAGGACAATCCGGTCGGCGCCCTTCTGGCCAAGACCTTGCTGCGCCGCGAGGGCTGCGTGGTCCAGACCGCCGCCGACGGTCAGGAAGCGCTGGACGCCCTGAAGGCGGCGCGGTTCGATCTGGTCTTCATGGACATGCGGATGCCGCGCCTGGACGGACCGAGCGCCGCGCGGGCGCTGCGGGCGCGCGGGGACCAGACGCCGATCATCGCCCTGACCGCCAACGCCTTCGCCGAGGATCGCGTCGCCTGTCTCGAGGCCGGGATGGACGATCATCTGGCCAAGCCGCTGGAGGCGGACGCGCTGCGCGTCGCCCTGGCCCGCTGGACGAACGCCGCCAACCGCGCCAAGGTCGCCGCTTCCTGATCTGCCAGTAGTCCGTCGTCCGTATCGCCCGGCGGCGCCCCGCCGGAGCCACGCATGACCGATTCCAAGACGCCCGCTTCCGAGGTCGCGGCGTTGCAGCCGTCTCCCAAGGGCCTGGGCGTGCTCAAGGCGGCGTTCCGCGAGCGACGCACCCTGGCTATGCTGCTGCTGGGCTTCTCGGCGGGCCTGCCCTTCGCCATGCTGTTCGGCACCTTGAACGCCTGGCTGTCCGATGCGGGGGTGTCGGTGGCGACCATCGGCGTCCTGTCGTGGGTCGGGCTGTTCGGCGCCTTCAAGTTCCTGTGGTCGCCCGCGGTCGGACTGACACCGCCGGTGATTGGCCGGATGGGCCGGCGTCGGTCGTGGCTGATCCTGTGCCAGATCGTGCTGGCGGGCGCGCTTTTGACCATCTCCCTGTCGCATCCGGGGACGGGGGCCATCGTGGTGCTGGCGGGCGCCGCGGCCCTGGGCGCCTTCGCTTCGGCGACCCAGGACATCGTCATCGACACCTGGCGGATCGAGGTGGCGGACGAGCGGACGCCGGTCGACCTGCTGTCGACCGTCTATCAGCTGGGCTTCCGCACGGCGGCCCTGGTCGGCGGGGCGGGCGCCCTGGTGCTGGCGGATCAGCTGGGCTGGTCGGCGACCTTCGTCATCGGCGCCGGGCTGATGGGACTGGGCGTTCTGGGCACGCTGATCGCGCCCGAGCCCAAGGCCGCGCCGCGCGCCGCCATCGCGCGCGAGCGCATCGGCTCGCCGCGCCTGCGCATGACCGCCCTGGTCGTCACCCTGGCCGCCTGGGCCTGGGCCGCCTTCATGCTGGTGCGCTTCATGGTCACGGCGCTGACGGTCAAGCCTGCGCCCAGCGCCGGAGAATTCACCGCCGTCTGGGGGCCGTGGATTGTGGGCATGGCGGTGATCCTGCCGGCCGTCCTGGCCGGGATCATCGTCTGGCGCGGGGGCAAGTCTGCCCCATCATCGTCGCCGTCGAGCGCCAAGGGCTCGAGCTTTGCGGACACTCTCTACGACGCCATCCTGGCCCCCCTGGTCGAGCTGATGGGCCGTCTGGGCTGGGGCGCCGTCATCGTGCTCGGCCTGATCCTGACCTATCGCATCACCGACGGCGTCTGGGGGCCGTTCGCCTTCCCCTTCTACATGGGGGACACGGGCGGGGCGCTGGGCCACACCAAGACCGAGATCGCCCTGGCGTCCAAGACCTTCGGCGTGGTCATGACCATCGTCGGCATCGCCCTGGGCGGCTGGGCGTTGCTGGTCATCGGGCGGATGGCCAGTCTGCTGTTGGGCGCGGCCCTGTCGGCGGCGACCAATCTGCTGATGATGGATCTGGCCATGGGCGCGCCGGTGATCGGCGGCTTCATGAGCGCGACCGGCCTCTACAAGCTGTTCGGCGCTTTCGGCGTGGGCGAGCCCCTGGCGCGGCTGATGATGGCCATTGCGGGCGAGAACATCGCCGGCGGCTTCGCGGGTGCGGCTTTCGTGGCCTATCTGTCGGCCCTGTCGAACAAGATGTTCGGGGCGGTGCAGTTCGCCGTCTTCACCTCGCTGGCCCTGCTGATCGGCACCCTGGGGCGCGGCGCCCTGGGCGAGCTGATCGAGCGTCAGGGCTATGCCGCCATGTTCGTCATCGCCGCCTGGTTGGGCGTGGTGGCGGTGGTGTTCTGTGCGATGGAGTGGGGGCGTCTGACGATGGAGCGCCGTCGCCTCAACCTCGATTCCTAGAGGCTGAAACGCCCTGAGTTGGAACGC
The DNA here is from genome assembly GCA_002430835.1 of Brevundimonas sp. UBA5936. Classification (GTDB taxonomy): domain Bacteria; phylum Pseudomonadota; class Alphaproteobacteria; order Caulobacterales; family Caulobacteraceae; genus Brevundimonas. The sequence continues at coordinate 4,379 of DJDA01000095.1, forward strand.
AAAGAGGCGGCCCGAAGGCCGCCTCTCAACGTCGCCGCGACAGAGCGGACGATCAGTCCTCGATCTCCACCCCTTCGGCGTAGGCGGCGAAGGTGGCGGCGGTGATGATCTCGCCGACCGAGGCGCCCAGAGGCACGATCTGCACCGACTTCTCGAGGCCGACCAGCAGGGGGCCGATCACCGTGGCGCCGCCCAGCGACTGGACCAGGCGGGTCGAAATGGCCGCTGAATGGATGGCCGGCATGACCAGGACGTTGGCGTCGCCAGTCAGGCGCATGAAGGGATAGTTGGCGCGCGCCTCGGGGTTGAGCGCCAGCTCCGGCGGCATCTCGCCTTCGTATTCGAAGTCGACGTCCATGGCGTCCAGGATGCGGATGGCTTCGCGCACCTTCTCGCCGCGATCGCCCGGCGGGTCGCCGAAGGTCGAGTAGCTGAGGAAGGCCACGCGCGGCTTGCGGCCCAGCTTCTTGACCGTGGCGGCGGCCTTGACCGCGATCTCGGCCAATTCGGCGGCGTTGGGCAGTTCATGGATTGAGGTGTCGGCCACGAACAGGGTGCGGCCCTTGGCCAGCAGGATCGACAGGCCGATCATGCGGTCCGTGACGTCGAGGACGCGACGGACCTCCTTTAGGGCCATGTTGAAGTTGCGGGTCACGCCGGTGACCATGCAGTCCGCCTCGCCGCGCGCGACCATGGCGGCGGCGAAGTAGTTGCGGTCCTGGTTGATCATGCGCTGCACGTCGCGGCGCAGATAGCCGCGGCGCTGCAGGCGGGCGTACAGCCACTCGACGTATTCGGCGTTCCGCTCGGACACGCGGGCGTTCATGATCTGAATGCCCAGGTCGTCGAAGTGGAGGCCGGCCTCGGCGGCGTTCTGGCGGATCAGCTCCTCGCGGCCGACCAGGATCGGCACGCCGAGATCAGCCTGCTTGAAGGCCCAGGCGGCGCGAATGACCGACTGCTCCTCGCCCTCGGCGAAGACGACGCGCTGCTTCGGACCCGAGCGCACGCTGGCCTGGATCTTCTGCATCAGGGCGGCGGACGGATCGACCCGCTGGCGCAGGGCGATGCGATAGGCGTCCATGTCGGCGATGGGCTTGCGCGCCACGCCGGTCTCCATCGCCGTCTGGGCGATGAAGGGCGGGATGTACCAGATCAGGCGCGGGTCGAACGGGGTCGGGATGATGTATTCCGGGCCGAACTTCAGCTTGCGGCCGCGATAGGCGGCGGCGACTTCGTCCGGCACGTCCTCGCGAGCCAGGGCCGCCAGGGCCTGGGCGCAGGCGATCTTCATCTCGTGGTTGATCTGGCGCGCGCGCACGTCCAGGGCGCCGCGGAACAGATAGGGGAAGGCCAGGACGTTGTTGACCTGGTTCACATAGTCCGAACGGCCGGTGGCGATGATGGCGTCGGAACGCACCGACTTGACGTCTTCCGGGGTGATTTCCGGATCGGGGTTGGCCATGGCGAAGATGATCGGATTGGGCGCCATGGAGGCGACCATTTCCTTGGAGATCGCGCCCTTGGCGGACAGGCCCAGCACCACGTCGGCGCCGACCATGGCCTCGGCCAGGGTGCGCAGCGGCGTGTCGGTGGCGTGCGCCGCTTGCCATTGCGAGACGTTGTCGCGGCCCTTGTAGATGACGCCCTGGCGATCGCAGATGACGGTGTTCTCGGCCTTGACGCCGGCGGCCTTCATCAGGGCGATGGACGACAGGCCCGCGGCCCCGGCGCCCGACAGGACGACCTTGAGGTCTTCCAGCTTCTTGCCGACGATATGGGCCGCGTTGATCAGGCCTGCGGTCGAGATGATGGCCGTGCCGTGCTGGTCGTCGTGGAAGACGGGGATATCCAGCAGATCCTGCAACTGGGCCTCGATCTCGAAGCACTCGGGGGACTTGATGTCCTCCAGGTTGATGCCGCCCCAGGTGTCGCCGATGTTCTTGACCACGGTGACGAATTCGTCCGGATCGGTGGTCTTCACCTCCACGTCAAAGCTGTCGACGTCGGCGAAGCGCTTGAACAGGACCGACTTGCCTTCCATCACCGGTTTGGAGGCCATGTGACCGAGGTTGCCGAGGCCCAGAATGGCGGTGCCGTTCGAGATGACGGCGACCATGTTCCCCTTGGCGGTGTAGTCGTAGGCCTTGTCCGCATCGGCGGCGATGGCCAGGACCGGCACGGCCACGCCCGGCGAATAGGCCAGCGACAGGTCGCGCTGGGTCGCCATCGGCTTGGTCGGGGCCATTGAGATCTTGCCCGGCGTCGGCGCGCTGTGGAACTCCAGAGCGTCGTCGTCGGAGAAGGTCTGTTTATCGGTCAATTCGGGCATTTCGATCTCGGGAAGGGGCAGGCGCATTTCGTTCCTAGATCGTGGGATCGGCGGGGACAACCGCTGACGCCGGGTCAAGGCCGATTGCGTGGTTTCTCCGTCACCCGGCAGGCAGGAGTCCTGTTCCTTCGATCTCGACCGGGCCGGTCATGAAAACGTGGCCGGACGCCTCGTCCCAGGCGATGATCAGTTCGCCCCCGTTGACCGTCACGGCGGCCTTTCGGTCGGTCAGACCGCGTCGCGCCGAGGCGACCAGGGCGGCGCAGGCGCCCGTGCCGCAGGCCAGGGTCAGGCCCGCGCCCCGCTCCCACACCCGCAACCGAATGTGATCGCGGGCCAGCACGTCGGCGAAGCCGACATTGACCCCTTCGGGGAACAGGGGGTGGTGCTCGATCAGGGAGCCGGAGCCGCGCACGAAGGCGTCGTCCTGTCGGTCGGTGAAGAAGACGACGTGGGGATTGCCCATCGAGACGGCGCCCGGCGTGTGCAGCACGGGGGCGTCGATCGGCCCGACCTGCAGCTCGATGCCGCGCGTGTCCATTTCTTCCGACAGCGGCACCTGGGCCCAGTCGAGGCGCGGCGCGCCCATGTCCACGGTCACTTGATGGGTCGCGGTCGTCGATCCTTTGGGATCTCCGGCCCCGACGCGGTCTGAAGCCCGGCGAGCGGTGGTGGGCCCGCCCAGGGTGTCGATGACCACCTCTTCCTTGTCCGTCGCCTCCAGCAGCAGCCAGCCGACGCAGCGCAGGGCGTTGCCGCAGGTCTCGACCATGGAGCCGTCGGCGTTCCAGACGCGCATGAAGGCGTCGGCCGTCTCGGACGGTTCGACGCCGATTAACTGGTCGAAGCCGCCCAGACCCGCCGCCGGATCGGCCAGGGCGCGCACCTGATCCTCGGTGGGGTGGAACGGCGCTTCAAAGGCTTGGACGACGATGAAGGCGTTTCCGGCGCCGTTCATGCGGATGTAGGGGCGGGCGGACTGGCTCATGATCGTCTTCATATAGGATTTTTCGCCGGTTCATGTATCGGTGGCGGCGATGACGTCTGACCAGAGCCAAACCGCCAAATCCGACGGGCTGCGGCTGAGGGCGCGTTTGCGCTACCTCTATCACGGCTCACAGCCGGCGGCGGTGAAGTTCCGCCTGATGGTCATCGTCATCGATCTGATCATCATCGGCTTCTTCCTGGCCACGCCGATCCTGAAGGAGGCGGGCTGGGCCTTCTATGTGCTGGACTATCTGATCGCCGCCGTCCTGGGGCTGGATCTGGCGGCGCGGGCCTACGCCTATTCCGACATCCGGTCGTGGTTGAAGCGGCCGATCGTCTGGGTCGACCTGTTCGTCCTGGCGACCCTGTTGTTCCCGGCCTGGCTGGCCAATCTGGGCTTCCTGCGGCTGTTGCGGTTCTGGAGCCTGCTGAACAGCGAGCTGTTCTGGCGCACCATCGGTCGCCGCTTCGACGACACGCGGGTCGAGGAGGTCACGCGCGCCCTGACCGCCCTGGTCACCTTCGTCTTCGTGACCACCGGCTTTGTCTACGCCTATTTCCGGGGCAAGGCCGAGCACATCAACGGCTATCTGGACGCCTTGTATTTCACCGTCGCCACCCTGACGACGACGGGCTTCGGCGACATCACCTTGCCCGGCAATTGGGGGCGGGTCATCTCCATCGTTGTCATGCTGGTGGGCATCACCCTGTTCATCCGCCTGGCCCAGACCCTGATCCGGCCGCACAAGGTGAAGTTCCCCTGCCCGACATGCGGGCTTCAGAAGCATGATCCCGACGCCGTCCACTGCAAGGCCTGCGGCCAGATCCTGTGCATCCCCGACGACGGCGACTGAAGCGCGTCCTGCGGCAAAAGATTACAAGCCTGTAAGATTACAGACGCTTGCCCCCCGCCTTCGCCCTCGCCAAGGTGCCGCGCGAAACATTCGTCCGTTGGGGGACACTCATGACCATCCGCTCGCTGGCGTCCGTCGCCGCCCTTCTTCTCGTCGCCGGAGCCGCACCCGTCGCCATGGCCCAAGCTACTGTTTCCGCAAGCGCCGCCTCGACGGCTCCGGGCTTCGCCGCCAGCGATGCGACCGACCCCTACATCTGGTTGGAAGAGGTCGAGGGCGACCGGGCCATGGAGTGGGTCAAGGCGCACAACGAGACCTCTCTGGGCGTTCTGCAGGGCGACCCGCGCTACGAGGGCCTGCACCAGCAGGCGCTGGACCTGGTGCAGTCGCGCGACCGCATCCCCTCGCCCGGCTTCACCCACGACGGCCATGTCGACAACTTCTGGCAGGACGCCGAGCATGTGCGCGGCATCTGGCGCCGCACGACGCTGGACTCCTACCGCACCGACGCGCCGCGGTGGGAGACCATCCTGGACATCGACGCCCTGTCGGCGGCCGAGGGCGCCAACTGGGTCTACAAGGGCGCGACCTGCCTGCCGCCCGAGGAACGCTATTGCCTGATCTCCCTGTCGGATGGCGGCAAGGACGCGGTGACGATCCGCGAGTTCGACAGCGTGACGAAAACCTTCGTCGAGGGCGGCGTGAACCTGCCCGAATCCAAGGGCGACGCCAGCTGGATCGACAAGGATACGCTGCTGATCTCGCGCGACTTCGGCGAGGGTTCGCTGACGGACTCGGGCTATCCGCGTACGGTGCGACTGATGAAGCGCGGCCAGAGCGTCGATCAGGCGGTCGAGGTCTTCGCCGGCCAGCAGACCGACGTCTCGGTTTCGGGCTACACCCTGCGCGACGCGGACGGCGTGGTTCAGGCGGTGCTGTTGAACCGGGGGATCAACTTCTATGAGAGCGAGACCTGGCGTCTGAACGCGGACGGCACGACGACCAAGCTGGAGCTGCCGCTCAAGGGCAATATCAACGCCCTGGTCGCCGGCCAGCTGGTGGTGACGACGGACCAGGACTGGACCGCGCCGTCGGGCCAAGATTTCAAGACCGGCGATGTCATCGCCTGGAACCTGCAGGCCTGGCTGGCCGATCCCAAGACCCCGGCGCAACTGGTGATCCGTCCTGGCGAGCGCGAAGCGATCGAGGGGATCAACGCCACCCGCAACAAGCTGGTCGTCGCCCTGTACGAGAACGTGCGCGGCTCGGTCTATGTCTATGACCCGGCCGACTGGAGCCGCACGCGCCTGGACCTGCCGCAGAACGTCTCGGTCGGCGTCGGCTCGGCCTCGGAGCGCGACGACAAGATCTTCGTCAGCGTCACCGGCTATCTGAACCCGTCCAGCCTCTACCTGGCCGATGCGGCGACCGGCGCGGTCGCCTTGACCAAGGCTCTGCCGGACAAGTTCGACGCCAGCGGCATGCGCGTCGATCAGTTCGAGGCGCGCAGCGCCGACGGGACGATGATCCCCTATTTCGTCGTCCACAAGGACGCCATGGCGATGGACGGATCGAACCCGACGCTGCTGTACGGCTACGGCGGCTTCCAGTCGTCGTTGCTGCCCGGCTATTCGCCGACGGTCGGCAAGCTGTGGCTGGAGCGGGGCGGCGTCTATGTCATCGCCAACACCCGCGGCGGCGGCGAGTTCGGACCCAAGTGGCACCAGGCGGCCCAGCAGGAAAACCGCCAGCGCGCGCACGAGGACTTCCAGGCCGTGGCCCAGGATCTGATCACGCGCGGCATCACCTCGCAGCCGCACCTGGGGATCATGGGCGGCTCGCAGGGCGGACTGTTCATGGGCGCCATGCTGACCCAGCGCCCGGACCTGATCAATGCGGCGGTCATCCAGGTGCCCCTGTTCGACATGCTGCGCTTCCACAAGCTGCTGGCCGGCGCCTCGTGGATCGGCGAATACGGCAACCCGGACATCCCGGAACAGCGCGCCTGGATCGAGGAGTACTCGCCCTATCAGAAGCTGTCGGCGGGCCAGCCCTATCCGGAAGTCTTCATCCACACCTCGACCAAGGACGACCGCGTCCACCCCGGCCACGCCCGCAAGGCGGCGGCGCGGATGGAGGAGCTGGGCTATCCGGTGCTCTTCTATGAAAACGTCGACGGCGGTCACGCGGCCGGCGCCAACCTGCGCGAGACGGCCCGCCGCATAGCCCTGGAATACACCTATCTGACCCGTCGGCTGATGGATCAGCCGGCCCAGCCGTAACCGACGGAGCCCGAGATCATGATGAAGTCCCTGTTCCTGTCCGTCGCCCTGCCCGCCCTGATGTTGGCCGCCGCGCCGGCCCTGGCTGAGGGAGCGGCGGCCGATCCGGTCGCCGCGTCCGCGACCAATCCGCCGCCGCACTTCCCGCGCGACCTGTCGCCCGCGGGGGTCAAGGCCGCCGACGATCATCTGGCGCTGGAAGAGGTGGACGGCGCCGCGGCCCGCGCCTTCGTCGCCGCCTCGAACGAAAAGGCCCTGGCCGCCCTGACCGGCGACCGCCGCTATGAGCCGTTCCGTCAGCAGGCCGAGGCCATCCTGACCGCGACCGACCGCATCCCCGGCGTCAGCTTCCTGGGCGAAGGCCTGGGGAACTTCTGGCAGGACGCGGCCAATCCCAAGGGCGTCTGGCGCCGCACGACGCTGGCCAGCTATCGCACCACCCAGCCGCAGTGGGAGACGCTGCTGGACATCGACGCCCTGGCCAAGGCCGAGGGCAAGGACTGGGTGTTCAAGGGCGCCAACTGCCTGGCGCCGGACGAGACCCGCTGCCTGATCAACCTGTCGGACGGCGGCAAGGACGCCGTGACGGTGCGTGAGTTCGACCTGACGACCAAGCGGTTCGTGGACGGCGGTTTCGTCATCCCCGAGGGCAAGCACCGCATTTCCTGGCTGGACCGCGACACCCTGCTGATCGCCACCGACTTCGGTCCCGGCAGCCTGACGGAGTCGGGCTATCCCTTCATCGTCAAATCCCTGACGCGCGGCCACCCGCTGGCGCACGCGACCGAGGTCTATCGCGGCGAGCAGGGCGACGGCGGCTACGGCGTCTCGCCCATGGTGTTCCGCGACAAGGCGGGCGCGGTCGAGGCCGTGCTGTTCAGCCGCCCGCTGGACACCTTCCGTTCGGAAATCTGGGCTTTGGGCTCCGACGGCAAGCCCTACAGGCTCAACCTGCCCGAGCGCGTGGGCGTTCAGGGCGTGCTGGGCGGCAAGCTGATCTTCTCGCCCGAACAGGCGTGGAGCTTCGACGGTCAGGATTATGCCGCCGGGTCTCTGGTCGCCATGCCGATGGGCGTACTGGGCGACGTGCGCCAGAGCATCCGCATCGACGCGAAGACGGCGACCATCTTCGCCCCGGGCGCGCGTCAGTCCCTGCAGGACGTCAGGGTGTTCGAGGACAGCATCGTCGCCGTCATCGCCGACAATGTCGTCGGCACGCTCAAACGCTTCACGCCGGGCGTCGGGGGCTGGACCGCGACCGACATCCCCGTTCCCGCCAACAGCGCCGTGGGTCTGGGCGACAGCTCCAAGGCCAAGGGCCGGGTCTTCGTCTCGACGCAAGGCTTCCTGACGCCGCCGACCCTCAGCCTGGCCGAGGTCGCCACCGGCGCCCTGAGCGAACTGAAATCGGCGCCCGCCAAGTTCGACGCCTCGACCCATGTGGTCGAGCAGTTCGAGGCCGTCTCGACCGACGGGACGAAGATTCCTTACTTCGTCACCCGGCCCAAGAACCTGGCGATGGATGGGACCGGCCCGACCATCCTGTTCGGTTACGGCGGCTTCCAGGCCAGCTTCCCGCCCGCGTACAAGCCCGAGATGGGCAAGCTGTGGCTCGAGAACGGCGGCGTCTTCGTCCAGGCCAACATCCGCGGCGGCGGCGAGTTCGGCCCCGGTTGGCACCAGGCGGCCCTGCGCGAGAACCGTCAGCGCGCCTTCGACGACTTCGCCGCCGTGGCCCGCGATCTGGAGCAGCGCCGCATCACCAGCCCGCGCCACCTGGGCATCTACGGCCGCTCGAACGGCGGGGTGCTGACCTCGGTGTCCATCACCCAGCATCCGGAGCTGTTCAACGCGGCGGTGATCGAAAGCCCGCTGATCGACATGCTGCGCTATCAGGAGCTGCCGGCGGGCGCCTCGTGGATGGGCGAATACGGCGATCCGCGCATTCCGGGCGACGCTGAATTCATCGCCCGCTACTCGGCCTATCAGCAGCTGCGGCCCGAAGTGAAATACCCGCGCGTCTACATCACCACCAACACGCGCGACGATCGGGTGCACCCCGGTCACGCCCGCAAGTTCGCGGCGCGCCTGGGCGATCAGGGCCACGACCACCTCTATTTCGAGGACACGGCGGGCGGCCACTCCAACGACGCCGACCCGGTCGCCAACGCTCGCCGCTGGGCGCGCCACTACGTCTATCTCAGCCAGCAACTGATGGACTGATTGTAACGCTCGTCGCGCCCGACGCGCCGCTCACGCATTTATGAGCGGCGTTATCGGGCCGAAGGGATAGGATCGCCGCCATGATGGCACGGGGCCTGTTCAGGTACGGGATGACGGCGGTGGTCGCGGGCGCAGGCCTGCTGGCCGTCGCCGCCGCGCCGTCGCGCGAGCGGGACGCCCCGGTCCAGCCGGTGGTGGTCGAGCTGTTCACCGCCCAGGGCTGCGCAGGCTGTCCCGACGCCAACCGTACGGTCGAGACGGTGGCCGAGGATCCGGGCGTGATCGTCCTGACCTACGGCGTCGATTACTGGGACTATCTGGGCTGGTCCGACACCTTCGCCCGGCCCGAGTTCGCCGAGCGCCAGCGCGCCTATCGCCAGGCCCTGAAGCTGCGGAACGTCTCGACGCCGCAGGTGGTGATCGACGGGCGCCGTCATGTCTCGGGCGCCCGCTCGCCGGAGCTGAAGGCCGCCGTCGAGGCCGAGGCGCAGGGCCGGGGCTGGCCGCCCGAGATCGAGTTCCGCGAGACCGGCGATCGCGTCGGCGTCGGTTCAGGGCGTCCTCCGGAAGGCGGAGCCGAGGTCGTCGCCGTCGTCTATCGACCGGGGCAGCAGACGGTCGAGGTCAAGGGCGGCGACAACCGCGGCCGGGCTGTGACCCACGTCAATGTGGTGCGCGAGGTGCGCCGCCTGGGCGACTGGAACGGGCGGCCGGTGCTGTTCCCCCTGCCCCAGGACGCGGGGAGCGACGAAGGGGTGGTGGTGCTGCTTCAGGCCAAGGACGATCGCCGCATCCTGTCGTCCGCCGCGCGCCCGGAACCGGGGCGCGATTGAACCGCTGACGGAAAAGGTCTAAAGGCCCGCCGCTCTTGATGGGCGCGCGCCTCCTCGCGCGACCCGGAGAACATTGCATGGTCGGGGATACGCCCCGCGGCGACGCCGCGCCAACCGCCAACGCCTCCTCTCCCGCCAACGCCCAGACTCCGCCTTCCGGCGGGGCGGACGGTCATGGCGGAGGCAAGGCCAGCCACCGCGCCCTGATCCTGGGCGCCATCGGCGTGGTCTTCGGCGATATCGGCACCAGCCCGATCTACGCCCTGCGCGAGGCGACGGCGCACGCCCAGAAGGGCGTCGGCGGCGACCTGGCGATCATCGGCGTGGTGTCCCTGGCCTTTTGGGCGCTGATGGTCGTCGTGACGTTCAAATACGTCATGTTCCTGATGCGGGCGGACAACAAGGGCGAGGGCGGCACCCTGTCGCTGATGGCCCTGGCCCAGCACGCGATCGGCCGACGCAGCGCCTGGCTGTTCGTCCTGGGCGTCTGCGGCGCGGCCCTGTTCTACTCCGACGGCGTCATCACCCCCGCCATCTCGGTCCTGTCGGCGGTCGAAGGCCTGCAGGAGGCGCCGGGCCTGAACGGGCGGCTGGATCCCTTCATCCTGCCGCTGGCGGCGGGCATTCTGATCGCGCTCTTCCTGGTCCAGTCGCGCGGCACGGCGGGCCTGGCCAAGTTCTTCGGCCCCATCACCCTGATCTGGTTCCTGTCGCTGGGCCTGCTGGGCGTGGTCCATATCTTCGACGACCTGTCGATCCTGAAGGCCCTGTCGCCCTACTATGGGATCAAGCTGCTGATCGCCGACGGCTTCCTGGGCTTCGTCATCCTGGGCAGCGTCTTCCTGGCCGTCACCGGGGCCGAGGCGCTGTATGCGGACATGGGCCATTTCGGCAAGGCGCCGATCCGCCAGAGCTGGCTGTTCATCGTCCTGCCGTGTCTGACGCTCTGTTACCTGGGCCAGGGCGCCTTCCTGCTGTCGCACCCCGGCGCGGCGCATAATCCGTTCTGGAACATGGTGCCGCAGCTGGCCTATTGGCCCATGCTGATCCTGGCCACGGCGGCGACGGTGATCGCCAGCCAGGCGATGATCACGGGCGCCTTCTCGGTCACGCAACAGGCGGTCCAGCTGGGCCTGTTGCCGCGTATCGACATCCGCAACACTTCCGAGACCCAGGCCGGCCAGATCTATGTGCCCGCGATCAACAGCCTGCTGCTGGTCGGGGTGCTGTTCGTGCTGGTCAGCTTCCAGTCGTCGCACAACCTGACGGCCGCCTATGGCGTGGCGGTGACGGGGACCATGATGGTCAACACCCTGATGGCCTTCACCGTCGTGCGTCACAAGTGGAAGTGGTCGTGGTGGGCCATCCTGCTGACGCTGGTGCCGTTCGGCTTCATCGACGCGGTCTTCCTGACCTCCAACCTGCTGAAGATCCCGGCGGGCGCATGGATGCCGCTGGTGCTGGGCGGGGGCTTGGTCATGCTGATGTGGACCTGGGTGCGCGGTTCCCAGATCCTGGCCGACAAAACGCGCAAGGACAGCCTGCCGCTGAACGATCTGATCGAGATGCTGCGCGCCCGTCCGCCGCACCGGGCGCCGGGTACGGCCATCTTCCTGACCTCGGACCCGGACGTGGCGCCGGTGGCCCTGATGCACAATCTCAAGCACAACAAGGTGCTGCACGAGAAGAACATCATCCTGACGGTTCACACCTCGGACCGGCCGCGCGTGCCGGACCTGCAAAGGGTGGCGGTCGAGCCGATCAGCGATGATTTCAAGCGACTGACCCTGACCTTCGGCTATATGGAGACGCCGAACGTGCCGCGCGCCCTGGGCCTGTGTCGCAAACAAGGGCTGAAGTTCGACATCATGTCGACCAGCTTCTTCCTCGGCCGACGCTCGGTCGTTCCATCCGCCCGCCAGGGCATGCCTCTGTGGCAGGACAAGCTGTTTATCTTCCTGATGCGTAACGCCGCCAATCCGACCGACTTCTTCCGCATTCCGCCCGGCCGCGTGGTCGAGCTCGGCACCCAGGTGTCGGTGTGAGCGGGGGAACGCCCAAGGGCAGAAGCTCCGCCGCGCGCGGCCGCCGCATCGCTGAAAAGGCGCGCGGGCCGCGTCGTGAATCGACCCGGCAACCCGTCGCGGACGATCCGCACGCGGACATCGGCGTCGAGGCGCGGCTGGTCGCAGGCATCCTGCTGAACGCGGCGCTGGAAAAGCGCACGGGTCTGGACGAGGCCCTGTCGCAATCGCCCGCGCGCGACCTGCCGCCCCAGGACCGGGCCTTCGCCCGCGCCGTGGCCATGGCGGCCCTGCGCCGTCTGGGCGAGATCGATCAGATCCTGGAGCGCCGTCTGCAGAAGGCGCCGCCGCTGGCGGTGCTGACGATCCTGCGCGTCGCCCTGGCCCAGACCCTGGTGCTGGACACCCCGGCGTTTGCGGCGGTGTCGACGGCGGTCAAGCTGGCCGAGCGGGACGCCAAGACGCGGCCGTACAAGAATCTGGTCAACGCCGTGCTGCGCGGCGTCGGTCGCGACGGCCCCGGCTTGACCACGGCCGAATCCAACCTGCCCGACTGGCTGGCCCAGCGCTGGAAAGCCACCTATGGCGAGGCGGCCCTGATCGGCCTGGCCCTGGCCACGCGCGAAGAGCCGGCGACAGACCTGACCGCCAAGCCGGGCGTCGATCCGGCCGAACTGGCGGCGTCGGTCGAGGGCGAGGCCCTGCCCGGCGGCACGGTCCGCACGGGCAAGCGCGGCGACGTCGCCGCCTGGCCCGGCTTCGAGGCCGGCGACTGGTGGGTGCAAGACGCCGCCGCCGCCGG
>DJDA01000079.1:0-6834 GCA_002430835.1 Brevundimonas sp. UBA5936
GGGCGGCCTCTACTTGCCGAACAGGTCCGGCGCGGCCGCGGGCGGCGCTTGCGGCGCCTCCAGGCCCAGCTGCTCATAGGCGCGGGCGCAGGCCATGCGGCCGCGCGGGGTGCGCTGGATGAAGCCCTGTTGCAGCAGGTAGGGCTCGATCACGTCCTCGACCGCATCGCGCGCTTCGGCGATGGCGGCGGCCAGGGTGTCCATGCCGACTGGCCCGCCGCCGTAGTTCTCGATCAGGGCCTTGAGGAAGCGGCGGTCCAGACTGTCCAGCCCCGCCTCGTCCACCTCCAGCCCCGCCAGCGCCCGCGCTGCCGCCAGCCGGTCGATAGAGCCCCCCTCGGCGTCCGCAAAGTCCCGCACCCGCCGCAACAGACGCCCGGCGATGCGCGGCGTGCCGCGCGCCCGGCGTGCGATCTCCATCGCCCCGTCCTCGGTGATGGCCGCGCCCATCTTGCGCGCCGCGCCGCGGATGACCGCCGTCAGTTCTTCGGGCGTATAGAACTCCAGCCGCAGCGGAATGCCGAAGCGGTCGCGCAGCGGCGTCGCCAGCAGGCCCGCCCGCGTCGTCGCCCCGACCAGGGTGAAGGGCGCCAGGTCGATGCGCACGCTGCGCGCCGACGGCCCCTCGCCAATGATCAGGTCCAGCACATGGTCCTCCATCGCCGGATAGAGGATCTCCTCCACCTGGGGGGCCATGCGGTGGATTTCGTCGATGAACAGGACGTCGCGCGGTTCGAGGTTGGTCAGGATGGCCGCCAGGTCGCCCGCCTTGGCCAGGATGGGGCCGGAGGTGGCGCGGAAGCCCACGCCCAGTTCGCGCGCCACGATCTGCGCCAGGGTCGTCTTGCCCAGCCCCGGAGGCCCGAACAGCAGGACGTGGTCCAGCGCTTCGGAGCGGGCGCGGGCGGCGTCGATGAAGACCTTCAGATTGCCCTTGGCCGCCGACTGACCGACGAACTCCGACAGGGTCTGAGGCCGCAGGGCGCGGTCGTACGGCTCGCCCTGCGCTGCATCGGGAGCGACCAGCCGGTTGTCCGTCATTGCGCCGCTCCCATGCCGAACGGGCCTACAGCTTCAACAGGGCATAGCTGACCGCCATGGCGATCAGACCCACGACGAAGACCAGGACGACTTGCAATTTCTTGTTCATTTTCAAACCTTGCGATGGAGGATGGGGCGCCGGCATACGCCGGCCCGCCCGCCTTGAACAAGATCGGCGGCGCATGAAAAACGTCTCGGATCACCGTCCCAGCTCCTGCAGGGCCGTGCGGATGACCAGCGGCAGTTCGGCGTCCTCGCCCAGCTTGATCAGGGCGTGATCGACGGCGCGGCGGGCGTTGACCTCGGCGATGCCCAGGCCCAGCAGGGCGGCGACCGCCTCGCCGGTGACGCTGGGCGGCGGCGGGGCGACGGCGGTTTCGGCGTGGACGCCCGGCGCGGTCGGAGCGAAGACGCCCTCGCTCAAGCTCTTGCCCTTCAGTTCGGTGACGATGCGCAGGGCCAGCTTCGGGCCCACGCCGTTGGCGCGGCCCACGGCGGCCTTGTCCTCGCGCGCGACGGCGGCGGCCAGTTCGGCGGGCGGCAGCACGTCCAGCACGCCCAGCGCCGCCTTCGGCCCCACCCCCTGAATGGTCAGCATCAAGTTGAAAACCTTGCGCTCGTCCCGGCTGAGGAAACCGTAGAGGCGCGGCCCCTGGTCCTGGCTCCACTGGCTCTGGATGAACAGCAGGGTCTCGTCGCCCGGCGCGGGCAGTCGGCCCAGCGTCCGCGCCCCGCAGGTGGCGACATAACCCACCCCGCCGCAGTCGATCAGGCACTCCGCCTCGCCGACCTCAGCCAGGATTCCGCGCAGACGACCGATCATGCCGCGCCTCGTACCGCGACCGCCTTGAAGCGACGATGATGCGCGTGGGTGACGGCTACGGCCAGGGCGTCGGCGGCGTCGGCCTTCACATCGCCCGAGGCGGGCAGCAGGCGTTTGACCATGAAGGCGATCTGGCTCTTGTCGGCCTGCCCGGCGCCCACCACCGCCTTCTTGATCAGGGTCGGGGCGTATTCGGCGACGCTGAGACCCGCCCGCGCCGGGGCCAGCATGACCGCCGCCCGCGCATGGCCCAGCTTCAGCGTCGAGGCCGGATTGACGTTGACGAAGACCTCCTCAATCGCCGCCTCGTCGCAGTTATAGGCGGCGCAGACCTCGCCCACCTGCTCCAGCAGATGCAGCAGCCGTTCGGAGAAGGGCGCTTTTTCATCGGGCGCGACGACGCCGTGCGCGATCCAGCGCAGGCGGCTGCCCTCGCTTTCGATGACGCCCCAGCCGGTGCGGCGCAGGCCGGGGTCCAGCCCCAGGATCCGAGTCGTTTCGTTCGCCATCCGTTCCTATTGCCCCAAAGAGGGTTAGCGAACAATGACCGGGCGCTCAGTCGTTGGCTCAGTCATCCCTCGGCATGACGGAAAAGCCCGCCAGACCCGCCTGGTCGGCCAGGACGCGGGACAGGGCGTCGACCTTCAGCGGCATGGGGCCGCGCGCCTTGACGTGCTGTTCGTGGATCTGGCCGTCGGGGCTGACGACATGGCCGATGCGCGTGGGGCTGAGCCCGTTCTCGGCCAGCAGGGCGCGCAGCGCCTTTTCTTCCGGCGCCGCGCCGCGCGTCCAGCGCAGGGTGACGTCCAGAACGCCGACGTGCGGCAGGCGCGCGTCGAGGAAGCGCAGAATGGCCAGCACCAACAGGGTCGCCCCCGCCGCGATCAGCCCCAGCTTCCACAGGCCGACCCCGAACATCACCCCGATGGCCGAGGTGGTCCACAGCGACGCCGCCGTGGTCAGGCCGTGCACCGAGAAACGCTCGCGGAAGATCACCCCGGCGCACAGGAAGCCGATCCCCGTCAGCACCCCGTGGGCCATGCGGGTCGGGTCGGTGACGATGTTCTCGTTCGGCAGGGCGCGAAAGGCCCAGTCGGCCTGGGTCATGGCCGCCAGCATCAGCAGGCAGGACGCCAGGCTGACCAGGATGTGGGTGCGAAACCCCGCCGCCCGGCCGCGCCACTCGCGCTCGAATCCGATCAGGCCGCCCGCGATCAGGGCGCCGGCGATGGGCAGGACGACGGTTTCCAGCCAGGCGGCGTCAGCCATGTGTCTCGACGTAGGCTTCGGGGTCTTTGTTGACCGGCTTCACCCCGGTGATGTGGCGGGCCTGGAAGGCGGCGAAGCGCACGCCCAGATCGTGCCGAGTCTGCAGGTCGGCGTTCCGGCGGAAGTCGGTCAGCCCCTGTCGCTCCTCTTCACCCATGTGCTTGGAGTTGACGACGTTGGCGGCGCCGACCGCGTCGAACCAGGCGCGGCTGCCGACCGTGTGGCCGGCCACGGCCTTGACCGCGTCGCGCAGCTTGTTGTGATCCTCGATGGCGTCCTCGGTCTCGCCCTGGACCGTGCCGTCCTCGGCGTCGTTGGCGCCTTCGCCCAGTTTCAGCAGTTCGGGATAGAAATGCCGTTCCTCGGCCTCGGCGTGGGCGTCCAGAAAGGCCGACAGCCGTCCCCAGACCGCCTCCAGCGCCTCGACATTGTCCGCGCCGATCTGCTCGATCAGCGAGAACAGCCTGCGCTGTTCGGCATGGTCGTCCAGGATCAGCTGGGTGATGTCCATGGGGCCGGCTCCTCTCGGCAGGGCTTGCGCCTTAAGAAGCCTTCGGACTCAGGTCCGGTTCCTGAGCCCCCGACGCCGCTCCCGCATGGGCCCGGCGCCGGGGTCAGGGTCATTGCGTGCGGATCAGCCCGCGAACTTGGCTGCGTCTTCGTCCGAGATGTTCTCGTTCGAATAGACCTGCTGCACGTCGTCTTCGCCGTCCAGCGCGTCCAGCAGCTTGAACAGGACGCCGACCGAATCGCCCGTCAGGTCGATTTCCGACTGCGGCTTCCAGACGATGGCGGTCGACTTGGGATCGCCCAGCACCTTGGACATGGCCTCGGCCACTTCGTTCAGATCTTCGAAGGCGGTCCAGATGGTGTGGCCCGGCGCGTCTTCGTAGATGTCGGGCTTGACCAGGTCGCTCTCGACGTCGGCGGCGCCGGCCTCGATGGCGGCCTCCATCACGGCGTCTTCAGTGCCCGCTTCGGCCGGATAGTGGATCTTGCCGACCCGGTCCCACATGAAGGTGACCGAGCCCGATTCGCCCAGGGCGCCGCCGTTCTTGGCGAAGGCCGAGCGCACGCCCGAGGCGGCGCGGTTGCGGTTGTCAGTCAGGACTTCGACGATGACCTGGACGCCGCCGGGGCCGCGGCCCTCGTAGCGGATCTCCTCCATCGCATCGACTTCGCCGCCCGAGGCCTTCTTGATGGCGCGCTCGATGTTGTCCTTCGGCATCGATTCGGCCTTGGCGTTGTTCACCGCCAGACGCAGCCGGGGGTTCATCGCCGGGTCGGGCATCCCCGACTTGGCCGCCACGGTGATTTCCCGTGAAAGGCGCGAAAAGAGCTTTGAACGGACCGCGTCTGCGCGGCCCTTGCGGTGCATGATGTTCTTGAATTTGGAATGGCCGGCCATGGAGTCGCTCGCCAGATGTCGAATATGCTGAGGGGCGCCCTTTACTGGATGCCGCTTCCTCTGTCACGAGAGGGGAACCGCCCGAACGCGCCGGGGATTATGCGCAGGCATGAATTGGAGACGCCGATGGCCGCCGCCGACGACACCTATCTGGACGAAGCCTATGACGAGGGCATCGACCACGCCCACGCCGGCGAGATCGTTCAGTGGTACGCCAAGCGGCCCGTCACGGTGTCGACCGCGGCGGCCACAAGCTCGTTGGTCGGCGCCTTTGCACTGGGCGTGCTGACCACCATCGGCGCCCTGGCCGTGCTGCGTCTCTACGACCGCGACTGACCAAACGTCGGCCGCCGTCGCTCTGTCCGTAATGCGGAGAGACGCGAATCTTTCGCAAAAAGACTTCACCTCGGCGGTAAAGCCGGTCATCCTCCCTTTCCCATAAGGAGGCGGCCCTTGGCGCATCCCCGCAGGATGAACCGGATGATCGTCGTGCTCGGCGCGGCGGTCGTCGTGCTGGGCGGTTTCAGCGTCTACGCCCTGATGCAGGGCGCGCATTTCGGACCGAGGCAGACGACCCCGGCCGAACGCGCCCTTGATCAGGTGCGCGAGCAGATGGGACCGCAGGCCGAAGTGCGCCATGTCGAGTCGGGGCGCGGTCGCGCCGCCTGCGGCTATGCCGGACTGAAGGGCAGCCGGGAGGCGGTGGCCTTTGTTTCGCGGCCCAACCGCATCCTGATGAGCAATGATCCGCTGACCGGCGAGTTCGCGACGTTGAAATCGCGCTATTGTCCGGGCTTCGACGCCCCGGCGCCCGCCGCCGCTTCCGGCAAGAGCTGAGACCATGACCGACCAACCCAGCGCCGGCCGCTTCGACGGCCGCGATCACCTGTTGCCCGTGCGGGTCTATTACGAAGACACGGACTTCACCGGCCTGGTCTATCACGCCAACTACGTCCGCTATTTCGAGCGGGGGCGGTCGGACTTCCTGCGTCTGGCGGGGGTAGGGCATGTAGACCTGCTGGAGCAGGAGGAGCCGCTGGCCTTCGTGGTGTCGGACCTGGCGATCAAATACCTGAAGCCCGCGCGGATCGACGACGCCCTGGTGGTGCGCACCCGCTATGAAGCGATCAAGGGGCCGCGCCTGATCATCCGCCAGACGGTTGAGCGGGACGGCGACGTATTGTGCCGGGCCGATGTGACGGCTGTCTGCATCCATTTGGACGGGCGCCCGCGCCGTCCGACGAAGCGGCTGGTCGAGCTGGTGACGCCCTGGCTCTCCGGTGAAGCTTCGCAATAACGAGGTTGTCAGCGGGCGCCCTCGTGACGCCGGGCGCGACGCCCGTTAGACCCGCCGCCATGAAACCGCCACGTCCGCCCGGTGCAAAAGGCGGATGAACGGACTTTCCGCCAAGGACCAAGCATGACTCCGCCCGCCGACGCCTCCCTGCTGAATCCCATCGAGCTGTTCATGACCGCCGACTGGGTGGTCAAGACGGTGATGATCGGCCTGGCCGCGGCCTCGGTCTGGTCCTGGACCATCATCATCGACAAGGCGGTGCGCTTCTCGCGCATGAACGCCCGCGCGACCGAGTTCGAGAAGCAGGTCGAGAGCGGCCGCTCGCTGGAGGAGGTCGCCGCCCAGGCGGGGCCGCAGCCCGTCGATCCCCTGCCGCGCATGCTGGTGCTGACGCTGCAGGATTGGCGCGAGGCGCGCACGCGCGGCGCCATGACGGACACGCAAGGCTCCATGCTGATCGCCCGCATCGACCGGGCGCTGGATTCAGTCATCGCCCGCGAGAGCCAGAAGGTCGAGCACGGCCTGGGCGTGCTGTCGGTGGTCGCCACCGCCTCGCCCTTCATTGGCTTGTTCGGCACGGTGTGGGGCATCATGAACGCCTTCGACAGCATCGCGGCGGCGGGCAACACCAATCTGACGACCGTGGCCCCGGCCATCGCCGAGGCCCTGTTCGCCACGGCCATCGGTCTGGCGGCGGCCATCCCGGCCTATATCGCCTTCAACGCCTTCTCGGTGTCGGCGGGCAAGTTCACCGGCCGTCTGGAAGCCTTCGCCGACGATCTGCAGTCGGCCATCGCGCGGCGTCTTGGCGCGCCGGCGACCCCGCCGCCGCCGCCGCCGCCGTCCGACCTGAACCTGCGCCGGAGCGCCTGATCCATGGCCATGGGTGGTGCAGGAGGCTCCAGCGGCGGCCGCGGCCGTCGCAGCGCGCGCAAGCGGTCGCTGAGCGAGATCAACGTCACGCCGCTGGTGGACGTCATGCTGGTGCTGCTGATC
>DJDA01000079.1:6919-7581 GCA_002430835.1 Brevundimonas sp. UBA5936
TGCTGCTGATCATCTTCATGATCTCGGCGCCGCTGTTGACGGTCGGCGTCCCGGTCGAGCTGCCCAAGACCGAGGCCAGCGCGGTCGAGACGACCGACAAGCCGGTCACGGTTTCGATCGACCAGAACGGCGCCATCTTCATCAGCGAGGGCGAAGTCCGCTGGGAACAGCTGGCCCTGCGCGTGGCTGAAGAGGGCGGCGAGAAGGCGCGCGACAAGGCTATCTTCATCCGCGCCGACGGCCGCGCCCCCTATCAGGCCGTGGCGCGCGTGATGGCGCGCCTGTCGGCCTCGGGCTTCACCAAGCTGAACCTGATCACCGACACCGCCGCCGACGAGCCGACGGAGGGCTGACGGACCTTGCGCCGCCCCAGCCCCGCCATCCTCGGATCCATCGCCCTGCACGCGGGGGTGGTGGCGCTCGCCTTCGTGTCGTGGTCGTCGAAGGACGAGCCGAGGCCGTTGGTGAACTCCGTGCCGGTGTCGATCGTCTCGGACATCGAGATCGCCGCCGCTCCGGCCGACAATCCGCAGGAAGAACCTTCTCTGGAGGACGGCGAGACCGCGCCGGTCGAAACGCCGCCCGAGCCGACTCCGCCGGAACCGGAGCCTACGCCGCCGGCGCCGCAACCGCGCCCGACGCCGCCCGCGCCGCGCCCGACC
>DJDA01000111.1 GCA_002430835.1 Brevundimonas sp. UBA5936
GCGATCCGCGCAAGCAGGCCGAGGAATACCGTACGATCCGGCGCGGACTTCATCTTGTCGCCTAGCAGTTCGCCAACGCCCATCGCCAGCGCACCGAACCTGAATAACGGACGATCGAGCAGAACGAGTCTGCCCGGCGTGGCGCGGCGGCCCAGCCGCGCTGCGGCGATGACGGCCATGGGCGTCATCGAACGCGCGCTGGCGGCGGCGCCGATCAGGGCCGAGGGAAGCAGATCGAGGAAGCGCATGAAGGCTCAACCCTCTCCGACCGGGCGGGTTGCGTCGGCCGTCTCACGGAGCCTCCATCCATCCTCGCACAGTTCCGGCGAGGGCCGCCACGGCGCCGAAAAGCGCAATGAGCTAATCTGAGATCGCCACTGCGCCCGCGTTGAGCGTCAACACGGTCCCGCGTGAAGAGAACACGATTAAGTTGGCGAGAGGTCAGGAGCCTCCTCTCGTTCCTTATAGAAGAATCGCACCATCTCAAACAAAGCTCCTACTTCTCGATTTGGCAGGAAGCAGATCGTTCGAAACGCCTCCGCGAATCGGAGCCACTCGGGGGCATTAAGCCCAAGACTGATTTTCTCAGTTCTAGCGCAGCCCCTTCCACACACATCCGTCGACTAGCCGCCTGCTTCGCAGGTCTTTGTCAGCTCGCCTCAATTTTCCTCACAAGGCTTCGCCGGATCGACCATTCGATCCAGAAACGGCTTGGCCGTCAGGGCGACGACGGCCGCGCGTAGAACGGGCTCCAGCTCAAAGGATAGATCCTCGTCCAGCGACGCGGCCGCGCGCGCTGTCGCCGCCCAGCAACGTTCAAGGTCCGGCGCCATGGCCAGGGCGCGCGGCGTCAGGGCGACCAGGCGCTCACGACGGTCGCTTCCCAGCTCAGCTTGAACCAGATCCTCCCGGATCATCTGCGCAACCGTCTGGCTCGCTGCGGAGTGGGTGACGCAGGCGAGCCTCGCGACATCCTTGATGCTCAAGGCGCCCTCTCTCATGAGCGCCCGAAAGATCGGCGTGTATCGCGGACGGAAATTCAGGCCCGCCCGCCGATAGGCCGCTTCGACGTCGCCATCGAGCAGTTCGAGAAGACGCCGCAACTGCGTGCCGAGTGTGATGCTGTTTGCCATGTTCGATTTATTATATTAGCGCTGTTACATCATCAACCCAATCGGGTTCCCCTGTGCCGCTTTTCACTCTTCTGACCGCCCTCGCCTGCCCAGTTCAGGCAGAGACGCTCGACGCCGCCGCCAACGCCGTCGAAAGCGCCTATTTCAATGCTGCGCGTGGAGCCGAGATCGCGACGGACATTCGTCGCTGGAGCGCCACGAACCGTTATGCGGTTGATTGTGCGAATCCTTCGGCCTTCGCCCTGAAGCTTGAACGGGATCTGGATGCCCACGACGGCCATTTCCAGGTGCGTCTGTCGCGTCCCGAGGCGCCTGCCGGACAGTGGCTGGCAGACTGGCGAGCGGCAGGCATGGCCGCCAACGCCGGCGTCAGGGATGTTCGCCTGCTGGATCCCAGCATAGGCTATCTGCGCCTCAGCGCCTTCTATGCGCCCGACCAGGCTGAACCCAAGTTGCGCGCCGCCCTGCTGCTCCTGCAGGACGCGCGCGGCCTCATTCTCGATCTACGCCAGAACGGCGGCGGTGATGCGGACACCGCCAACCTCCTGCTCTCCAGCCTGATCGATCCCAAAACGACCTCCGTCCAGTCGATTGAGACACGGTCCGGCCTGACACCCCAAGCCCTCTCAACGACGAGCCTGCCGCGCTTTCCCTCCGACCGGCCTGTCGTCGTGCTGGTCGATCGGCGGACCGGATCGGCGGCGGAATTTCTCGCCTACTCGCTCCAGAACGAGAAACGAGCCATCGTCATCGGCTCGCGCACCGGCGGCGCCGCGCATATGATCGGCGAGCCGACGCGCCTTCCCCACAGCCTATCCATCACCATTCCGAACGGCCGCCCCGTCAACCACAAGACCGGCGGCGACTGGGAGCGTCTCGGCGTGACCCCGGATCAGAACGGCGGCGATGACCCGCTGCATGTCGCGCGGCGGTGGATCGAAACTCAGGACGCTCTCGGCCAAGGGGCCCGTTGAAGCCGCTGCCCGCCCGCTAAACACCGACCGGAGAAGAGAATGTCGCCTCGCCGAACCCTGACGCCTTTCTGCGCCGCCTTGCTGTTCCTGTCGCCGGTCGCAGCGCAAGCGGAGGAGCCGAGCCCTGAGATCGAAGCCTTGCGGGCGTGCGTCGCTGCGCGCGCCGAAACCCTGGACTTTTCAGGAGCGGTCCTGATCTCACGGAAAGGTCAGACCATGACCTACGCCCGTGGCGCGCAGTCGGACGGCGCCCCCATCACGAGCCGATCGCGGTTCAACATAGGCTCGGCCGGGAAAATGTTCACGGCCGTAGCGGTCGGCCAACTTGTCGAGAAGGGCCAGATCGACCTCGACGCTCCGATTGGGCGCTATGTCGATGGGCTGACCGCAGAAGCCTCCAATGTCACGGTCAGGCAATTGCTGACCCACAGCTCCGGGCTCGGCAACTTCTTCACGCCGGACAACGCCGCCGCAATCGGGCGCGCGAAGACCCTCGCCGAACTCAAGCCCCTTATCGCCGCCGATGCGCCCGCCTTCGAGCCGGGCTCTCGGTTCGCCTATTCCAACAGCGGCTTTCTATTACTGGGCTTTCTGATCGAACAGACGTCGGGACAGACCTATGACGCCTATGTCGCCGAACACATTTTCGCTCCGGCCGACATGGCAGCCTCGAGCCTCACGCACGACCTCCCCACAGCCTCTGTTCAAGGCATGACCAGCGGCGTTCTGCCTCCTCGTCCGTCTGCCCCGAGCGACAGACGACAAGAGGGTTCGAACGACCGACCGTCGGAACAGGCCGCGCCGCCGAGCTCACGCGCGCCTCTGGAACTGCGCCCTTCTGCGGAGTCTGTTCTGCCCGGCACGTCGGCCGGAGGCGCCTTCAGTACGGTTGAGGATCTGGAACGTTTCTTCTCCGCGCTTCAGTCCGGCCGCCTCGTCAAACCGGAAACAGCCCGTCTACTTCAGCAGAAACAGATCGTGTCCGGCCCCGCTCGAGGAAACCTTCCGGAACTCGGTTACGGTTTCGGTTTCAGCACCGGCGACTTCGAGGAGCATCCCTGGTTCGGCCACAGCGGCGGCGCCCTCGGCGTCAATTCGGAAGCGGTCGCCTTCCCTCAGGATGACGCCGTCGTGGTCGTGCTCGTGAACCGCGACCCGCCCATGGCCGCCGAACTGCTGAGGATCGGACGGCGCATGATGTTCACCCAAACCTGTCCGGATCTAAGTCCGCGCCCAAGCCGCAGCACAGGCTAGGCCGGCAACCGTCTAGAGATCGAGGAGCGCCTCCCGCTCCTCGATTCGACAGGTCAGCGCCCCGCCCCTTCCAGTTGCTCAAGGCGCTGAATTTCATCCCCGACACGGCGCGCCGCCGACAGATTGATCGTAGCGACCCAGATCAGGAACAGCGCCGTCAAACCGCCGGCGATGGCGGCGAAAGCCCACATCTCAGGCTGCGCGAGATAGGTCCCGACGTAGATCATCACGAATCCCGGAATCATCGGTCCGACGTACCAGAACCAGGCAAGCCGCAGCAGTCGATGCTCGCGCCGCAGCCCTCGGACGAGATGATCAAGACCCGTCCGAGCCATGTCCTGTTCCGCCCTGCGGCCATTGAAGAAGACGTAGGCGGCCGAAACCAGCAGACCTAGCGGCAAGGCTGCAAAACCGAGCGCTCTCACCAGATCGGCAGGGTCGTCGACGCGCGCCAGGGAAAGGGCGCACATCACCAGAAGGAACACCGACGCCGCCCCGCCCGCAATGAGCTCCACGGCATTGCGACGACGGGTTCGGCGATCCAGTTCATCCCGGCGTCGGCGCAGGTCGTCGAACGAAGGACGCGCCACGGTCGACGGCTGATCCATCCATGGGTCGTAGGGCGTGTTCATTGGAAGCTCCTCCGGTCGAAGTGGTTCGCCAACAGGCGTTTGATGCGATGAATTCGGGTGGCGACCGCCCCAGCGGAAAGGCCGCTGACTTCAGCAATCGCGGCGGCGTCCTCACCTTCGAGGTAGAGCAGGATCACCTGTCGATCGAGCGGCTCCATACGCAGGAGCAGGTCATGGACCTGAGCCAAGGTCAGCCGATCCAGCACCTCCTTCTCATGTGATGGAAGCGGGATCTTCTCGCTTGCCGACTCCAGATCTTCGAGGCTGCTCATGGAGCCGCGCCGCACGGATCGCCGCACATGATCGGCGGCGACGTTGTGTGCGACGCGATAGACCCAGGTCTTGAGGGAACATCGACCGTCAAACCTGGCCAGACTGCGCCAAAGCTGAAGGTGGATATCCTGCAGCAGATCCTGCCGCTCGGCCGCGTTGGCCTCGTAGCCGGAGACAAGGCGGCTCAACGCGGGTCCGAACAGACCCGCGGCTCGCTGATAACGTTCGTCAGCGTCTTCATGGGTGTTCAGATCTATACCAGGCGGCGAGGTGTCGATGGGGTTCATGACTCCATAGTCGAAGGGCCCCGCGCTTTCTTACGAACACGGATGGCAGCCGAATCCGCTCGCGACAACGCCCCCCTCACGGCGGCTCGCCACGCTGCAGCCGCCGTTATCAATCGCTTCCTGATCGGTCCGGCTTTCAGAACCGTGTCGCAACTCGCCCCTATGGCAATCCGCGCCCCATCAAACGTGAAGCCGTGACCACGTCTCTCGTGAACTGGCTAGCCGCAAACATGGAGCGGGCCAGTTGCTCGGCTACTCCCCGACCATTGCCGCATGCTCCGCCGCCAGCGCGGCGTCAGCGGCTGTTATCCGCTGGAATGCAGGCCGGGAGGTAATCTGCTCGGCGTAGCGCACGAAAACGTTCCTCTTGGGTACGATGCCGAACATCATGGTCCAGCTGAGCGCGACGCCCCACAGGATGTCCGCAGCCGTCATGTGGTCACCGAAGAGATAAGGCCCTTTCGACAATTGCGCCTCGAGAGCGCCAAGCATGGTGTCAAAGTCTGCGTAAGGCGATTGCGTGACCGGAGCCGGCTCACGCTGCATGAACCGGTCGATCAGCGCCGGCTCGAACGATGAACCGTAGTAGGCGATCCAGCGCAGGTAAGGTCCACGCAGCGAATCGCTCAATCCAGGCGCCATGCCCGCCTCGGGAAACAGGTCGGCGAGATAGATGGTGATGGCCACCTGCTCCGTCACAAGCGCGTCGCCATGCCGGATCGCCGGCACCTTGCCCAGCGGATTAATGGCCAGATAGGCGGGTTCGCGCTGCTCCCCGGCCTTCGCATTCAGAACGTGAAGGTCATAGGGCGCACTCAGTTCCTCCAACAGAACACGCGCGCCGGTCGCCCGGCTTTGCGGCGAATAATAGAGGGTCACCCGGCTCGAATCTGACATGGCGCTTTTCCATCTGGTTTACTTGTCGATGGACGATGTCTTAGCGTCTCATGCTGACACCTTTTGTCAGCTATCGTTCAGCCCTTCATGTAGGCCAGTCGCCTCGCTCTCACCCAGGAACGCCAGCAGGTCGGCGAGCACATTTCGTCGCTCATCGACCACGATGAAATGGTGGGCGTCGGCGTATTCGACGTATCGCCGGCGCCATATCGGCCAGACCAGATTCCACATCCGACGCAACGTCTTCTAGCGGCCGATTGATCCGGGTGACCAATAGCGCCTTGGGCCAGGCCTCGCGGATACGCCTCAGCAGATCGTCGCCTCACCCGAGCAGAGTGAAAGAACGCCTACTTCGTCAGGGTGAAACGATCCCGCGAGCGGCCTTCAATATCGATCATCTCGACCTCGATCCGATCTCCTGCCCCGCGCAGCATGACGTAGTGGTGCGTCCGGGCGGTCTTGGCGCTGAAGGCTGGCTTGTTCGGCGCGAAGTCTTCCAGATTGCCGCCCATGCCGCCGACTTGAACATAGGTGACGCCGTTTTCGAGATCGATCGCGCCCTGCGTCATCGGCCAGGTGCGCTCATAGGCGTGCAGGTGGCCGTAGATGACCAGATCCACGCCATGGCGTTCGAAGATCGAGGTGAATTCACGCTGCATCGTCTCGCTGCCGTAGGTTGAGCGGGCGGCCCAGCTGTCGCCGTGATCGTCTTCATCGCTAGTGAAGACGTCATGGTGGTGCATGGCGATCTTCCAGCGGGCGGTGGAGCGAGCCAGAGCCTGCTCCAGCCAGGCGACCTGGCGTGCCCGGAAGCCGGGCTTCCGCTCCTCGCTGTCCTCCAGATTGCTGTCGAGGACGAAGAACTCGACGTCACCGTAGCGGTGGCTGAAATAGCTCTCTGCGCCCGGCTGGCGGTGATAACGCCGGAACCAGTGCTGCTCGCCCTCGCCGTTGCCGGGGGCGGTGATGACCGGCACGCGCCCGAACAGGCCGCCCATGCCCAGGAAGTACTCGTGCGTCCATTGATAGCGGCGCTCGATGTCGCCGCCGTCGGTCAGATCGCCGGCTAGCAACAGCAGATTCGGCCGCTCTTCCCAGATCAGCTGGCTCATGCGGTTGTTGATATGGGGGCGCGCCTCGGTGTCAGCCGAGACGGCGATGACGAAAGGCGCGCCGGGCAGCGGCGCCGAGCGGAACGACAACAGGCCCGAATCCAGCGCCCGCCCGTCCTCAGTCGAGGCCGTGACGCGATACAAATAGGGCGTATCGGCCTTCAAACCGTCCAGCGTCACGCCGCCCAGACGGTCCTCTTCGGGGGCGAGAACCTCGATGCGACGCATCTGAGCCTCCGTCTCGCCCCAGGCGACGGTGAAGCGGGCTGGACGATCCGTCTCCCACGACAGCTGGACATCCTGTGTCGTCGGGGCGTTCAGATAAGGCGGCTGGGTGAAGTGGAAGGTCTCGGCATTCAGGCGGCCCTGGTCGACCAGGGCCGCGCGGGCGGCGAAGGCGGCTTCGACCTCTGCCGCGCTGAGAGCGCGATCATGCACCGCTGCGCCGCGCACGAGGTCCGGCAGGGACATATAGGGCTCGGCCTCCAGGTAAGCCGTCAGCGCCAGAGAGCTTTCCGAGGCGCCGGTCATGTACGCCGAGGTCGATCCGGCGAGGGCGCCATTGACGTAAAGGCGCCAGGCGTCGCCCTGACGCACCCCCACGACGTGTCGCCAGACGTCTTTATAGTCGGGGGCGTCGACCATGGCCGCGCCCGCTGGGCCGAACGAGGCCTGGCCGTCGCGATAGGACAGCAGCCAGGGCGTCGCGCCGTTCGCGCCGTCCGGCGTCAGGACAGCGGCGACCGGGTGATTCACATGGTCCAGAATCCACATCTCGACGGTGAAATCGCGTCTGGAATCAAAAGCCGTTTCCAGGTTCCGGCGCTCCGTTGGCGCCATGTTGTTGAACCGCATGGAGCTCGCGGACGGGGTCAGCTTCGCTATCGGCGACGGCGTGTCTGTACGCTGCGGTCCTGCACCGCGCGGCAATTCATAGCGCGGCGTGAAATCCCAGGCCTGGCCCTGCATCGCCTGAACGCCAGTCGGGATCAGGCAAGCCGAAGCTAGCAGGGCGGCGATGAGCGTGCGGTTCATGACAGTCTGTCCGTGGTCTTGCTGGAGACGATTTTGTGGTCTAGACCAATAGGGGTTCGCCATGACTGTTTAATGACTGGGCGGGCGCAGAAACACTCCACAACAACTGATCAGCCGTTTGCGACCTCTGGTCGACGGCGAGGGCTACGCCTGTGAAGCAGATTACCGACCTCTTCGACCGCCACGGCGAGAGCCGCTACGGCGAGCACGTCAATCAGCGCGAGCATATGCTGCAATGCGCCAAGCTGGCGGAAGACGCCGGAGACACCCCGGCCATGATCGCGGCGGCCCTTTTGCATGACGTGGGACAATTCCTTGAAGGCGCGGGCGATGCGGCTGAGGATCACGGCTACGACGCAGCTCATGAAAAGCTGGGTGAAGCCTTTCTATCTCAATGGTTTCCTGAAGCTGTGACAGCCCCGATCGCCTTGCACGTCGCCGCCAAACGCTATCTGTGCGCCGTTGAACCAGGCTATCTTGAAGCCCTGAGCGGCGCATCGGCGCTGAGCCTGAGTCTTCAGGGCGGACCGTTCAACAAGGCGGAATGCGCGGCCTTTGAGGCGCACCCGTTTTTCAGGGAGGCCCTGCGCCTGCGCCGCTATGACGACCTAGGCAAGCAGCCCGGCGTTATTACGCCTGATGTCTCGCATTATATCGACATCATCCAGGCGGCGCTGAAATAGCAATATGCATAGATCCGAAGTCGGACAACAATACTCATATATGCAAACATTCTAACCATGAATGTTTTGTGTAGATCAAAGCAACTGGTTTACACCAGTTTGGCTTGAGGCTACCCCGCCCTCGTCCGCCGATGCGGACGGGGGACGGCCCGAGAAGCGCCCTCTCCCAGCCAAAATTTCTGGACTCTGGGTGGGGATCACCAATGTCGTTTCATTCCGCCGCCGTCGCATCACGCACGGCGAACCGCATCGCAGGCGTCAGCGCCCTAGCATTGACCTGGGCCGTTGCAGGCGCGGCGATCGCCGCCGCCTCTGAAGAAGACCAAGCCCAACCGACCGTCGTCGGCGAGGTGGTGGTGACTGGCCAACGCCTGGGCACCGCCAACGCCATCTCGGCCCAGCGTCGCGCCGACGGCGTAGTCAACGTCCTGTCGGCTGATGATATGGGCAAGCTGCCCGACGCCAACGTCGCCGACGCCCTGGCGCGCCTGCCGGGCGTCAACGTCATCGTCAACCAGACGACGGGCGAAGGCGAATACGTCACCGTCCGGGGCTTCGCCGGCACCTTCAACGCCTATTCGATCAACGGCGTGCGCGTGGCTTTGACCGATACCGACAGCCGCAAGATGTCGATGACCGTCCTGCCGCCCAACGGTCTGCAGGCGATTTCCGTCTCCAAGACGCTGACGCCCGACATGGACGGCGACGCTATCGGCGGATCGATCGACTTCCGCACGCCCAACGCCTTTGACTTCAACGCCCCGGTGGCGCGCCTGTTCGCCAGCTACGGCTTCAACGACCGCGCCAAGGATCAGGGCGAATCCTCGGACAATTATTTGCTGCAGGCCGACTTCGGCCGCCGCCTGAAGGACGAGCGTTTCGGCGTCTTCGCCTCAATCAACTACGGCCGCTCGAACGGCGTCACCGAAGAGACCGAGAACGACGGCGAATGGGAGCCCTACATCTGGCGCAAGAACGCTGAAGAAGCGATCGACGAACGCTCCATGTACCTGCCGGGCATCGACCTGGACTACCGCCGCAACGAACAGGAGCGGTATGGCGGCAACGTTTCCTTCGACTATCGCGGCGCCGATCACGATCTGTACCTGCGCGGCCAGTACAACCGTTTCGAGCGCGCCTCGACCAATGACTGGACCGACTATCGCAGTCGCCCGACCATGCGTCTGGTACAGGTGAACGACGAAGACCGCAGCCTGTCAGCGCCTGAGAAAATGATCATCGGCCAGGACGCAAGCCTGGGCGCCGTCTACGGCTATACGACGGGCCAGATCGTCGATGCCGACGGCGACGGCCGCATCACCGATGCGGACCGGACCCGGAAATCCTACTGGTCCCTGCACGGCCGCTCGGGCGTGTGGGATCCGCAGGCGTTCCAGTTCTCGCGCAACATGGACATTTCCGACGAGAACCAGACCCTGGCCACCGTCAACCTGGGCGGCGTCAGCCGGTTGAACGCGCTCGAGCTGAGTTACGACCTGAGCTACAGCTTCGGCGAGCGCGAAAACCCCGACAACTACTCCATCGGCTACAACTGCGACGCCTGCGCTGCGCCGTTGAACGAAACTGGCCTGCTGTGGTCGTCCTACGATGGACGCTTCCCCATGCCGCAACTGCCCGCCTTCGCCGCCCATGTTGAACGCGACCCGTCGCTGCTGCCGCTGGACGGCGCAGGCCACAGCCGTTCGCGTCAGAAGGACGACCGCCTCGCCTTCAAGATCGACGCTCGCTACCGGGTCGATCGCGGCCCGCTGGAACAGATCCGCTTCGGCGCCAAATACCTGAAATCAGAACGTGAGTACGACAGCACCCCGATCTGGGACGGCGACTTCTCCGGCACGGCGCTGGACGGCCAGTCCATGGCTGCCTCCGGCCTGATCGAACGCGAGGTCGATCGCATCCTGGGCGGCCGATACTACTATGGCGCCATCTTCAACCGCGAACGGGTGATCGCCGCCATCCGCGCGGCCGAGGCCGCCACCCCGTCCTCCATGTCCTATGAACGCCTGAGCCAGGACGACAAACAGGGGCAGGAGACCATCTACGCCGCCTATGCCCTGGCGCAACTGCGCTGGGGCGACCTGCAGGTCATCGCGGGCGGCCGCTATGAACAGACCGACGTCAAGAACACCTTCTGGTCGGACGACGGCGACGCCAGCGGGTTCGATACCAGCGACGCAGACTACGGCGTCTTCCTGCCCAGTGTGACGGCGACCTGGCGTCCGAACGAGCAGTGGGTCTATCGCGCCGCCCTTTGGACCAGCTTCTCGCGGCCCGAGTACGGCTACATCTCGGGCGGGCAATCGGTGACGCGCGATCCGGTGACGAACGAGATCCTGGCCATCAGCCGCGGCAACCCGGACCTGAAACCGGCGGAAGCGCTGAATCTGGACCTGTCGGCCGAGTTTTATCCTGACCGCAGCAGCGTCCTGTCGGCAGGCGTCTTCTACAAGAAGATCGACAACTTCATCTTCACCAACGGCAGCCAGGTCGACGCCACCACGACCGAGGGCTTCATCGAAATCACCCAGCCCAAGAACGGCGACACCGCCGAAATCGCCGGGGTCGAGTTCAACTTCATCAAGAGCTTCGACGGCCTGGCCGCGCCGCTGGACGGCTTCGGCTTCGAGGGCAATCTGACCTTGCAGACCAGCGAGGGCGAGACGGGCCTGGACTATCGCAAGGGGCGCCCGATCTCCTTCGTCGGCGCGCCGGACCTGATGTACAACGCCTCGCTGACCTATCAGAAGTACGGCTTCGAAGCGCGCCTGTCCTACAACTATCAGGGCGAGTACATCGAGGATCTGCGCGACAACGCCGTCGACAAATGGGTGCAGCCGACCAAGACGCTGGACTTCCACTCGCGCTACCACGTCAACGAGCAGCTGGCGGTCGATTTCGACGTGCAGAACATTCTGGACGGCCACCGCTACTATACGACCAAGGGTGAAAGCCCCAGCTACATGAAGGACTATATGGAGCCGGGCCGGACCTTCCTGTTCCGCATGAGCTACAGCTACTGAGGCCATCAACAGTCCGATGCCCTGGCGGCGGCGATCCGAAAGGGTCGCCGCCGTTTTCGTTACGGGCGGCGCAGAGGATCGACGCCGGGACGCGAAGACGCGATAAGGCGTCAACGACTTCTCAGCCGACGAGCTTTCATGTCCGCCGCCCCTGCGCCTGCCTGGTGGAATTCACCGACCGAAACGCCTGCGGGCGATCGGGGCCGCTATCTGGTGGCCCGCGATCATATCGCCCGCCAGATCCACAGCGGCGCGCTGAAGCCAGGCGCCAAGCTGCCGTCGGAACGTCAGCTTCAGGATGGGCTGGGCGTAGCGCGCGGCACGATCCGCGAGGCCCTGTTCCAGCTGGAGTCCGAGGGGATGATCTTCCGCCGCGACCGCAGCGGCTGGTACGTCTCGCCCGAACCCGTGACCTATGATCCAACCCGCTGGGCCGGCTTCATGACCTATGTGTCTGAACAGGGCCGCCAGCCCGCGACTGAGACTTTGTCGACCGCCTCTGTCGAAGCCCAGGACGGGGTCGCCAAGGCCATGGGCCTGCCGCTGGGCGCGTCGGTGCACCTGATCCGGCGACGCCGCCTGATCGACGGGCGACCGGTGCTGGTCGAACGCATCTATGTCGAGGCGGAGCGGGCGCCGGATCTGCTGGCGCATGATCTGGACGGCTCACTGACGCAGATTCTCAAGAGCCGTTATCGGCTGGCGGTGACGCGCAACCGGGTCGAGATGCAGCCCTGCGCGCTTATCCAAGAAGAGGCTGAGGCTCTGGGCGTCAAGTCAGGCACGCCGGGCCTTCTGGTGATCCGCGCCAGCTTCGACGCGGCCGGGCGCATCGTCGAATACGACCACGAATACTGGCGTCACGACGCGCTGCGCGTGAAGGTCGATCTGGACGTCACGCCCTGACGTCCAGCGTTCAAGATGCGGCGGCGTCCGGCGCGGCCTGTATCGTCGGCGACTGATGCTTCCGCCCCAGCTTGCGCCCGAAATAAAGCGCCGACGCCAGCGTCAGCACCAGGCTGGCTGTCGCTGAGGCGTAGGCCGCGCCGATGAAGAACTGCAGCCAATCCAGCTGTGGCGCCGCGAAGCTACGATAGAGCAACAGAACGACGCTGCCGATATAGCCTGACGCATCGGCCACATAGATCAGGAAGCCTGCCGTCCCGACCCTGCGCGTCGCCGCCAGCATCCGGTCGAACAGCATGGCGTTGAACGGGGTGTAGGCCATGTAGAGGCCCGCCCCGCTCAGGATCATCCACGTCAGCGCCGACACCAGCTCGGTCTGAAAGGCCAGGGTCGACAGACCGATCAGCGCCGCGCCCGCGATTACCACACCGTGCATCACCATCAGCGCGCGCCGGTTGTCGCGGATCAGGATCAGACTGCCCAGCACGATCAGCACGATGACCGCCACCGGCAGCTCGCTGGCGGCGAAGACGCCTGCCGCATCGCCATATCCGACCGCCTCCCAGACTTCGGCTGAGAAGTTGTCGCGGAAATCCCTAAAGGCGGTGAACAGCACATAGGCGGCGATCAGTGCGGCCAGTCCCAGCCCGTAATCGGCCAGGAAACGTCGCCGCTCATCCTGGTTCATCGGCGCGCGGCGCACACGTTCGCGCTCGTCGTCCGCGCTGGGGCCCGGCAGTTGCGCCAGCCCCCAGACCGAGATCAGCAACAAGGGCATGAAGACCGCACCCGCCGCCGCCGGCATCCACAGATCGCTGACGCCGGCCTGAAGCAGCAGCTTGCCGACCGCCTTCACCACGCCGGACGACAAGATGAAGCTGGCGCACAACACAGCGCCCAGAACGTCGGACACGCGCCGCCCTTCCATATAGGCGAACACCAGCCCCCAGATCAGACCCAGCGGCAGGCCGTTGAAGAACAGAGCCGCCACATTCCACGGCGCCGGGATCAGGGCGAAAGCGACCAGCGCCAGCCATGAGGCGCCGATCAACATCAGGATGGCCCGGCCGCGTCCTTGACCGTCCGCCTCGGCGATCACCTTAACGCCGATCCACTTCGACAGGGCGTAACCGATGACCTGGGCGATCACGAGGGCGACCTTGTAGTCCAGTACGAAGGCCCAGCCCTCTACCCCCTCGAACGTCGCCGCTGAGAACGGCTTGCGGAAGGCGTACATGGAGAAGTAGGCGCAGAACCCCGCCAGGCCCGCGAAGATCGAGAAACCGATCGGACCCGCACTCTTCAACTTTTGCGTCAGCGATTTCACGTCAGGCCCAATCTTCCCGCAAGAGAGATTGGTCTAGACCAATTTTACTTCAACTCAGTGACAACGCCATCCCGACTGTCCGTCGCACTTGGCGCCGACGCACAAGAAAAAAGCCCGACGCAGTGAGCATCGGGCTGAAAGTCGTTTGGTGATGGTGGGTGTCCTCGAAGAAAGAAGACCCTCTCTTGATCAACTGGTTTGGTTAACGCCGCATTAACGACGGTCGTCCCTTGAATTCAGGCACTGGGATCAGGGAACCAAGTCGTCTGGCGCGCCGCGCCTGATAGCTGGCGTGTGACCCGCCATCCTTCTCCTGCCCGCTCGACGCGGTCAACGGGCGCACCAGGGCCTGGATAGTGGAAGATGCGCCCATCCACCTCAATATCGCTTGCCCGATCACCCACAACGGGAACGACAACGCCCCAGCGACCATGCGAATCCGCCACGCCCTGGGCCGTGCCTCCTCCGGCCCGGACTGCGACTTTTCGACCAGGGTCGGCTCGGCCGGAGGCGATCAGACCGCGTCCGTCGCCGTCCAAGGCGTCCAGACTCGGTCCCGGCGTCAGGCGCAGGCTGGCGCCGCCGTCGGTCAACAAGGCGGCCAGACGCTCGCCTTCACCCACCACCAACAGACGTTGCGGTCCCGGCGTCGTCGCCTGCCCGATCTGGATCTCAGGCGTCAGAATCTGCCCGACCGCCGCTGGACCGACATGCAGCTCGAAACGTCCCTGCGCATCTGCGGCGGCGGCCACGGCAGAACCATCCGTGCCGCTGAGGATCACACGCGCGCCAGGTGCGGCTTCTCCTCGCACCAGGGCGCCTCCAGACGCCTGGGACAACACGCTGATGATGCGCGGCGTCGCCATCCAGTCGCCGTCCTGCACTTCGGCGGCATCGGCTTCCGCATCGCTCTTGGGAGCGCCGCAAGCCGAAAGCGCTGTCGCCAGTCCCAGCGCCAGGCTCAAACTCAGTCGCAGGCCGATCCTTCGTTCCATCCTGTCCCGCATCGCTATAAGGCTGTCTGTCCAGATAGACGGCTCCGTTCGCTAGGCCCAGCCCCTTCGGCGCGGCCCGCTTGGCGCTCCCCGCCTGTCTTCACTTGCCGCCCGAGGTCACCAAAGGTTCCATGTCCCTGCCCTCCGTCAACATCGCCCCGTTCGAGGGCCAATCCGTCTGCCTGTTCTGCGGCTCTTCCGACGGGACCGATCCGCGTTACATCCAGGCGGCCGCGGAGTTCGGCAAGGCGACGGCCGAAGCGGGTTGGCGCTTCGTCTATGGCGGCGGCGGCGTGGGCCTGATGGGCGCCTCGGCGCGTGCAGCGCATGAAGCGGGCGGTCGCGTCGTCGGCATCATGCCCGCCTTCCTGCGCAGCCGCGAACGCCTGTTCGACGATGTGGAGACGATCGTCGTCACCTCCATGCACGAACGCAAACAACTGATGTACGACGAATCCGACGTCTTCGTCGTCGCGCCCGGCGGGGTCGGCACGCTGGAAGAGGTGGTTGAACTGCTGTCGTGGAAGCGGCTGGACCTGCACGCCAAGCCCGTCATCTTCTTGAATCTGGACGGTTTCTGGGACGGCTTCTTCACCTTGATCGAACACACGGTCGAAAAGGGCATGACGCCGGCCAGCTTCCTGGAGGCCTATGTCAGCGTCGATTCGGTCGAGGCCGCGATCGAAGCCATGAAATCAGCTCAGGACACGCCCCACTTGCAACATGATCGTCGGTAAGTAAACGTGCGTCAGTAACGCCGATCCGTCAGGCGAGAAGCTGGATTGACAGTTTTCTTAAAAAACGGCCTATGGCGATGCTGGGCGTGCGCCCCACCCTTATCGGAGACTGTTCATGCGTGCTCTTCTCGCCGCCGTCGCCCTGTTCGCGGCCGCCCCTGCCTTCGCCCAGGCCCCGGCCACCAGCGCCACCCTGGCTGACGCCGCCAAGGCCCCGACCGGCCGTGTGATCGTCGACGGCGCCACCTGGCGCTGCGAAGGCGACGCCTGCACCGCCACCGGCGGCTCCAACCAGCCCGCGACGCGCGCGTGCCGTCGCGTGGTCGCCAAGATCGGCCCGGTGACCAGCTTCTCCTACAAGGGCCAGGCCCTGAGCGCAGAAGAGATCGCCGCCTGCAACGCGGGCTGATCTCGACTTCAGTCCTGAATGAAAAAGGCCGCCTTCATGACGAGGGCGGCCTTTCTTCTATCCGTTAGGCGGACCGTCAGGCGGTTTCGCCCTTCAGGCGCTGGATCATACGTTCGCGCCCGATCAGCGGGATCATGGCCGCCATGTCCGGTCCGTGCGCCTGACCCGTCAGGATCAGACGGAGCGGCATGAACAGACCCTTGCCCTTGGCGCCGGTCTTGTCCTTCACCGCCGAGGTCCACGTCGACCAGGCGTCGGCGTCAATGGTTTCGGGCAGCAGTTCCAGAGCCGCGGCGGCGAAGGCGGCGTCCTCGATCACCGGCGTCACCGGCCCCGTAACGATCTTCGCCATCTCAACAACGTCGCCGAATTTGCTGAGGTTGCCCTTCACCGTGTTCCAGAAGGTCTCGCCCAAGTCGACGCCCAGGGTTTCCAGGCGCGGCTGGGCGGCGGCGTAGTCGATCCCGTGCACCGCCTGGGCGTTCAGGCGATCCAGATCGGTCGTGTCATAGCGGGCGGGCGAACGGCCCATCTTGGAGAAGGCGAAGGCCTCGCCCAGTTCCTGCAGGGAAGCGGCGACCTCCAGATTGTCCGAGGTGCCGATCTTGCCCAGGTGGCTGGTGATGGCGATCGGCTCATAGCCGTCGGCGCGCATGTCCATGATGGCCAGCGAGCCCAGACGCTTGGACAGGGCCGTGCCGTCGGCGCCGACCAGCAGCGGCATATGGGCGAAGCCGGGAACCTTGGCCCCCAGCGCCTCGAAGATTTCGATCTGGGCGCCGGTGTTGGTGACGTGGTCCTCGCCCCGGATGATGTGGGTGATCTCCATGTCGATGTCGTCGACAACCGACGGCAGCGTATAGAGGAACAGCCCGTCCTCGCGGATCAGCACCGGGTCGGACATGGAGGCGGTGTCCACCTCGGCATGGCCGCGCGCCAGGTCCTCCCAGGCGACGCGCTTGCCTTCCAGCTTGAAGCGCCAGTGCGGACGGCGCCCCTCGGCCTCCAGCGCGGCCTTTTCAGCATCTGTCAGCGACAGGGCGGCGCGGTCATAGATGGGCGGCAGGCCGCGCGACAACTGCACCTTGCGGCGACGGTCCAGTTCATCGGCGGTTTCATAGCAGGGATAGAGGCGGCCATCGGCCTTCAGCTTGGCGGCGGCCTCTTCATAACGGTCGAACCGCTTGGACTGGTTGTAGCGTTCGTCCCAGGTCAGGCCGAGCCACTTCAGGTCGATCTCAATGTTGTCTTCCGACTCCTGCGTCGAACGGACCAGGTCGGTGTCGTCGATGCGCAGCACGAAGCTGCCGCCCTGCCCCTTGGCGAACAGCCAGTTCACCAGAGCCGTGCGGACATTGCCGACGTGCAGCTTACCCGTGGGAGACGGAGCGAAACGAACCTTGACGGACATGAGGATCCTGCGAGCCTGAAAGCGAAGGCGGCCGGGCGGCCCGCCGCAGACCATGATGATCCGGGCAGGGCGTCCAGTCTCTGAAAACGTCGAAAAGGCGTCGCACCTGTGCAGGCGCGACGCCGTTCCGATAAGCGTCTAGGTCGATCACGTCCCCCTCGAAGTCAAGAGAAACGCGACCGGAACCCCTGATCAGTTCTGCGCCGGCTTCTGGTCCAGAATCTCGATCAGCGCCCAGCGGATGGAAGACGCATCGGCCGGCGGATTGGCGACCGGCGTACCGCGAACGCGCAGGCGGTACTCCACGCCCGGCTTATGCTCGAAGCCTTCGTAGCCAAAATAGTGCAGTTCCCAGGGCCCGTTCTCGGTCTCACGCACCTGCAGGCAGGTCGTCCGCGCCACGCCCGCCGTGCATGGGCGCATTTCAGAGGCCACGTAGACAACCTTCTCCACAACGCCGCCCTGCCCCGCAGGGACCAGCGGCGCGGATTCGACAGTCGATGTCTGGGCGCAGGCCCC
Organism: Brevundimonas sp. UBA5936; assembly: GCA_002430835.1. Lineage (GTDB taxonomy): Bacteria > Pseudomonadota > Alphaproteobacteria > Caulobacterales > Caulobacteraceae > Brevundimonas. The sequence goes on from DJDA01000111.1 coordinate 17,626, forward strand.
CAGCGCCAACAAGGCGACAGCCGAAAGAGAGGCGAACGTACGGGTCATGAAACATCCTTGCATAGATTAAGAGCAACGACGGCAGATCAACGCCGTCGTTGCGCTTATCGCAGCGCAAAATGGCTCAAGCTTGGAGCAAACCCGAACTTTTCGTCATTTGACGAAAGTTTGCATCGCTTCAGTCGTCGCGGTGAACCCGCTCACGACGTTCATGCCGCTCCTGAGCCTCCACCGACAAGGTCGCCGTCGGGCGAGCCTCCAGGCGACCCAGGCCGATCGGCTCGCCGGTGTCCTCGCAATAGCCGTAAGAGCCGTCCTCGATCCGGCGCAGCGCGTCGTCGATCTTGGAGATCAGCTTGCGTTGCCGGTCGCGCGTCCGAAGCTCCAGCGCGCGATCGGATTCCGACGAGGCCCGGTCCACCAGGTCTGGGTGGTTCTCGGTCTCGGCTTTCAGATTGGTGACGGTGCCCTTCGACTCGCGAAGAATGTCATCCTTCCAGGACAAGAGCTTGGTCTTGAAATAGGCGACCTGCCGTTCGTTCATGAACGGTTCGTCGTCGGTCGGCCGATAAACAGCCGTATCCCCGGACACTACAGAGGCCAATGCGGTCATCGCACTCACACTCATTCCCTAATCGCGCCCCCCTGCGGCGCATGGGCCGTATAGGCAAGCGCAAGAGTCGCGGCAATGGCGTTCGCGAGTCCGTGATATGGCTAAGCTACGCTTCCGCAGGGGCAGTGTGGCGAATTATCCTCACAAAGCCCCGGAAATCCGGGGTTCAGCCGAAGTTTCAACGCCTTCAAGCGCGCGACCGGCTTATTTCCGCTTTTGCCAATTCCACCGAAGCGCGCAGGTCGATCTGGTCCAGCACAGCTTTCAGGCCCGGCTCAGCGTCCTCATCGCGCTCTTCGCGCAGGTCACGGGCCAGACGCCCCAGAGCCGCCGCCCCGTCCTGACCGCCCAGCAGCGCCAGCTTCAGCTCGTCCAGTCGATCCAGCAGACCCGAGCCCCGGCGAATGGCGCGACGGCGGCGCTCCGTCGGGTCTTCCACGCCCTGCAACGCCATCAGAGCCGCAGCGCTCGCGACGCCTGACGCGGATGAGGTCGCGCCGGCCTGCGCCGCAGAGGCCGCGCCCCCTGTCGTCGGCAAGGCGAAACCACCCGCAGCACGTGCAGCGGGTCGCGTGGTCGGCGTCGAAGCGGCGCCCAAGGGTCCGGTGACCTTCATGCAAGACGTCTCCTTCTACGTTTCCCACCATGCCCTCAGGGGCTGAAGTCTTGGTTAACGGCCCGGCAAAACCTGCCGCTAGGCGCTGGACTGAAGATCATCCGGCATTGAATTCACTTACGTTTTCTTCCGGCACGATCCTCGCATGGTTAATCACGAACGCTCACGCAGGGACGTCTGTCGTATGCAGAAGTTGCTTACCGCCCTTATCGGCCCGGCTATCGCGGCCCTGGTTCTCGCCGCCCAGCCGGGCGCGGCCGAGGCCCAGTCGCGCATCAAGGACATCGTCTCCATCGAGGGAGTCCGCTCGAACCAACTGGTCGGATACGGCCTGGTGGTCGGCCTGAACGGCACGGGCGACAGCGTCCGCAACTCCCCCTTCACCCGCCAGTCGCTGGAGGGGATGATGGAGCGCCAGGGCGTCAACATCCGCGGCGCCAACCTGAACACCAAGAACGTGGCCGCCGTCATGGTCACGGCGGAACTGCCGCCCTTCGCCACGCCCGGCTCGCGGCTGGACGTCAGCGTCTCGGCCATGGGCGACGCCAAGAGCCTGCTGGGCGGCACGCTGCTGGTCACCGCCCTGCAGGGCGCTGACGGCGAAATCTACGCTGTGTCGCAAGGTTCGGTTCAGACCGGCGCCGTCTCGGCCTCGGGCGGCTCCGGCTCCTCGATCACCCGCGGCGTTCCCACGGCGGGCCGCATCGCCTCGGGCGGCGTGGTCGAGCGCGAGACCGGCTTCGACCTCGGCTCCATGCCGGTGGTGCGCTTGAACCTGCGCAATCCGGACTTCACCACGGCCCAGCGCATCGCCGCCGCCATCAACCAGATCTACCCTCAGAGCGCCTTCGCCGAAAACGGCACCGTGGTCGCCATCCGCGCGCCCCAGAACTTCGGCATGGCCGGCTTCCTCAGCCGGGTCGAGAACCTGCCGGTCCAGATCGATTCCCCGGCCAAGGTCATTATCGACGAGGTCAACGGCGTCATCGTCATGGGCGAGGCCGTCCGCATCTCGACCGTGGCCGTGGCCCAAGGCAACCTGACCGTCTCGGTCCAGGAGACCCCTCTGGTCAGCCAGCCCGAGCCGTTCAGCCGTGGCGGCCAGACCGTCGTCGTGCCCCAGTCGGACATCAGCATCTCCGAGGAAACCGGACGCCAGATGCGGATCGTGGGCGGCTCGACCTCCCTGTCCACCCTGGTCAACGGCCTGAACGCCCTCGGCGTCAGCCCGCGCGACATGATCAGCATCCTGCAGGCCATCAAGGCCGCCGGAGCCCTGCAAGCCGAAATCGAGGTGATCTGATGAGCCCCCTCGCCGTCTCTCCCGACCTGCTACGCGCCAACGCCTCCGCCAATCCGGCCCCGTCGGAGAACCAGAAGGCCATGCGCCGCACGGCCGAAGCCTTCGAGGCCAGCTTCCTGTCGCAGATGATGAAGCCGATGTTCGAGGGCCTGAGCACCGAAGCGCCCTTCGGCGGCGGCGCTGGCGAGGCCGCCTGGCGCGGCTTCTTGGTCGACGCCATGGCGCAGCAGACGGTGAAGGCGGGCGGCGTCGGCCTGGCCGACAGCGTCCTGGCCCAGATGATCAAAATGCAGGAGCAAGGCGCATGACCGCCGATGTCGAAACCGCCGCCCTGCGCGTGCAACACCTGACGCGCCTGACCCGCGACCTGACCGCGCGCCTGTCGTTGGAAATGGAGGCGCTGCGCGCCCATCGCGCCCAGGATCTGAACGAGGGGATGGCCCAGACGCAGGAGATGGCCAACCTCTATCGTCGCGAATCCGCCCAGGTGAAAGCCAACCCGGCCGCCATCGCCGTCGCGCCGGAGGCCGATCGTCACGCCCTGATCAAGGCGACCGAGGCCTTTGAAGCGGTGCTGGCCGAGCACGCCGTGACCGTGGAAGCGGCGCGCCAAGTCTCCGAAGGCCTGGTCCGCACCATCGCTGCCGAGGTGGCGGGCGCCCGCGCACAGGGCGTGGGCTATGGCGCTTCTGGCCAGGCCATGCAGGGCGACGGGCGGGCTGTGGCGTTGAATCGCACCGCCTGACGCCAACCGTCGCCATTCCTTAACAGCCCGCGTCCTATGGCTTTGGCATGACCCTGACCCCGCGCCTTCTGGGCCTGGCCTTCGCCGCCGCCGACGCCCTGATCGAAGTCGATCAGCATGGCGTGGTGCGCATCGCCCTGGGTTCAGGCGCCGTCGCGGGCCAGCAGACGGCCGCCTGGGTCGGTCATCCCCTCAGCGACCGCCTGTCGATCAACAGCGCGACGGCTCTTCAGAATCTGCTGGGAGCGCTTCGTCCCGGTCAGCGCAGTCCGGCCGCCGAGGTGCTGGTCGACTGCGGCGACGGCCGGATGCGCCGCGCCACCCTGCGCGCCTTCGCCCTGCCTGATATTGCTCCGGCGCAGTCCTGCGCCCTGTCCTATGAAGGCGAGCCCTTTGTCGTCGAGGACACGCCCCTTCCCGTCGGCGCCCCGACCAGAGACGCCGAAGGCTTCCTCAACCATGCCCGCGCCGGTCTGGCGGGCGGCGAGACAGGCGCCCTGCAGCGGCTGGCTCTCGCCTTCATCGACGTAAACGGCCTGCAAGGCGTCGACCCGGCCACGCTGGAGCGGGTTCACAGCCGTATCGGCGCGACCCTGAACGCCGCCTCTCACGACGGCGCCAGCGCGGGTCAGTTGACGCCTGATCGCTACGCCCTGATCCGCAATCTGGACGACACGCGCGACCTGGCGGCGGAAATGCAGAAGGCTGGTCAGGCCGAGGGTCTGGCCCTGTCCGCCATCGCCACCCAGAGCGCCTTGGGCGGCGACGCCGCCTCGGCCCTGCGCGCCATGCGCTTCGCCATCGAAGGCTGTTTGAAGGACGGCGGGATGGATCAGCCTGAACTGTCCTTCGCCGATTCCCTGCAACGCACGCTGAAGGACGCCGAACGCTTCCGCAGCATCGTGCGCGACCGCGAGTTCGCCCTCTATTACCAGCCCATCGTCGACCTGAAGACGCGGGCCGTGCATCACTTCGAGGCCCTGGCTCGCTTCGGCAAGGGATCCGGCCCAGCCGCCGCCATCCGCATGGCCGAGGAACTGGCCCTGATCGAAGGCTTCGACCTGGCCGTGGCCGAAAAGGCGGTGCGGCGCCTGCGCGAGCCAGGCGGCGGCCTGCTGAAGATCGCCGTCAACGTCTCGGGCGCCTCTCTGGCCAATGACGCCTATGTCGCCGCCCTGTTGAAGATGACCGCCTCCGCGCCCGACTACCGGCGCAGCCTGATGGTCGAGGTGACGGAGACCGCCGCCCTGGCCGATCTGGCCGCCGCCGACCGCCGTCTGGGCGCCCTGCGCAATGCGGGGATCAAGGTCTGCATCGACGACTTCGGGGCGGGCTCGGCCTCATTCGACTATCTGCGCGGCCTGTCGGTCGATGCGGTGAAGATCGACGGCGCCCTGGTGCGCGATATCGACATCGACGCCCGCACGCGCACCCTGGTCGCCCACCTGGTCGAACTGTGCGGCTCGCTGGACCTGGAGACCATCGCCGAGATGATCGAGACGGATCAGGTCGCCGACGCCCTGCGCGATCTTGGCGTCACCCACGGTCAGGGCTGGCTGTTCGGGCGCGCCGAGGCCGAGCCGCGCACCATACTGAACACCCCCGCGATCCGCGGCCGCCGTCAGGGGGTGGTCGAAGGCTGGAGCTGACCGCCCTTCAGCACAAGGGTCCGGTCGACGCCCAGATTCGTCAGAAAATCTGCATCGTGGCTGACCACCACCAGAGCGCCGTCATAGCCTGACAGGGCGGCTTCGACCGCTTCGACGGAATCGATGTCCAGATGGTTGGTGGGTTCGTCCAGCACCAGCAGTTGCGGCGGCTGCGCGCCCGTCATGATGCAGGCCAGCGCCGCGCGCAGCCGCTCTCCGCCCGACAGTTCGCCCACACGTCGATCCGCCTGCACGTTGCGGAACAGAAAGCGCGCCAGCGCCGCTCTCGCCGCGTTCGGCGTTCCTTGCGGGTTCAGTCGCAGCCAAGCCTCGACCAGAGTTTCGTCCGGTTTCAGCATCGCCGCCTGCTGATCCAGCAGAGCCGCTCGGACCGGCCGCTCGACCATCCCTGACGAAGGCTCGATCAAGCCCGCAATCAGCTTCAACAGCGTCGTCTTGCCCGCTCCGTTGGGACCGACCACGGCGACGCGCTCCGGCCCGGTCAGGCGCAGCGAAAGCGGGCCCAGCAGGCGGCGCCCGTCATCGGCCGTCACAACCGCCTCACTCAAATTCAGCGCCGTGCGCCCGCCAGGCAGGCCCGTCGGCGGCATGGCCAGCGCCATCTGGCGCACGCGCTCGACCCGCTCGCGCGCCTCGGTCAGGTCGGCCTCGACCGCCTGACGCTTGCGTTCGGCCAGACGCTGACCGCGCGCGCCGCTCTCCTCGGCCCGCTGGGCCTGAGCGTCGAGCAATATCTTGGGATCGGAGCTGTTGGCGCGCGCCGCCTTGCCTGCGCGGTCGCGTCGGGCCTGACGTTCCTGCGCCGCCTGATTTTCACGCTGCACGCGGCCGACGGCGCGTTCGGCCTGCTCCAGATCTCGCTCGGCGGCGGCCCGCTCGGCGTCACGGCGCTCGACATACAGATCCCAGCCGCCGCCATGCACCCGCGCGCCCAGGCCGGAAAGCTCCACGATGCGATCCACGCGGCGCAGCAAGGCGCGGTCGTGACTGACCAGCACCACCCCGCCCGGCCACTCGGCCACGACATCGGCGATCATGGCGCGGGCCTCGGCGTCCAGATGGTTGGTCGGCTCGTCCAGCACCAGAAGGTCCGGCGCTGCCAGCTTCAGACCCGCCAGCCGCAGCCGCGTCTGTTCGCCGCCGCTGAGGTCCGCCGTGCGGCGGTTCAGCGCCAGATCAGCCAGACCGACCTCGGCCAACGCCGCCTGGATCCGCTCTTCCAGCGTCCAGTCCGCCTCGGCCATGTCATCCAGCGAACCGTCGCCCGCCAGCACTCGGCGCAAAACGGCCAGAGGCGCAGCGACGCCCAGCGTATCGGCGACCGTCTCATCATCAGCCGGAGTCTGCGCCTGCGCCAGCCAACCGACGGTTCCGGCGCGTGTGATCGCGCCTTCAGCAGGCGCGCTCAGACCGGCGACAAGGCGCAGCAGCGTGGTCTTGCCCACGCCGTTGCGACCCACGACGGCCGTGCGTTCGCGCCCGAAGGCGAGCGTCAGATTGTCGAAGAGGCCTCTACCGTCAGGCGTGCGGGCCGCGACGCTGTTGAGCGTCACGAGCGCGGATGCGGACCGGTTTGGGCTTGGGTTGAGCGAGGACATAGGCGAACACGAGCAGCGGAACGGAAAGGGCGAAACCGATTTCCAGGGTGCTGATCATGATCGTCGCGCCTCCTCACTGATGCGTTGGCTGAGTGAAGGATGGGGACGGACGTTTCGTAACGCAACCCCCAATTTGCGGCGCAGCTTTCGCAATGCAGCGAGAACCGCCGCCTTGGACAATCGGCGTCATGGCCTTCGTCGTCATCGCTTCCTATCTTCCCGGCATGAGCACGCCCGACCGTCCCGTCGCCTTCCGCATCGATCGTCCTGCGCCAGATCGAGCCGAAGCCGCCGCCCGTCGCGAAGCCGCCGTCGCCCGCATCCGCGCCGAGACCGGCATCGACGAAGCCATGATCGACGCCCTGGTCGAGGGCTTCTACGCCAAGGTGCGCGAAGACGACGTCATCGGCCCGATCTTCGCCGCCCATATCGACGACTGGGGCCCGCATCTGGAGCAGATGAAGCTGTTCTGGTCGTCCGTCGCCCTATCCACCGGCGTCTATCAGGGGCGGCCCATGCCGAAGCACCTGCCCCTGCCGATCGACGCGCGTCATTTCGATCACTGGCTGGGGTTGTTCGAAGCCACCGCCCGCGAACTATGCCCGCCCGTCGCCGCCGAACACTTCATCGTCCGCGCGCACCGCATCGCCGAAAGCCTGGAGCTGGGCGTCGCCAACGCCAACGGCGTGCTGGTCGGTCCCGGTGAACGCTACCGCCGCCCGGAAACGCCGTGGACGCCTGAAGCAGGCTAGAAGTTCTCATATTGTTCTTGCTGTTTCCGGCAAATTGATCCCCATATAGCGTCGTCGCCCCGGACCGTTTTCGGGGTCTCCCGCGTTCCTCGGATCACATGATCGAAAAGCACAACTTCATCCGCGTTCGCGGCGCCCGCGAGCACAACCTCAAGGGCGTCGATCTCGACATTCCGCGCGAGCAGCTGGTGGTCATGACCGGCCTGTCGGGGTCGGGCAAATCCTCGTTGGCGTTCGACACCATCTATGCCGAGGGCCAGCGCCGCTACGTCGAGAGCCTGTCGGCCTATGCGCGCCAGTTCCTGGAACTGATGGGCAAGCCGGACGTGGACCTGATCGAGGGCCTGTCCCCGGCCATTTCCATCGAACAGAAGACGACGTCGAAGAACCCGCGCTCGACCGTCGGCACGGTCACCGAGATTCACGACTACATGCGTCTGCTCTGGGCGCGCGTGGGCGTTCCCTATTCGCCGGCCACCGGCCTGCCGATCGAGAGCCAGACCGTCAGCCAGATGGTCGACAAGCTGACCGCCCTGCCCGACGGCGAGCGCATCCTGCTGCTGGCGCCGGTCGTTCGCGGCCGCAAGGGCGAGTACAAGAAGGAAATGGCCGAGTGGCAGCGTCAGGGCTTCCAGCGGCTGAAGATCGACGGTGAATTCTACGCCATCGAAGACGCCCCCACGCTCGACAAGAAGTTCAAGCACGACATCGATATCGTCGTCGATCGCATTGTAACTAAAGAAGGTCTTGAGCCGAGATACGCCGACAGCATCCAGACCGCCCTGGGCCTGGCTGAGGGTATCGCCACGGCGGAGTGGGCCAGTGCGCCGGAGGGCGAAGAGCCCCGCCGCATCGTCTTCTCCGAAAAGTTCGCCTGCCCCGTTTCGGGCTTCACCATCAGCGAGATCGAGCCGCGGCTGTTCTCGTTCAACAACCCCTTCGGCGCCTGTCCGGCCTGTGACGGCCTGGGGGTCAAGCTGGCCTTCGACGCCGATCTGGTGATCCCGGACCGCGACAAGACCCTGCACAAGGGCGCGGTGGCGCCGTGGGCGCGCGGCCCGTCGCCCCTCTATACGCAGACGCTGCAGTCGCTAGCGCTGCACTACGGCTTCTCGATGGACAAGGCGTGGCGCGACCTGCCGGAGAAGGCGCAGAGCGTCATCCTGCGCGGCTCGGGCGGCGACAAGATCAAGTTCGTCTATGACGACAACGCCCGCAAATACGAGGTCTCCAAGCCGTTCGAGGGCGTGCTGCCGAACCTGGAGCGCCGCTGGCGCGAGACCGACAGCGCCTGGGTGCGCGAGGAGCTGGGCCGCTACCAGTCCGAAACGCCGTGTGAGGTCTGCGGCGGCAAGCGCCTGAAGCCCGAAGCCCTGGCGGTCAAGGTCGGTGGCGAGGACATCGCCGACATCTCCAACCTGTCGATCTCCAAAGCCTTCTTGTGGTTCTCGACGCTGGAAGACGCTCTGACCGAAAAACAGATCGAGATCGCCCGGCGCATCCTGAAAGAGATCACCGACCGGCTGCGTTTCCTGAACAACGTCGGGCTGGACTATCTGAACCTGTCGCGTTCGTCCGGCACCCTGTCGGGCGGCGAGAGCCAGCGCATCCGTCTGGCGTCACAGATCGGCTCGGGCCTGACCGGCGTCCTCTATGTGCTGGACGAGCCGTCCATTGGCCTGCACCAGCGCGACAACACCCGCCTGCTGGACAGCCTGAAGGGGCTGCGCGACCTCGGCAACTCGGTGCTGGTGGTCGAGCATGATGAAGAGGCCATCCTGACGGCCGACTACGTCATCGACATGGGTCCGGCCGCCGGCGTTCACGGCGGCACGGTCTGCGCCGAGGGCACGCCCGCCGAGGTAATGGCCAACCCCAACTCCCTGACCGGCCAGTACCTGACCGGCGCGCGCGAGATCGAACTGCCGCCCGAGGGCCGCAGACCGATCGACCGCAAGCGGATGCTGAAGGTCTCGGGCGCCACGGGCAATAATCTGAAGAACGTCACGGGCGAGATCCCGGTCGGCGTCTTCACCTGCATCACCGGCGTCTCGGGCGGCGGCAAGTCGACCTTCACCATCGAGACGCTCTACAAGGCCGCCGCGCGGCGTCTGAACAATGCGTCCGACGCCCCCGCCCCCTTCGACCGCATCGAGGGGCTGGAGCATTTTGACAAGGTCATCGACATCGACCAGTCGCCGATCGGCCGCACCCCGCGCTCAAACCCGGCGACCTATACCGGCGCCTTCGGCCCGATCCGCGACTGGTACGCGGGCCTGCCCGAGGCCAAGGCGCGCGGCTATGGCCCCGGCCGCTTCAGCTTCAACGTCAAGGGCGGGCGCTGCGAGGCGTGTCAGGGCGACGGCGTCATCAAGATCGAGATGCACTTCCTGCCCGACGTCTACGTCACCTGCGACGTCTGCAAGGGCAAACGTTACAACCGTGAGACGCTAGAAATCGTCTTTAAAGGCAAGAGCATATCCGACGTTCTGGATATGACGGTGGAAGAGGCCGCGCGTTTCTTCACCGCCGTGCCGTCAATCCGCGACAAGATGCTGACGCTGGAGCGGGTGGGCCTGGGCTACGTCAAGGTCGGCCAGCCCGCCACCACCCTGTCCGGCGGCGAGGCGCAGCGGGTCAAGCTGTCGAAGGAACTGTCGAAACGGGCGACCGGCAAGACGCTGTACATCCTCGACGAGCCGACGACCGGCCTGCATTTCGAGGACACGCGCAAGCTGCTGGAGGTGCTGCAGGAGTTGGTCGAGAACGGCAACACTATCGTCGTGATCGAGCACAACCTCGACGTCATCAAGGTGGCCGACCACCTGCTGGACTTCGGCCCCGAGGGCGGCGACGGAGGTGGCGAGATCGTCGCCGTCGGCACGCCGGAACAGGTCGCGGCGAACCCCGCCAGTTGGACCGGCCGCTATTTGAAGGAGGTGCTGGACCGGCATGAGGAACGCCGCAAGGGCCGCATCGCCGCTCTGACCGCCGAACCTGCGCCCGCCAAACGCGCCAAGGCCCGCAAGAGCGCCTGAACTGTTTCCAATCCGCTCACCCCGGCATCCGCCGGGATGAGCGGGATGTGATGGTCAGACTCAACAGAAACGCCGCGCCCCTCGCGGAGCGCGGCGTTTTCATTTCCGGCGATGCCGTCTCGGATCAGACGCGCGGCACGCCCTTGATGCCCAGATAGGCGGCCGAGAACGGCGCATAGATGATGGCCGCCTGAGCCGCCGACAGCAGGGCGTTGACCACGCCCCACACCAGCAGCGCCGGCCAGAACTTCACGAGCAGCGTGGCGATATTGGTCGTCTCGGCCCCCGCCAGGCTCTCCAGACCGCCGAAGATCAGGTTCAGCGGCGCGATGACGATGGAGCCCAGCAATCCCACCAGCATCGACATGACGCCCGCCAGCACCGCCATGCCCAACAGCGGCCAGAAGCGGCCCTTGGTCATGGCCCAGCTTTCCTTGATGGCGATCTTCTGCTCCGCAAAGGTCATCGGCGCGACCAGGCTGAGACGCACGGCCAGCCAGACGGCGACCGCCGCTACTCCAAGCCCCACAAGAACCGCCGGCAGGATCAGGAAGGGCGCGCCCATGCTCGCCGCCAGGCCCACGAAGACGCCCACCAGCGCCGTCCCGCCCATCACGACGCCGAACATCAACAACCCCACGAGCACCGTGGCCCCCAGGATGCGCAACTCATCGCGGCCCAGACGCAGATAGCCGAACCGCTTTTCCTCCGGCCGGATGACGGAACGTGCCACCGCCGCCGTCAGCACGGCGCTGAACAGAAGCGACAGCGGCAGAGCCAGCCCCATCATGGCGCCATAGGCCTGGCCCAGGCTGGTCAGGTCGCTCATGGACGGTTCGGCGCTCTGCTCGATCTGCTCGGCCAGGTTGATGATGTTGATCAGGCTGCCGCCCGCCACGGCGAAGAAGACCGCGAAGAAGACGATATAGGCCGCAGCCCAGGCCAGAAGGGCCATCGGCGCCCGACGGGCCAGACGGAAGCCCTCAAAGGCGGATTCGGTGGCGTTGAAACTCATGCTGGCTCCTCGATTCTCGCTCAGCTTAACGCAGCTGCGCCGGTTTCGTCCTGTTTCTGCGTCGCCAGCATCTGCCGGCAGGCCGACACGCCGGGCGCGACCCAGATCGCAACGACGATCCCGTAATAGATCGCCATCGCCACAAAGGCCGCAACGCCCACCGCTGCGACTACGCCGAGGTTGAAGTCAGGGAACCCGCTCTGTGCGCTCTCGGCCCATGCCGCCAACTGGGACCAGAAAGGAATGCTGACGCCCAACGCGATCAATCCAATCACGACCAGAACCAGCACATGGACGACGACCGTGACGGCGAAGGTCGCCGCAAACAGGCCCAGCAGAACGCCGACGCGCCCCTTCGTCATCTTCCACCCCGACACGAAGGCGAAGTCCTGCGACGCAATGCTCAGCGGCATGATCATGGACGTCCGAAGCGCCGCCCAGACAATGCCTACGATCCCCGCCAGCCCGACCACCACCCCCATGATCACGGCCGCCGCTTCAGACACCATCCAGAAGGCCGCCCCGAAGGCGAAGGCCAGCAGCACAACGACCAGCATCACGCCATAGCAGCCCGCCATGACGGCCAGACCGGCCACGGCAACCCTCGCCTCATCCATGCCGACGCGAAGATCGAAGAAGCGACCCGGCGCGCGCTCGGGCCACAGCACAGCACGGCAGATGGCGGCGATGATCAGCACATAGCCGATCAGTTGCACCACATTGATCAGCATGGACCAGGCCTGCATTCGCATCATGGCGGCGAGCGCCTGCGGGCTGGGGTCCGCATCCTCGGCCATCGCGTCAAGACCAATGCTCATGAACAGGTCGATCATGACGATGGCGGACAGCAACAGAGGCAGGGCCAGGACGACGCCCCAGGCCAATACGCTGCCCGGCCGACGCCGGATCAGACGGAAACCATCCGCCAGCGCTTCATCGATCTGGAATCCATGGGTCATGAACAGCCTCCACCGTTTTCTATACGGGGGAAGACGCCGCTGCGACACCCCGCGCCGCCTCAGCTTCCACAGCCTGCATGACAGGACCACGGCGGACGGCTATTAGGCCGCCATGTCGAATGCGCCCACCACTCCCCGCCCCGCTCCTGTGCACGTCATCGGCGGAGGTCTCGCCGGATCCGAAGCGGCCTGGCAGATCGCCCAGGCGGGCGTGCCCGTCATCCTGCACGAAATGCGTCGGGACGAGCCGGAGCAGGTGCGCACCGACGCCCACCACACCACGGGCCTGGCCGAGCTGGTCTGCTCAAACTCCTTCCGGTCGGACGATTGGGAGTACAACGCCGTCGGCCTGCTGCACGCCGAGATGCGGGCGCTGGACAGCCTGATCATGGCTTCGGGCGACGCCAATCAGGTGCCGGCGGGCGGCGCCCTGGCGGTCGACCGCATCGGCTTCTCGGATGCTGTCACGGCCAAGCTGGAAGCTCACCCCCTCGTGACCATCGTCCGCGAGGAGATCGCGGGCATTCCGCCGGAAGACTGGGACAACGTCATCGTCGCCACCGGCCCGCTGACCTCGCCCGCCCTGGCCGACGCCATCCTGAAGGCGACGGGCGAAGAAAGCCTCAGCTTCTTCGACGCCATCGCGCCGATCCTGCACGCCGACAGCATCGACTTCGACGTCGCCTGGCGCCAGTCGCGCTATGACAAGGAAGGCCCCGGCGGCGACGCGGCGGCCTACGTCAACTGCCCGATGGACAAGGCCCAGTACGAAGCCTTCATCGACGCCCTGCTGGGCGGTCCGAAGGCCGAGTTCAAGGAGTGGGAGAACGTCCCCTATTTCGACGGCTGCCTGCCGATCGAAGTCATGGCCGAGCGCGGTCGCGAGACCCTGCGCCACGGCCCGATGAAGCCGGTCGGCCTGACCAATCAGCACAATCCGACGGTCAAGCCCTACGCCATCGTCCAGCTGCGTCAGGACAATGCGCTGGGAACGCTATTCAACATGGTCGGCTTCCAGACCAAGCTGAAATACGGTGCCCAGACCGATGTGTTCCGCATGATCCCCGGACTGGAGAACGCCCAGTTCGCGCGTCTGGGCGGCCTGCACCGCAACACCTTCCTGAACAGCCCGCGCCTGCTGGACAAGCAGATGCGGCTGAAGGCCCTTCCGCGCCTCCGCTTCGCCGGTCAGGTGACGGGGGTCGAGGGTTATGTCGAAAGCGCGGCCATGGGCCTGCTGACCGGCCGCCTGGCCGCCGCCCAGGCGCTGGGGCGCGACCTGGCCCCGCCGCCGCCGGAAACCGCCATGGGCGCCCTGGTCGAACACATCACCGGCGGACATCTGGAAGGTTCGAAGTTCCAGCCGATGAACATCAACTACGGCCTGCTGCCGCCGCTGGAGGCGCCCAAGGTCGATGAGGACGGCAAGCGCATCCATCCCAAGGAACGCGGCCGCGCCAAGAAGCGCCTGCAGAGCATCCGCGCCATGGACGCTCTGAAGGCATGGCGAGACACGGCGGCTTAGCGCAGTTTCGCGCCGCCAGGCTTGAAGGCCAGGGTCATAGCCGCCATGGCGACGAGGCCCAGTCCCATCAGCATCCAGGCCTGGCTGAGGTCCGACAGGCGGTCGCGCAGCAGCCCGGCCGCCAGCGGCGACAGGCTAGCGATGATGTAGCCGCCCCCCTGAACGAAGGCGAGCAGATCGCCCGATCGCACCGGATCGTCGATCTGATCCATGGCCAGGATCAGGGTCAGCGGAAACACCGCGCCGATCCCCAGGCCAAGCAGCAGCATGACCGGAACCGCCAGACTGACCGGGGTCAGCACCAATCCCGCCAGACCGATCAACGCCAGAGCCACCGCCGCCAGCATCGGCCCACGCCGGTCGGGAAAACGCGCGATGAACAGGGACACCAGCACGCCCGCCGCGACCTCGGCGCCCGTCATGCCGCTGAGCAGGAAGCCCGCCGTCGCGCGCGCCTGTCCCATGTCGACGTAGTAAGGCGGCAGCCAGGCCAGCACGAGCGTATAGGCCGAGGTGCCCAGCCCCAAAATCGGAACGAGCGCCCACGCCCTGGGCTGTTTCCAGAACGGAACCTCGTGGGTTCCTTCAGCTACGACGGCGCGGTTCGGCTCCTCGGCCGCCGGGTCGCGCGCAGCGATGATCCAGACGACCGCCGCCAGGAAGGCCGGGACCGCCCATAGAGCCAGCGCCCCGGCCCAGCCGACGGCTCCCGCCAAGCCTGCCGCCGTCGCCGCCGCCACGGCCGCCCCGCCCATGATGCCGGTCGTATAGACGCCCATGACCGTGCCGAAGCGCGTCGGGAAGGCCCGCTTGATGACAACGGGCGCCAGGGCCTGGATCAAGGCCACGCCGACGCCGACCACGACGGCGCTGGCGATCAGACCGGCCGTCCCGTCGAAAACCGCTCGCGCCAGACAGGCCAGGCCGATAAGCACCGCGCCCAGCAGGATGCCCTTGCGCTCGCCCAGGCGTCGCCGCAGCGGCCGGATCGACAGAGCGCCGACGCCGATCATCGCCACCGGCAGGGTGGTCAGCAGGCTGGCCGTGGTCGAATCCATGCCGGTCGCCGCTTCGATCAGGTCCAGCAGCGGCCCTACCGCCGCCATCGCCGGACGCAGGTTCAGCGCCAGGGCGAAGATGGCCGCGATCAACAGCAGACCCGCGCCGCGCGACGGTTGCGGGGCGTTCGACTGATCCATCCGAGGTGACTCCGGCTGCGAAAGGCGATAGTGTCTCGCTATCAAGTATCTTGATGTCAAGACAATGACCGATCGCGCTTCTCGCGCCGCCGCCCAATGGGCGGTCGCGCGCCCCGACCTCGACCTGCTGGCCATGGAGACGCTGGGCCGTCTGCACGAGGCCTCGATTCTGGTGACGCGCGAGCGGCAGGCGCCGCTCTACGCCCGCCATGGGCTGCAGCATGGCGAGTTCGACGTCCTGGCCACCCTGCGGCGCGCGCCGTCGCGGGACGGGCTGACGCCGACGGCCCTCTATGAGGCGACGATGATGTCGTCCGGCGGCATGACGGCGCGGCTGGACCGGCTGCAGAAATCCGGCCTGATCGAGCGCACGCCCCACCCCAGCGACCGCCGCGCTTCGTTGGTCAGGCTGACGGCCAAGGGCTTCGACCTGATCGACGGCCTGATGCCCCTGCACATGGCTGAAAGCCAGACCATGCTGGCCGGCCTGTCGCGCGAGGAGCAGGCCACGCTGAGCGCGCTGCTCGCTCGGCTGATCGGCGCGCTGGAGCCCTAGGCGCGCTTCATCCGGCGGTTCCAGGGCATGACCGCCAGCAGACGCGCCATGCCGCAGAAGCCAGTCGCCCCCGCTACGAACAGGCCCGCGCCGACGAAGGCGCTGATCCCCCAGAAGCCGGGGTGGACCATGACGCCCAGCGCCCCGCCCGCCAGGATCAGCCCGCCCGCCGCCATCTGCACCTGACGCATCAACTCCAGCGGTTGCTTGCGGTCAGCGACGATCGGCAGGCCCGCCTTCTTCCACGCATCCAGACCGCCCGCCAGGACATGCGCCGGGCCATCGATGCGGGCGGCCAGCCGGTCACAGTTGCCGGCCGTGCGATTGCCGCTACGGCACATGAAGATCACGTCCTTGCCGGGATCGAGTCCCAGATCAGCAGCCTCGAAAGCGGACAAAGGCGCCGCCACGGCGCCGGCGATGTGTTCGCGCGCGTGCTCGTCCGGCTCGCGTACGTCGATCAGAACGGCCTGACCAGCTTTCAGGCGGGCGGCGACGTCTGCGGGCGACAAAGAGATTAGCGTATTCATCGGATTCTCCGTCAGGGAGGCGGCGCTCAACGCGCCTCAGGCGGGCAAAAAATCTCGGCCAGCACCCCGATCACCTTCAGGGCGGCGGGATCGGCGATACGATAAAAGACAGCGGTGCCGCTCTTGCGCGCGCTGACCAGCCTGTCCTCGCGCAGGCGCGCTAGATGCTGCGACAGCGCCGATTGCGACAGACCGACCTGTAGATCAGACACTTGGCGTTCGCCCTCGCCGATCTGACACAGGATCATCAGGCGGTGTTCATTGGACAGAGCTTTCAGCAGACGCGACGCATCGCCCGCACTGGCTTGAAAGCGCTCCAGTCCCATACGTTCGAGATCAACCATGGCGCGGATATATGCCGCGACGCTAAATTAGCAATACCTAATATAATAAAATATGACCTGGGAAGTCAGACGCGCCCGCGCAGGACGGCCCAGAACAGGCGCAACCTCTTGAATGGCTCCGGCTCGTCTGCACGGGTCAGAGCCGCTGCCGCCACAGCCGGGAAAGCCGCCGCGGGCAAGACCTTGAGCACCGTGTTGGCCTCAGCCCGCACAGCCTGAACCTCATCCGTTCGTCCGGTCTGGGCCAGGCCACGCAGTCGTCCAGCGACAGCGGCTGACGCCTCATGCCCCTCGCCGGCCAGAACGCGGACAGCCGCTTGCATAGGGCCGACGTAGAAGGCGTCCAGGTCGTGCGGTTCGCCATGCATGCGGCCGATATGCGCCTCGATCAAGGCGTCGAACGGCGCCCGCTCCAGGCCATGCCGCGTCACCGCCGTCGTCAGGGCTTCCAGCACGGGATGGCCGATGCGCGGCGTGTCGGTGAAGACGCCCTCCATCTGCTCGCCCCACCAGGCGTAGCGCATCTCGGCCAACAGAGGCTGGGTCACGCGCGTCGGAATGGCCATCAGCTCCGCCTCGAAGGCGTAGAGGGCGATCAGATCGGCCCGCGCCTGTTCGTCCGCCACGAATCGGCTGGCCAGCCAGCGGTCGAGGTCAGCGGCGCGAACCTGGGCATCAAGATCAACAGTCATGGCGACAGGCCCTTCGACCATTGCAGCGCCCGCATCAAGCCCCAACGCACACGGCCCGCCTCCCTTTCGGAAGACGGGCCGTGGTTCAGAAGCAGGCGACGCCGTTACGGGCGGCTGGCCATGCCAAACTTGACCGGAGTCGTGTCCGCCTTGCCGCCGCCGCTGCGGTCCACGCCCCACAGCAGGATGATCGGCGCGCCCACATAGATGGACGAGAAGGTGCCGATCACGACGCCGAAGGCCAGGGTAATCGAGAAGCCGCGCAAGGCCTCACCGCCGAAGATCGCCAGAACGATCAGCACGATCACGGTCGTCAGGCCGGTGATGATGGTCCGCGAGAGGGTCTCGTTGATCGACAGGTCGATCACCTCGCGCAGTGGCATGACCTTGTACTTGCGCAGGTTCTCACGAAGGCGGTCGAACACGACGACGGTATCGTTCATCGAGTAGCCGATGACCGTCAGCAGCGCCGCGACCAGGTTCAGGCTGAACTCCATCCGCAGGGCGACGATCAGGCCGAACGTCAACGCCACGTCGTGCAGCAGGCCCGCCACGGCGCCGATGCCGAACTGCCACGGGAAGCGGAAGGCGATGTAGAGGAACATCAGCACCACAGCCACCAGCAGAGCCATTACGCCGTTGCCCAGCAGCTCGCCCGAGACCTTCGAGCCCACGACGCTGACGCCCGAATAGGCCACATCGCCGACGGCTTCGCTGATCGCACCTTCAACCTTCTGGACGACGGCCGTCTGGTCTTCGTTTTCCGGCACCTGGAAGCGGACGATGGCGGTCGAGCCGTCGTCCAGGTTGGTGTCGCGTCGCGCGATGCCCTGCACCTGGACATCGCCCAGATCCAGGCCGCTGACGGCGCCGCGCAACTTGTCCAGCTCCAGCACCTGCCCGGCCGGCTTGGCGACTTCCATCGAGGCGCCGCCTCGGAAGTCGATGCCCAGGTTCAGACCGGGGTAGAAGCAGCCGATGATCGCCGCCACCGTCAGGATCGCCGACAGCACGGCGAAACCCTTGGCGTATTTGACGAACTGGAAGTTCGTCTTGTGCGGCAGCAGTTTGATAAGAGGCCAACCGTTCATCGACATCACTCCGCGATCGGCAGTTTCTTCGGCTTGGCGATCTTGAGCCAGTAGCCGAGCAGGACTTGGGCCGTCAGCACCGAAGAGAAGACGGAGGTGAAGACGCCGATGGTCAGTGTCCAGGCGAAGCCGCGCACGGG
Source organism: Brevundimonas sp. UBA5936 (assembly GCA_002430835.1). Lineage (GTDB taxonomy): Bacteria > Pseudomonadota > Alphaproteobacteria > Caulobacterales > Caulobacteraceae > Brevundimonas. Next base: position 36,012 of record DJDA01000111.1, read on the forward strand.
CCCGGCGCCGAACATGAACATGATGAGCGCCGCCACCAGGGTGGTCAGGTTGGCGTCGATGATGGTGCCCATGGCGCGGTTGAAGCCCGCATCCATCGACGCCACCACGGAACGTCCCTGACGCGCCTCGTCGCGCATCCGTTCATAGATCAGCACGTTGGCGTCGACGGCCACGGCGAAGGTCAGGATCAGACCGGCGATGCCCGGCAACGTCAACGTGGCCTGGGTCAGCGACATGGCCGCGACGATCAGGATGCCGTTCAGGATCAGGCCGATCACGGAAATACCGCCGAACAGGAAGCCGTAGGCCAGGATCATGAAGACCACGATGACCGCGAAGCCCAGGGCGGTCGACAAGGCGCCCGCCGCCACGGCGTCAGCGCCCAGTTCGGCGGTGACGACGCGGCGTTCCTCGACCTTCAGCGGAGCCGGCAGGGCGCCGCCGTTCAGCAGGTTCACCAATTCAGACGCCGAAGCGATGGTGAAGCTGCCGGTGATCTGCCCCCGGCCGCCGGTGATCGGCGACTGGATGGTGGGGGCCGAAATGACCTTGCCGTCCAGGATGATGGCGAAGGGCTTGCCGATGTTCTGGGCGGTCGCCTCGCCGAAACGGCGCGAACCCTGGCTGTCGAACTGGAAGTCGATGGCCGGGCGGTTGTTCTGATCGGCGCCGACGCTGGCGCGGGTCAGGTTCTCGCCCGAGACCAGGATACGGCGCTTGACCAGGAAGGGGGTGCCCAGATCATCAACCAACAGTTCGGCGTCCGGCGGCACGCGACCAGCCAGGGCGTCGGTCAACCCCGTCGGCGAAGTATCGACCATCTGGAAGGTCAGCTGAGCCGTACGGCCCACCAGGCGCTCCAGCTCCGCCGGATCGCTCTGACCCGGCGCCTGGATGACGATGCGGTCGGCGCCCTGACGGATGATGGCGATTTCCTTGGTGCCCGAGCTGTCCAGACGGCGGCGCACGACCTCGATCGACTGATCGACAGCGGTCGCGCCCATGCTGGCCAGGGCCGCGTCGGTGAAGGCGTAGCGGATACGGCCGCCGCCCAGCTTAGTCGCCACGCGGTCCGGCTGGCCCGTCGCGCCAGCGCCCTGCTGGGCCATGGTGCGCAGGGTGTTGAAGGCCGTGTCATAGGCCGCGCCCTCGGCGACGGTCACGACGACGCCGCCCGCCTCGCGCTGCATGCCCGCGATGTTGACCTGGTCTTCCCGCAGGGAAACCCGAACGTCTTCCATCAGGTTGGAAATGCGCTTCTCGCGCATCTCGGGTACATCGACCTCGAGCAGGAGGTAGGAGCCCCCCTGAAGGTCCAGGCCCAGGTTCAGGCCGTTGCTCGGGAGCCAGCTTGGCAGAGCTTCGCGCTGCGCCGGCGACAGCACGCTCGGATAGGCCAGGAACAACCCGAGGACGAGCGATAGCGCGACCAGGGTGATCTTCCAGCGTGAAAGCTGAATCATGTCTCGGTTCTCTTCAGGGCCGGCGCGCGCCGCGCCGAGGCGAGGCTATCAGCCCTTGTCGTTGGCCGCGATGGCGGTGCGGTTGCGGACTTCGGCGATCATAGCCTTGACCACGCGGACGTTCACGCCCTGCGAGATCTCGACCATGGCCTCGGCGTCCTCGACGCGGGTGACCTTGCCGACCATGCCGTTCGACAGGACGACTTCGTCGCCGCGCTTGACGCCGGCGATCAGGGCCTGGTGCGCCTTCATCCGCTTCTGCTGCGGCCGGATCATCAGGAAGTAGAACAGGATGAAGATCGCGACGATCGGCGCGATCTGGATGACTAGGGCCATCAGGCCGCCGTCTTGGGTTGCAGTCATTGGAAACTCCCCGACGCGGGCCGCGCCTTCATCGGGGGCCCATCAAAAACAAGGCGCGGAACCTAGGGCGCGCCGGGCCGATTTGCAACGCGACGCAGTGACAAGAGCATCCGGGCGTCGCCGCCCGGACACGTCTTTTCATCCAATCAGCGCGGAAGCACCGTCAGCGGGTCCAGGGCGACCGGATCATCGCCGCGCATCTGACGCACTTCGTAATGGATCGACGGGCGTCCATCGCCCGCCGTCAGACCCACCGTGCCAATGGCTTGACCAGCCCGAACCTGCGCCCCGTCCCGCACCGTGGCCGAGCCCAGATGGCCGTAGACCGTGCGCCATCCGTCGCGGTGAACGACCAGCACCGTCAGCCCCTGCCCGACGATGTCATCGCCGACATAGGCCACCGTGCCGTCGGCCGAGGCCTTCACCTCGGTTCCGGCCGAAGCGCCGATGTTGATGCCGTTGTTGCGCTCACCCATGCCCACCGGACCGAAGCGACGCAGGATGTCACCACGCACCGGCCATTGCAGGGCCAGCGGTTGACCGACCGCCGTCGAGGGCGTGCGAACTGGCGAAGCAGGCGTCGCCGCAGCGGGCGCGCGAGGCGGCGGCAACGGCGCATTACCGCTGGGCGGCGGCGGCGGCGGAGGAACCACGCCGCTGTTCGGCGTACGCACGCCGACAGGCGACGGCCCCATGGCGTAAGGATCAGTCCCGGCGTCCACCGCGCTGTCCGGCAGGATGATGCGTTGCCCAGCCGAGATCGCGCCGCGCGGCCCCAGGCCGTTCAGATCGATCAGAATCTGCACTGGCGTACGGAAACGACGCCCCACGCCCGAGATGGTGTCGCCCGGCTGGATCACATAGGTCGCGCCAGGCATCGAGGGATTGCCTGCGGCGGGGGGCGGCGTCACCGTGACCGGGGCGCCGGTCGAGGGATAGGCTGGACCGCCCGGAGGGGGCAGGCCGCCGCCCTCGATGCTGCCGGCCGGAGCACGCGGCCCTTCCTCGTACGGCGGAGGCGCAGGCTGCTGCGGCTGTGTCGCCGGGCCCTGGTAATAGGGATTGTTCGGGTAGGCGCCGGGCTGCTGGCCCTGGGGTTGCCCCGGCTGTTGCGGATAGCCGCCCGCCCCCGTCGGCCGGGTCGAATAGCGCGGCTCGCTCGGATAGGTCGAACACGCCGTAACCGCCAGCGCCCCGCCGACGACAACCGCCGCCCTGATCCAGCCTGTGAAGCCGCTCATGCGTCTCTCCGTATTAACCTTGTTCAGCATTCGAACCCGGTTTGCCCCGGTCCGCCGCCAAATCCAACCCAATAACCCGCGCGAAAGTGGGGCGGAAAGGTTAATGGAGCGGTGAGATTTCGCTCCTCAACCCTCTTTCGCCGTACCCTCGACCAGCGGCACGAAGCGAACTTCGCACAGGCTCTCGCGCTGGAAACTGCCGTCCGGCTGGCCCGTGTAGCGGTTCAGCATCTGCACCGAGGTGCGTCCCACCGGCGCGACCAGAACACCGCCTGGCTTCAACTGTTTCAGCAGCTCGGTCGGCTCATGCGGCGAAGCGGCTGTGACCATGATGCGGTCGAACGGCGCCTGCTCCATCCAGCCTTGCCCGCCGTCGCCATGGCGAGTGAAGACATTATCTATGCCGAGTATTTTCAATCGGTTTTCGGCCTCACTTAAGAGACTTTTGTAGCGCTCGACCGAATAGACGAAACGCGCCATCCGGCTGAGGACCGCGCACTGATAGCCGCTGCCGGTGCCGATCTCGAGCACGCGATGGCGCGGCTGAACGTCCAGCGCCTGGGTCATCAGGCCAACGATGAAGGGCTGGCTGATCGTCTGGGCGCAGTCGATCGGCAGGGCCTGATCCTCCCACGCCTGATCGAGGAACTTCTCATGGACGAAGACGGCGCGATCTATGGACTCCATCGCCTTCAGAACCCGCGCGTCCGTCACCCCCTGACGCCGCAGCGACAGGATCAATCGGCCCGCGCGGTCGTCCCTGAGGCTCATTTTTCCTGCGGCCCCTTGGGCGGCGCCCCGCCCAGCACCTTCTTCAGATCGTTGACCGACTGCATGTGCGTCAGGTCGATATGCAGCGGCGTGACCGAGATGCGGCCCTCGTCCATGGCGCGCAGGTCAGTGCCGTCAGCGTGCTCCTGCGGCGCGCCGCGGAAGGCCATCCAGTAGTAGTCGCGGCCGCGCAGGTCGGTGCGGCGGATAGCGTGCATTTCGCCGATGTCGCGGAAGCCCTGGCGCGTCACTTCGACCGTCTTGACCAGTTCGGGCGGCAGGCGCGGGAAGTTGACGTTCATGACCACGCCCTCCCCCCATTTCTGTTCCAGCAGACGGGCGACGATGCCGGGACCGAAGGCCTCAGCCGTTTCCCAATGGGCGATCGCCTCGTCGTGGAAACGCTCCAGCGACTGTGACAGGGCGATGGAGCGGATGCCGAAGGCCATGCCCTGAAGGGCGCCCGCCACCGTGCCGGAATAGCTGACGTCCTCGCCGACGTTGTGGCCGCGATTGACGCCCGACAGCACCAGATCAGGCTTCTCGGGCATGATGTCGTTGACGGCCAGGATGACGCAGTCCGTCGGGGTGCCGGTCACGGCGAACCGCTTGTCGCCCAGTTGATTGACGCGCAGCGGCTCGGTCAGGGTGATGCCCCGCCCCTTGGCCGACTGCTCGGTCTGGGGCGCGACGACCCAGACATCGTCCGACAGGGCGCGGGCGATCTTCTCCAGGCAGGCCAGGCCCTCGGCCTCGATGCCGTCGTCGTTGGTTAGAAGGATACGCATCAGTTGGACGCTACGCCTACAGTCTTGAGTCCGCCCATATAGGGCTGCAGGGCGGCCGGAACCGCGATGGTCCCGTCCTCCTGCTGATAGTTTTCCATCACCGCGACCAGGGTGCGGCCGACCGCCAGACCCGAGCCGTTCAGGGTGTGCAGGAACTCGGTCTTCTTCTCGCCCGCGCGCTTGAACCGGGCGTCCATGCGCCGGGCCTGGAAGTCGCCGCAGTTCGAGCAGGAGCTGATCTCGCGATAGGTGTTCTGCGAAGGCAGCCAGACCTCGAGGTCATAGGTCTTCTGCGCCGAGAAACCCATGTCGCCCTTGCACAGCAGCACCTTGCGATAGGGCAGCTCCAGCGCCTGCAGCACCGCCTCGGCGCAGCCGGTCATGCGCTCATGTTCAGCCTCAGAGTCCTCGGGGCGGCAGATGGAGACCATCTCGACCTTGGAGAACTGGTGCTGGCGGATCAGGCCGCGCGTATCGCGCCCCGCCGACCCGGCCTCGGCGCGGAAGCACGGCGTCAGGGCGGTCAGACGCATGGGCTGGGCCACCTCGTCCTCGGACAGGATCTGCTCGCGCACGAGGTTGGTCAGGGAGACTTCGGCGGTGGGGATCAGCAGATGCTCGCCCGCGCGGAACAGGTCTTCCTCGAACTTCGGCAACTGGCCAGTGCCGAACATGGCGTCGTCCTTGACCATGTAGGGCGGTGCGACTTCCTGATACCCGTGTGTGTCGGTCTGCAGGTCCAGCATGAACTGGCCGATGGCGCGTTCCAGACGCGCCAGCTGGCCCTTCAGCACGGCGAAGCGCGAACCGGACATCTTCGCGGCGGCTTCGAAGTCTAGCAGGCCCAAAGCCTCGCCCAGATCAGCGTGATCCTTGGCTGGCCCCGTCGTGCGCGGCTCGCCCCATTTCAGGACTTCGACGTTGTCGTTCTCGTCCTCGCCGTCCGGCACGTCGGCGGCGGCCAGATTCTTCAGCCCGGCCAGCAGGTCGCGCAATTCAGCGCCCTTGGCGGTTTCGGCCTCGCCCGCATCGACAATCTCGCTCTTGAGAGCTTCAACCTCGGCCTTCAGGCGGTCGGCCTCGGCCATGTCCTTCTTGCCCATGGCCGCGCCGATGGCCTTGGAAGCGGCGTTGCGTTTGGCCAGGGCGTCCTGACCGCGCGTCTGGGCGGCGCGCAGGTCGACGTCCAGCGCCAGAATGCGCGCGACGACATCGGCGGCGTCATCCACGCCGCGCGACGACCAGCCCGCAACGAAGGCTTCGGGATTGTCGCGAATGGCTCGGATATCGTGCATGGCGTCGCTCTTTCGGCGCTCAAGGAAGGGAGAGCCGAAGGCTGTAGCGCCCCGCGCGGAGTCGGGCAAACCCCGCGCCCGATTTCTTAACCCTGACGCGTCGCCGTCACCTTGATCTCGACGCCGATGGCCTTGGACACCCAGTCGCCGCCCGCGTCGGACATCATGCCCATGTTCAGCGCCGTGCGGTCCAGCTCCAGCTTGCCCGCGACCGTGGCCGTGCCGCTCGCCTCGTCGAAGGTGAAGGGCAGGACGACCGGGACCGTCGTCGTCTTGATGCGCAGGGTTCCCGTCGCCTCATAGCGGTTGCCGCCCAGCGCCTTGAACGTCGTCGCTTCGAAGCGGGCGGTCGGATAGGTCGACGCGTCGAACCATTCGGCGCCCGGCAGGCTGCCTTCCTGGGTGGCGTCGCCGGTCTTGGCCGTGCCGGTCTGGACCGTCACCACGGCTTTCGATCCAGCCAGATCGGCCGGGTCGAACCAGACTTGCGCGTCCCACTGCTCGAACCGGCCGGTGAAGGCCTTGCCGGTGTGGGTTCCGGTGAACTGGATGGTCGAGGCGGCCTTGTCCACGGTCCAGGCGGCGGCCGCGCCCGGCGTCACAGCGGCGTCAGCCGCAGGCGCGGCGGCAGGCGCCGAGGCGACCGCCTGCCCCTCCGTCTTGGGCGCAGGCTTGGCCGCCAGTCCGAAGGCGGCGCCGATCACGACCACGAAGGCCACGCCCGCTAGCCGCTCGGCCCAGCGCAGGGCCAGCGTCGGCTCGGGCGCGACACCATGCGCGTCACCGCCATGCGGCAGGACCGGGATCATGTGCGACAGCACGCCGTCGCGCTCAAAGAACTGATGCTTCAGCGCCGCCCCGACGTGCAGGGCGACTAGCACGATCGCGCCCCACGCCAGCTTGCTGTGCGCACCCATGGCCATCCAGGCTGTCGTGCGACGGGCGGCTTCGGAGGCGTGCTCGATGAACGGCAGATGCGGAATGGTGAACAGGCCGAACCAGCTGGTCGCCACGGCCAACGGCGTGTCCGTGACCACGGCCCAGCCGGTCGAGACATAGGCCCAACCCGTCAGCGGCAGGGCCAGCATCAGGGCGTAAAAGGCGGCGTGCGTCGCCCGCGCGGCGAATTGCTCCCACCCCTTCATGGCGCCGGGCAGGGCCGGAACCGGGTGCGTCAGCCGCCACGCGATCCGCAGCACCGTCAGCGCCAGGATCAGGAAGCCGATCGACTTGTGAATCTGGAAGACGCGATAGGCCAGCGCCTGGCTGTCCGGCTCGACAATGGCGTCGCTCATCCACCAGCCCATCGGGATCATCGACAGGATGGCGACCGCGATCAACCAGTGCAGGGTGATGGCGACGGCGCTGTATCGGCTGGGGCGGCGGCGGGTCATGAGAGCTCTCGCGTCAGTCTGAACATGAAGAGGGCGGGGCCGAACGGCCCCGCCCCTTCGTCGTGTCGCAGCCTATCAGGCGGCGGGAGCCGCCGGAGCCGCCGGGGCGACTTCCTGGATGAACTCGGCGTCGAAGCGGATCGTCACTTCATCGCCGACCGGACCCAGCGCCATGCCGAAGTCGGTGCGCTTGAACTTGCCTTCAGCCGAGAAGCCGATGGCCGGCGCCGGCACGAACGGGTGCTTCTCTAGGTCGCCGTTGAAGGTGGCGTCCAGCGTCACAGGCTTGGTCACGCCCAGGAAGGTCAGGTCGCCCGTCACCTTGGCGGTGCGCGTGCCGGTCAGCTCGACCTTGGTCGACTTGAAGGTGATCTGCGGGAAGGCCGTGGCGTTCAGGAAGGCCTTGTTCTTGGCGATGTCCTCGCTCCAGCTCTTGAAGCCGGTGGCGGCGTGGGTGCCGACGTAGTCGCCCGGATAGTTGGCGTCGACCGAAGCCGGATCGATGGTCGCCTCAACCGTGCTGTTGGCCAGGTTGGCGGTGTCCAGCGTGATCTTGGCGTCGAACTTGTTGAAGCGCGCCGTGTAGTTCGAGATCGAGTTGTGCGGCAGCGACCACTGCAGCGAGGCGTGGGTCGGGTCCATCACATAGACGCCCGAGGTCGCCTTCAGCGCGACCGGAGCGGTCGAGGCGGCGTCGGTCGTCGGGGCGCCGGCGGTGTCGGCGGGCTGGCTGCAGGCGGCCAGCAGGGCGGCGGCCGAAACGGCGATCAGGGCGGCTTTGATCTTCATGGGAGAGGAAACCTCAATCAAACGGTTGAAACGAAAACTGGACAGACAGTCCGGAAACAGGTCGAGTGTCCGTCCGGCCTCGCCGTCGGACTGCAACAGTATAAGTTGCCATTCACGCGCTTCAAGCCCCCCGATCACGAAAACAGCCTTCGACCTCACGAAAAAAGGATTGAGGTGCGTCTGCGGGCGACGGCGCCTATCCTCGCGACTCACATGACCATCCGTCGCCTCCCCCCCGAAACCGTCAACCGCATCGCCGCCGGCGAGGTGGTCGAACGCCCCGCCAGCGCCATCAAGGAACTGGTCGAGAACGCCATCGACGCCGACGCCCGCAGCATCGAAATTCAGGCAGACGGCGGCGGCCTGACCCGCATCCTGATCGCCGACGACGGCAAGGGCATCCCGCGCGACGAACTGCCCGTCGCCATCGAACGCCACGCCACATCGAAGCTTGAGCCGGACGATGCGGGCGACGTGGACCTGCTGCGCATCTTCACCCTCGGCTTCCGGGGCGAGGCCCTGCCCTCCATCGGCTCGGTCGCCCGGCTGAACATCACGACCCGCGCGCGCGTCGAGGCGGGCCAGCCTCAGAACGACGCCTGGGCCATTTCGGTCGAGGGCGGCGCCCAGCGGCCCCTGTCGCCCGCCGCCTTCCCCGGCCCGCACGGGGCGCGGGTCGAGGTGCGCGACCTGTTCTACGCCACCCCTGCCCGGCTGAAGTTCATGAAGTCCGAGCGGGCCGAGGCCATGGCCATCTCCGAGGAGATCAAACGCCAGGCCATGGCGCATGAGGCGGTGGCCTTCACCCTTAGCCTCGACGGCAAGACGACCCTGCGCCTGCCCGCCGAACATCCCGGCGACGAGGGACGGCTGAAACGCCTCGGCGCCCTGCTGGGCCGCGACTTCGAGGCCAACGCCCTGCTGATCGATCAGGAGCGCGACGGCGTGCGCCTGTCGGGCTATGCGGGCCTGCCGACCTATTCGCGCGGCAATGCGGCGCACCAGTTCCTGTTCGTCAACGGCCGCCCTGTGCGCGACCGCCTGCTGCAGGGCGCCCTGCGCGGCGCCTACGCCGACTTCCTGGCGCGTGACCGGCACCCGGCGGCGGCCCTCTTCATCGACATCGACCCGCTGTATGTCGACGTGAACGTTCACCCGGCCAAGGCGGAGGTCCGCTTCCGCGATCCGGCGCTGGTGCGCGGCCTGATCGTCGGCGCCCTGCGCCACGCCCTGCACGCGGCGGGACACCGCGCCTCGACCACGGTCGCCGCCGACGCTCTGTCAGGGTTCCGCCCGCATACGGGCGAGGCCCTCTACAACCCGGCCGCGCCGCAGACGTTCAGCAACGCCGCGCCGAGTTGGAGCGGCTGGCAGGGCTGGTCGCAACCGGCCGCCGCCGCCCAGAACCTGCCGGGCCTCAACGAACGCTCCGCCCGCGTCGAGCATACGTGGAGCGGTGAAGCCGCCCCCACCAGCTTCCGCACCCTTGGCGAGATTCAGGCCGAACATGCGGGCCAGATCGCGCCCGGCGCCTCGGCCCCCGCCGACCTGATCGATTACCCGCTGGGCGCCGCGCGGGCCCAGCTTCACGGCAATTACATCGTGGCCCAGACCCGCGACGGCCTGGTCATTGTCGATCAGCACGCCGCCCACGAACGCCTCGTCTATGAGCGGATGAAGGCCCAGATGGCCGACGGCGCCGTCACCCGTCAGGCCCTGCTGACGCCCGAAGTCGTCGAACTGGACCCCGCCGAGGCCGAGCGTGTCGCCGCCAAGGCCGAGGAACTAGCCGAGATGGGCCTGATCGTCGAAGCGTTCGGCGCGGGCGCGGTGCTGGTGCGCGAAACCCCGGCCCTGCTGGGCGACACCGACGTTCAGGGCCTGATCCGCGACATCGCCGACGACCTGTCCGAACACGGCGCCGCCCTGTCGCTGAAGGAGCGGATGGCCGAGGTTTGCGGCACGATGGCCTGCCACGGCTCGGTGCGCTCGGGCCGCGTCCTGTCGGCGCCCGAAATGAACGCCCTGCTGCGCCAGATGGAGGCCACGCCCCACTCCGGCCAGTGCAACCACGGCCGTCCGACCTATGTGGAGCTGAAGCTGCACGATCTAGAGAAGCTGTTCGGACGGCGATGATCTTTTCGTCACCCTACCGCTTCGCTACCTGAGGGCATGACTCCTTCCGTCCTCTTCGTTTGCCTCGGCAACATCTGTCGCTCGCCGCTGGCTGAAGCGGCCTTCCGTGAAGAGGCGCGCCGCCTGAAGCTGGATGTGGTCGCCGATTCCGCAGGCACAGGCGGCTGGCACGTCGACTCTCCGCCTGATCCGCGGGCGCAGGCGGTCGCGTTGAAAAACGGCGTCGACATCTCGGCCCTGCGCGGCCGTCAGGTGAAGCCCGCCGACTACCGCCGCTTCACCCATCTGGTGGCGATGGATCACGATAATCTGGCCAACCTGCGCCGCCTCGCCCCGCCCGACGCCACGGCCGAACTGTCCCTGTTGCTGGATCACGTCGAGGGCCGCGCCGGTCAGGCCGTGGCCGATCCCTATTTCGGCGAGGACGACGGCTTCGACGTCACCTGGGCCGACGTCACGGCCGGCGCCCGCGCCCTGGCCTCCGAGCTTCAGCGCCGCAGAGGTTGAAGCGCCTAGCCGCCGACCACACCTCGCGCTATAAGCCGCGCCTTCCCCCAATGGGATGGAACCATGTTTGAGATTGTAGCCACGGCATAGGCCTGGACGCTGATCGTCCCGAGGCCTCCTGAGCCCGCCCCGCGCCCCGTTGCGCCGGGCGCGTGTCTTCTCATGCCTTGGAAATCTCAATCCCATGAACCTGTCACGTGCGGAGCAACGCACGCTCCACGCCCTCGCCCAGGGCGGTCGCATCCTGCTGGAACGCGACGAACAGGGCCGCATCCTGGCCGCCCGCTGCTTCACCCGCGAAGGCTGGGTGCTGGACGGCTGTAACCTCGATCAATGGCGCAGCCTGAAGCGCAAGGGCGTCATCAAGTCCCGCAACGGTGGCCCCTATGTCGTCAACCGCGACGGCCTCAGCCGCCTGCGCAGCCGGGCCGACAACCGGACCTCAGGTCGAAGCTTCTGACGCCCTGAGGAACAGGACGCGCGCGGCGCCGTAGTCGCGCGCGTCCAATCGCTCATAGCCGGGGGTGTCGATCTCGGGCTCGTCCGAGCCGCGCTCGAACACCACAATGGCGCCCGGCGCCAGCCAGCCGCCCTCCAGCAACCGCGCCAGCGTCTGCTCTCCCAGCCCCTTGGCGTAGGGCGGGTCCAGAAACGCCAGGGTGAAGGCCTCGCCCGCCGAACCGGGGCGCGGCCCCAGATCGGTCGCGCTGCGCCGATGCACACGGCACCGTCCGAACAGGCCATAGGCGTCCATGTTCTCGCGGATCGCGCCGCGCGCGCCGTCGTCCGTATCCACAAACAGGCAAAAGGCCGCCCCGCGCGACAGCGCCTCGAACCCCAGCGCGCCCGAACCGGCGTACAGATCGATCACCCGCGCCTCATGCAGGCCTTCGGCCCACGGCGCATGCTCCAGCACGTTGAAGATCGCCTGACGCGCCCGATCCGACGTCGGCCGCGTGTTCTGTCCCTCGGGCGTGACGATGGCCCGACCGCGATATTGTCCAGCGACGATTCTCATGACCCCGCCTCTGGACCGACCACGCGCGCAATGCAACGGTCGCCCCATGTCGAACGCCGGATTCTCAGGCTCCCGCCTCTCGCCATTTCTCGTTGCAATTGAAGAAGCGCGTAACAGTCCGCTGATCGTCGGCGCTCGGCCCGCGGCGCGGTGGAAGCGGCTCGCGGGCTTCATCGCCCTGTCGTTCGTACTGATGATCGCCGCCTCCATCGTCATCGCCCTGGCGATGATCGCCATCGAAGCGATGGGCCTTGTTCGGGCCGGCGTCTTTGACCCTGTGCCGGAAGGACCGAACCGTCTGTATGGCGAAATCGTATCCGTGCTGGGCCTCGGCGCCTTCCTCGGTTTGTTGGCGGGCGCCGTGCTGCTCAGCGCCAAGATAGCCTATGGCGCGCCGACGACGGCCTTCCTGTGGCCCGGCCGCCCCTTCGCCCGACGCCAGCTGTGGCTCGGGTTCATCGTCATGGCCGTCGTGGGTAGCGCCAGCGTTCTGATCTACAACCTGATCGACCCCACGGGTCCGGCGCCGATCGTGAATCCCGCCTATTCGATCGAAAGCCGCCTGTTCTACGTCGCCGCCGCGACCCTCGGCCTGTTCGCCGCAGCCGCCGCCGAAGAGGTCGTCTTTCGCGGCGTCCTGCTCCGGGTGACGGGCGGATTCACAGGCAGCCTGATCATCCTATGCCTGTTCAACGCCGTCGTGTTTTCCGCCATTCACCTGGACCCCGATCCTGTGGCCTTCGTCGCGCGCGCCCTGTCAGGCCTGATCTGGACCTGGGCGGCCTTGCGCCTTGGCGGGATCGAGTTCGCCATCGGCGCCCACTGGGCCGGAAACCTCGCCATCGCCCTGCTGGGCGAACCGCTGACCACGGAAGCGGTTTCCACGGAGCCCACGCCGCTATCGGCGCTTGCCTATGAAGCCGTCGCCCTGGTCGTGGTGTTGATCGTCGTCGAGCGGATCGTGCGCGCCCGACGCGCTCAGCCCTCCGCGTAAAGCGCCTCGACCTCGGCGCCGGTCATGCGGGAGCGATCGCCGGCGAAGGCGTAGTTGCTAGGCTTGGCGTCGATATAGATCTCGCTGTCGAAGGCGAAGACCGACGGATCGTCGAACGCTTGGACCGAGACCATGACCATGCCGCCCGCCTTCAATCGCCAGAACAGGTTGGAGCCGCAGGCCGAACAGAACTGCCGCACGGCCCAATCGGACGAGTCATAGGTCGACAGCGGCCCCTCGACCTCGACAGTGTCGCCGCAGTCGACGCTGAGCGACACCCCGCCCGAAGTCCGGCGGCACCGTTCGCAATGGCAGGCGTGCATTCCGCCCTTGGGCGTGGCGGTGAAGCGCACCGCCCCGCACAGGCAGCGGCCGTTCAACTGGGTTTCAACGTCCGCCATGCCTTGCGCCTCTGCTCAATAGTCAGCCGCGTCCGCGCGGGCCGCCACGACCGCCTGCACCGCCCGAAGGCTTGCCGCCGAAAGGTTTGCCGCCGCCGCGAGGACCGCCTGGTCGGTCGCCCGAACGAGAGTCCGAACGCGCATCGGGACGCCCACCGGCTCCACCGGGACGACCGAACGGCTTGCCGCCGGGCTTTCCGCCGGGACGGCCGCCCTTGGGCGGACCGCGGCGGTCGTCGATGAACTGGTCGGCGCGCGGTTCGCGCGGCGTGAACGGACGGCGCGGACGATCGCCGCCTTCCGTCCCTTCGTCATCGCCCGGACGGGCGCGCGGCTTGAAGGTCTTCTTGTGCTCGAACTTCGGCTTGGCCTTGGCCCAGCCCTCCTTGCGAGCGGGCTTGCCGAACTCAGCGCCTTCCTCGGCGGCCGTTTCGGCGGCGCGCACGCGGCTGGGCTTGCGCGAGGGGTCCGACATGGCCGAGCCGGACTTGCCGCGCACGATCGGCGTGTTGGCGCGACGCCCCGGAATAGGCGCCGGCGTCGCGACCGTGTTGCCGGTCGGCAGGTTCTCGGGACGGATATGCTCGGCCAGCATCTCGCGGATCACGCGCGGGCCGACTTCCTCAACCGATCCGACCGGCAAGGTGCCGAGTTGGAACGGACCATAGGCCAGGCGGATCAGGCGGTTGACCGTCAGGCCGATGCTCTCCAGCACCTTGCGGACTTCGCGGTTCTTGCCCTCGGTGATCGAGACGCTGAGCCACAGGTTGGCCGACGACTTTTCACCCTCAGTCTTTTCCTTGGCCTTGTCGATGGTGGCTTCCACGGGGCCGTAGCGCACGCCGTCGACGACCACGCCGTCCTTCAGCTTGTCCAACTGCTCCTGGGTGATGCGGCCGCGCGCACGGGCGCGATACTGGCGCACCAGGGCCGTGTCCGGCAGTTCCAGCGCCCGGCTGAGTTCGCCGTCGTTGGTCAGCAGCAGCAGGCCTTCGGTCGCCAGATCGAGGCGGCCGACCGAAATCACGCGCGGAAGGCCGCTGGGCAGGGCGTCGAACACGGTCGGGCGGCCCGCCGGATCGTTGTGGCTGGTGATCAGGCCTGCGGGCTTATGATAGCGCCAAACGCGCGTCGCCTGGGCCGCGCCGATCGGCTTGCCGTCGACGGTGATCTTGTCGTCGCGCGTCACCAGTACGGCGGGCGTGGCCAGGATGCGGCCGTTCACCGCCACCTTGCCCAGACCGATCAGCCGTTCGACCTCACGACGCGAGGCGATGCCCGCGCGGGCCATAGCCTTGGCGATTCGTTCGGTGCGTTCGGGGCCCTTGGCCTCGGGCGCGGACTTGTCGCTCGACTTGCCCCCGGCGCGGTCGCGAGGCTTGCCGCCCGGCTTTCCGTCCTTGTCGAAGGGCTTTCGCGGGCCTTTATCGGCGAAATTGCGGGGACCGCGCGCGCCGTCGTCTTGACGGGAACGGGGCTTCTTGTCGTTGTCTTTGGGATGGCGATCCATGATGAGCGGTTCATGAGCATGGCGCTCGATCTGGCGCAAGCGGCGGCTGAGGCCGGCGAGGTGCCGGTCGGGGCCTTGATCGTGGACGAAAACACCGGCGAAGTGCTTGGGCGCGGGCAAAACGGGCCCATCACGGCCCATGATCCGACCGCCCATGCCGAGATCGTCGCCCTGCGCGATGCGGCGGCGAAGTTGCAGAATTATCGCCTTACGGACCTGACTCTCTACGTCACCCTTGAGCCTTGCGCCATGTGCGCGGGCGCCATCAGCCACGCCCGCATCGGCCGCGTGGTTTGGGGCGCGGACGATCCCAAGGGCGGCGCCGTGATCCACGGCGGGCGTTTCTTCGACCAGCCGACCTGTCACTGGCGGCCCCGGACCGAGAGCGGCGTCATGGCTGATCCGGCCGCTGAAATGCTGCGCAGCTTCTTCCGCTCACGCCGGAAATCACGATCAGGAACGCTGAGCGACGCCGGGCGTTGAGTTTCCAAGCTTGACCTTGAGAGGCTCCTCTTGCCGACCCGTATCCTCTGGCCGACCATCGTCTCCGTCCTGGTGCTGTTGTCCGCCTGCGGTCAGGAGCCGCGCGAGGCCCCGACCGACGGCGACGCCGTGCGCGAACGCGCCGTCGAAGCCCAGACCGCGCGCCGCCGCACCGGCGCCGAGCTTCAGGACCGCGCCCTGAACCGCGTCGTCCACGCCGTCTACCTGTGCAACAACTCCGAACGTCTGTCGGTCGACTTCGACAACCCCCGCCAGATGGCCACCGTGCGCAACTCCAGCGGCGAGGCGGTGGATCTGTTCCAGGAACGCGCCGCCGACGGCATCTGGTATCGCGCCTCCGGCTATGAGCTGCGCGGCAAGGGCGTCATGGCG
Organism: Brevundimonas sp. UBA5936; assembly: GCA_002430835.1. Taxonomy (GTDB): domain Bacteria; phylum Pseudomonadota; class Alphaproteobacteria; order Caulobacterales; family Caulobacteraceae; genus Brevundimonas. The sequence goes on from DJDA01000111.1 coordinate 51,559, forward strand.
ACATGGACCGCCGCCGACCGCGAACCCACCGAATGCCGGGCCGTCGACTAGGCGAGCGCCGCCAACCGTTCGTCTAGCCGTCGCCGCACGTCGGGCCAGTCCTCGTCCAGAATGGCGAACTGCGCCGTATCCCGCGCCCGCCCGGTCCAGGTCGTCTTGTGCTTGCGCAGCACGCCTTCAAAGGTCGCGCCCAGCTTGCGGATGGCCGCCTGGCTGGCGGCGTTCAGGGCGTCGGTGATGATCTCGACCCGGATCGCCCCGTTCGAAAAGGCGTAGTCCAGCAACAAACGCTTGCACGCCGGGTTGATCGCCCCGCCCCGCGCCTCGGGTCGATAGAAGGTCGAACCGATCTCGCAGCGCCGATGCTCGGGCTTGATCTCATAGAGGCTGGTCGTGCCGACCACGGCGCCGTCCCTGCGCCGCACGGCATAGGCGATGCGAGACCCCGCCGCCATCGCCTTCAGCGCCGCGTCCCACCAGCCGTCGAAGTGCGCGCCATAGGCGGCCGCGACCATGCCGTTCCAGGCGTCCGGGTCGCAGTCCAGCGCCGCCCGAACTTCATCCTTCAGCGCCTCGGTGAACGGCTCCAGCCGGACGAAGGCGTCTTCAAGGACGACGGGCGACAGTTTCACGCCGCGCCTTCCTCGATCAGGAAGGCGCGCACCGCCTCGGCGTCCACGTCCTTGTCGGTGAAGGCGTCGCCGACGGCCCGCGCCAGGATCAGGGTCAGGCGTCCGCCCTCGGCCTTCTTGTCCCCCGCCATGCGCGCGATCAGGGCGTCGGCCGCGAAGGCGTGGGCCACATCCGAAAGTCGCGTCGGCAGGCCCGCCGCGCGGATGCCCGCCTCGGCCCGCTCGGCCTCGACCGCCGGGCAAAGCCCCTGCCGCGCCGAATAGCGGAAGGCCATGGCGCAACCCAGCGCCACCGCCTCGCCGTGGGTCAGGGTCTCGTCAAACGCCAGCTCAGCCTCCAGGGCGTGACCGAAGGTGTGGCCCAGGTTCAGCAGGGCGCGACGGCCCGCCTCCTTCTCATCCTCGCCGACGATCTGAGCCTTGATCTCGACCGAGCGGATCACCGCCCGCTCCAGCGCGTCAGGGTCGCCCTTGGCGCCCGCTGCCCCCTCGCCGCCCAGCCAGTCGAAGAAGGCCGCGTCGCAGATCAACCCGTGCTTAAGCACCTCGGCCCAGCCCGAACGCACCTGGCGCACCGGCAGGGTGGCCAGGGCCTCGATGTCCGCCAGCACCCGGCGCGGCTGATGGAAGGCGCCAATCAGGTTCTTGCCGCGCGGTGTGTCGATCGCCGTCTTGCCGCCGACCGAGGAATCCACCTGAGCCAGCAGAGTGGTCGGAACCTGCACGAAATCCACGCCGCGCATGAACAGGGCCGCCGCCAGGCCGGCCAGGTCGCCCACCACGCCGCCGCCCAGGGCGACGACCACGCTCTTGCGATCCAGCCCTTCGGCCAGCAATCGGTCCAGCACCGCCTCAAGCTGCTCGAAAGACTTGGACGCCTCGCCCGCCGGAACGGTGACGATACCCGTCGCCAAGCCCGCCACCGCCAGAGAGGCGCGCACCGTCTCGCCGTGGATCGCCGCCACCGTCTCATCGCTGACGATGAAGGCGCGCGTGGGCTTCAACGCGACGACCTCGGCTCCCGCCGTCTTCAGCAGCCCCCGCCCGACGACGACCTCATAGGGGGCGAAGGCGCCGCCCGCGACCGGGATCGTCGTGGTCATGACTGGGTCTCCTGCCGTCCGAACCGGCGCAATTGTTTCAGGATGGCCTCGACGGCCTGGGCATGCGATCCGCCGCCCACATCGACCGTCAGATCGGCCTCGCCGTAGATGGGATAGCGCGCCTTGGCCAGGTCGTTGAGGGCCGTCAGAGGATCGCGATTGCGCAACAGCGGCCGGGTGTCGCGTCGTCCTACCCGCTCGGCGATGACCTTCAGGTCCGCGCGCATCCAGACGCTGACGGCGTGCTGCTTCATCAGGGCGCGGGTGTCGGGGTTGAGCACCGCCCCGCCCCCGGTCGCCAGCACGATCGGCGGCCCTTCCAGCAGGCGCTTCATCACCCGCGCTTCGCCTGCCCGGAACTCGACCTCGCCGCGCGTGGCGAAGATTTCGCTGACGGTCATGCCCGCCGCTTCCTCGATCACATGATCGCCGTCAGCGAACGGCAAGCCCAATCGGGCCGCCAGGCGCCGCCCCACGGTCGATTTTCCGACGCCCATCAGCCCCACCAAGGCTATGGTGCGGACCGAAGACAACGGGAAGGAATCAGGCGAGGCGTCGGAAGGCATGGTCCGTACACCCTCTACACCAGACGCCGCCCGGCTCCACACCCAGAAGCGATGACCTGACGCCCGCATGACCCCGCAGATCGAAGCCTTTCTGGAGATGATGGCGGTGGAGCGCGACGCCTCGCCTCACACCCTGTCAGCCTATGGCCGCGATCTGACGGACGCAGAGACCTGGCTGAACGACGCCGGCGGTCTGATGGGCGCGCCGCAGGAGGCGCTGG
>DJDA01000133.1 GCA_002430835.1 Brevundimonas sp. UBA5936
GCAGCATGAACGGTGCTTTGAAATGCGGCGCCAGGTCAAGCCTGACCGGCGCCGCGATGACGTGATGGAAAGGCGAGACGGTCAGCTCAGGTCGCCTACGGCGGCGTCCAGCAGCATGAAGGCGCGGCCCTCGTCGGTCGCCAGCCGCATCTGCACATCCTCGGCGTCGCCGCGTTCCGCCTGAAGCTTCAGCCCATGGGCGAAGGCGCGGACATAGGCCTCGGCGTCGGCGCGCAGGGCGGCGTCGCTCAGCACCCGGCAAGAGACGCTGCGGACGGCGGCCGGCGCCACGCGGCGGACGATCTGGCGCGCCCGCGCCGGGTCGTGACCGGCGAAGGCCTGCGCGGCCTCCTCCACACGGGGGCGGGGCAGCAGGGCGTTGGGATCCACGCCCATGCGCCGGATGGCCGAGGTGACTCGCCCGGCCAGGGCGTCGATCTCTTCGGGCGTGCCGATGGCGGCGTTCAGCTCCAACGGGGCGGCAGGCTCGGCCGGCGCCGGTTCCGGCTGGACCAGATCGCGCCAACTGAGGGCGTCGCCGATCCGCGTCGGTTCGGCGCGGGGCGTCTCAGGCGTTTGGGGTGAGGCCTGGGCCGGAGCCGTAGGGATAGGCTCGATCTCGGATTCGACCGGGTGCTCAGGGCGCATTCGACCCCGCAGGCCAAGACCCGAAGCCAGGCCGGACGCGAGACCGGGCGCAGAAACCGGCCGCTTGGGCTCGGGCGCCGGTTCGACTTCGCGCGGAGCGGGGACGGTCGGGCGGCGGCGCGGCTGGCCGCCCTCGGCGGAGACGGCGCCCATCAGACGCACAGCCTCGGTCAGCATTTCATAGTTGCGACGCACGCGATCCTGAAACCCGGCGTCTAGCGCCTCGGTGTCCTGGGCCGCCTTGCGCGAGGCGGCGGTCAGGGCGCTCAGACCTTCCTCGACGCTGAGGCGCACGGATTCAACGCGGGCGCGGGCTTCCTCGGGCAGGCGGGCGGCGCGCTGGTCCATCTCGGCGACGGCCTGTTCGACCGAGGTCAGGGCGTCCGTGACCTGAACCAGGGTGGTCTGCAGGCTGTCGACCAGTTTCTGGCCGGTCAGGTCCACCATGTCGGCCGTCTGGGCGACGATGCGGCGGGCGCCATCGATGCGGGCCTCGGCGGCTTCATCCGCCTTCTGGGCAGCGTCGAACAGGGATTCGCCCAGGCGGTCGGCGCGAATCTGGGCCTGTTCGATCGCGGCCTGAGCGGCGGCGCGTTGTTCGTCGGCCGTGGCCTGAAGCGCCTCCAGCGAGCGGCGCGTCTCCTCGACCAGCAGGTCGCGGGATTCGGCGGCCAGGCTTTCAAAGCGGTCCAGCGACAGCTTGGTGGCGTGGTCGAAGCCGTCAGCCTCGCGCTGGGACATCTCCACCAGGGCCTTGAACTGGTCGACCACGGCCTCGACCTGGGCCTTGATGGCGGCGGCGGCTTCGTCTCCACGTAGATTGATGTCGTCGGCGGCGGTGCGAGTCTGCGACAGATGATCCAGAAGCTGGGCGCGCTGGCTCTCGATCTGAGCCGAGAAGTCTTCCTGATCGGTGCGCAGGGCGTAGGCGGCCGTGACCAGGGCGGCGCGTTGCTGGCCTAGGCCCTCCTCGACGGATTGAATCTGTTCGGCGACGCCGGAGCCGGCGGTCTCCAGCCGCAGGGTCTGGCGGGCCAGATCGTCAGAGGCGGCGCGGGCGGCTTCCTGGGCTTCGTTGGCGGCGGCGGCCAGGTCGGCGGCGCGGGCGGCCAGGGCGGCCTCGGCCTCACGCAACTGGGTCTGGGCCAGGTCGGAGGCGTCGGCCACCATGCGCGACTGACGCTCGACCGTTTCGACAACCGCCGAAGCCTGGCCTTCCAGCTTGCCGCCCAGGACGCCCATCTGCTCGCGTTCGTGCGACAGTTGTTCGGCGAGACGGCGCGCCGTGCCCCCGGCCAGTTCGGCGGCCTCGTTGAGCAGGTTGGATTCCTTGGTCAGGGCCTCGCGCAGCGACGCCAGGTCGTCGCGGGCGCGTTCGGCCGATTGCGCGGCGCGATCGATGTCTTCACGCAGGGTGTTCAGCACATGCCCAGCCTGATTGGCGGCCAGAGCCGTCGGTCCGACCAGGGCGTCAGCCATTTCACGCGCGCGCTTCGTCTCCTGGGCCAGGCCCGCGCCCTGGCGCACGGCATGGGCCAGCAGGATGGACAGGCCGACCGGCGCCAGCAGGATCAGGGCGTAGACCGCCAGGCGCAGCGGATCGATCTCCATCATCCCCGAACCCAGTTCATAGGCGAACCAGGATGCGAGGCCGCCGACCCACAGGGCGGAGGCCAGGCCGGCGATCAGATAGGCGTTGGCCGCGCCGTTGGACGTCGCCGTCTTGCCCTTGCGCTTGCTGGACGTCTTGGCCGGGGGCGAAGCGGGCGTGACGGTGGCAGGCGGAGCGTCAGCGGATTCAGCGAAAGGCGACAGGGCGCGCGCGGCCTTTTCGGCCTCGGCCGCGCGTTCCTCGGCCAAGGCCTGTTGTTCGGCCAGGCGGCGGCGCTGACGTTCGGACATGGGGCGTTGCGGCGCGTCGGGCAGCGGCTCCAGACCGGCTTCAGGCGTCGCTTCGTCGAGGGCATCGGTCGCTTCGGACGTGACCGAGGGCTCCGTCTCTGGAGAGGCGGGTTCGGAGTCGGTCAGGTTGAGCGGCGGCCGATGGCGGGATTTCATGGGCGTCGGTCTCGATCACTGATCGCCAGCGAAGGCGGCGAAGGGCGCAAGGCACGGACCCTAACGGCTGGATCGTAAGGCGAAAAGGCTCGAGCGCGGATTAGATCGCCGTTTGCCGACGCGGATCAGCGTGATCTGTGGATCAGCACGACGACGGAGCGGTCACATGGACCGTGGCGGCGGGCTTGGTGTCGCCGCAATCCTGCACCCGTTGAATCTCGCGATCCGGCTTTTGCGGCGCTTTCATATCGACGCCGAATTGCGACAACGCCACTGCGGCGAGCAGGGCGATCAAACCGGCCAGCATCTCGATCAGAGCTTGCATAATTGCAGTATGCCAGAAACATCTTCGGGCGACAATGCGGCGAACAGATGAAGCGGCGCCATTGACCCGACTGATGCGAAAATGGAACGATCCGACCTCATCGGCGTCTGAGTGAGATCAGGAGGCCCATCCGGCCGTCACGCGAATCAGCCATTGCTGGGGTATGCGAGCAGACCAGTTCTATGAGGGCAGCCTGCTGGAGACGGCCACCGGAGCGTGGCGGTCCGCAAAGGCGCATCGGTTCGCTCCCTTGATGGAGAACAAGGCCTATTTCGACGCCCTGGCGTCGGCGCTGCACAAGGCCGAGCGCTCCATCCTGATTCTCGGCTGGCAGTTCGATCCGCGCACGCGCCTGGACCCCGAGGGACCGCTGAACGACCGGCGCGCCGAGATCGGGCATCAGCTGAAGGCTCTGGTGCGTCACAAGCCTGACCTGGACGTGCGTTTGCTGATCTGGCGTTCGCCGCTGCTGATCGCGGCGTCGCAGGGCTTCTATCCACACAAGGCGCAGCGCTGGTTCCGGCGCCGCATCGTCGAGTTCCGGCTGGATGGGCCGGGGATCCTGGGCGCCTGCCACCATCAGAAGGTGGTGGTGATCGACAACCAGATCGCCTTCTGCGGCGGCGGCGACATCTCGACCGACCGCTGGGACACCGAAGAGCATTTCTCGGGCGACCCGCGTCGATGCGAGCCGACCGGCGTCATCCCGGCGCCGAGGCACGAGGTCATGTGCGTCATGGACGGCCCGGCGGCGCAGGCTCTGGGCGAACTGGCGCGCGAGCGGTGGAGGCGCGCGACGGGCGAGGTGATCGCGCCGATCATGGCTCAATGCGCGGATTCATGGCCGGAGCGCGTGACGCCCGCGCTGACGCAGGTGTCGGTCGGAATCTCTCGCACCGAGCCGCAGGTGCGCGGCCGTCCCGAGGTGCGCGAGAACGAGGCCCTGCATCTGGAGGCCATCCGGCGGGCGCGCTCGCTGATCTATATGGAGAACCAGTACTTCACCTCGCCCTTGCTGGCGGCGGCTCTGGCCGAGCGCCTGGCCGAGCCGGACGGGCCGGAGGTGGTGCTGGTCTCGACTGGCCGCAGCCCCAGCTGGTTTGACGGGCTGACCATGGATACCGCGCGCGCCGAAGTGCTCTACCGACTGGAGCAGGCGGACCGTCACGATCGCTTCACCGCCTTCTATCCGGTGACGGACGAGGGTGAGCGGATCATCGTCCACGCCAAGATGACCATCGTCGACGACAAGCTGCTGAGGATCGGGTCCAGCAATCTGAACAATCGTTCGATGGGGTTGGATACGGAGTGCGACGTCTCGGTCGAGGCTGAGACGGAAGAACAGCGCGAGGTGATCCAGCGTTTCCGCCGTCACTCGCTCGGTCATTTCATCGGCGTGTCAGGCGAAGCTTTCGCCGAGGCTGAGACCCTGCTGGGTTCAGTCGGGCAGGCGATTCAGACCTTCGGCCATGAGCGTATGAAGCCGCTGGGCGCGACCGAGCCGACGCGGGTCGAGCGAATGTTCGCCGAGTGGCAGTTCGGCGATCCGGTGTCAGCCACCGACGCCTGGCGGCCCTGGAAGCGGCTGAACCGCTCGCACCGCACCCGGCCCAGGTCAGAGGGCGGTCAGGCGCCGGGCTGACCCTTGGGCTGATCGATCTCGAAGTCGATGATCAGCGGCAGGTGGTCCGAAGCGGCTCGCGCCAGAGGCGATGACGGCGTGTGGGCGCCGGTCACGCGGATTTCTCGGCTGACGAAGCAGTGGTCGATGCGGATGGCGGGGAAGGTAGACGGAAAGGTCTTGATCGAGGGCTTCAGCCCCAGCCGCCGCTGGGCGTCGTCCAGCCGCCGGGTCAGGGCTTGGTAGGGGCGGGTGATGGAGGTGGCGTTGAAGTCGCCGGTCAGGATGGTCGGCCCGTCGCACATCGGATCACCCAGCCAGTCCCGGCCAATCAGGGCCGCGACCTGAAGCCGCTGCTCGCGCGGGACCAGGCCCAGGTGGGTGTTCATGATGTTGACGACCACGCCGTCGAAGTCGACCGCTGACCACAGGGCGCCGCGCGGCTCCAATCCCTTGAGGCCGGGCAGGGTGGGCAGGGCGGCGGCGCGCACTAGCCGCTCGGGCCGGTGGGTCAGGATGGCGTCGCCGTAAAGCTCGGCCTCGACCTTCATGGCGGGATGGAACTGCACGCTCATGGCCAGGCGCTGGGCGATGGAGTCAGCCTGATCGACCCAGCCGGTGCGCGCGCGGCCGACGTCCAGCTCCTGCAGGCAGACGACATCCGGCTCATGCTCGGCGATGACGTCGGCGATGCGGTTCACGTCCAGCTTGCGGTCGACGCCGACGCAGCGATGGACGTTGTAGGTCAGAAGTCTCGGCATGAATTCCTTGCCCGCGATCGCAGCGACTGTCGCGCCTCAATGCGGCGGTCGCGAGGCCCCGATAGCGATCCTGATAACCGGACTAGATGACAACCAGCTTGTCGGGGATCTCGTTTTCATCAGCGGGCTTGGGCGGAAAGCGTTCCGTCAGAACCTGACCGCACAGGGCGATGGCCTTTTCGAAGCCCTCGACCGGCTGGTCACGCCGCAGGGCGCCGGTCAGGGCGGCCACGGCGTCGGCCCAGACTTCGGGGCTGACGCAGGAATGGATGCCCTCGTCGGCCACCACCTCGACCTGATGATCGGCCAGGGCGGCGAAGATCAGGACGCCGGTGCGCGCCTCGGTGACGTGCAGGCCGTGCGCCAGGAACTGCTGCATGGCGGCGCGGCGAACGCGCGTGCGGCGCAGGGCGGCGGGCGTCAGAAGTCGCCGCATGACCGGGATCAGCGACAGCAGGAAGACGGCCACGAAGACGCCGGCCTGCACCAGTCCATAGGCCGCCAGGGCGCGCCCGATTTCGGCCGAGGCGGCGGGGGCGTGGGCGATCTCCCATCCGCCGCCGAAGGTCAGCCAGTCGCCGTTGAAGCCGAACGGGATCAGACCCAGCGGCAGCAACAGGGCCGCGGCGGCCGCCCAGCCCAGGCTGACGTCGCGATAGGACGACACCTGCCGCGCCACGACGCAGAAGATCTCGCCGGAGGTGTTCGCCTCGGCCTGGGCGATGGCCTGAGCCACCCTTGCGTGGTCGTCGTTCGTGAACTGCATCACCATCCCCCCGAGGCGCCGCCGCCGCCGAAGCCG
>DJDA01000110.1:0-34016 GCA_002430835.1 Brevundimonas sp. UBA5936
GGTTCTGCGGTTCATCCGGCGGTTTCCTTTTCCAGAGCTTTATTGCGGACCAGATCCGGCGTCGCCGCCAGAAGTTTCTGCGTATAGGGGTGCGACGGCGCGGCGAAGACGGCGGCGGTCGCGCCCTGTTCGACGATCTTTCCGGCCTGCATGACCAGCAGACGATCCGTCACCGTGCGCACCACGCTGAGGTCGTGGGTGACGAAGAGGTAGGACAGCCCCAGCCGGTCCGACAGGTCGGCCAGCAGGTCCAGCACCTGCGCCCGGACCGAGACGTCCAGGGCCGACACCGCCTCGTCCAGACAGATGACCGAGGGCTCGGTGATCAGGGCGCGGGCGATGGCGATGCGCTGGCGCTGGCCGCCCGAGAACTCGTGCGGATAGCGGTCGGCGGCGGCGCTGTTCAGGCCCACGCGCTCCAGCATTTCATCGACGCGGCGGCGGGCCTCGGCGGGGGTGGGTTTGACGTCCAAAAGGTGGAAGTTCTCGGCCACCAGATCGCTGACTTTCCAGCGCGGATCGAAGCTGCCGTAGGGGTCCTGGAACACCACCTGAATGTCGCGGCGGATGGCCTTCAGCGCGGCGCCGCGCGCGGCGGTGATGTCGCGGCCCTTGACCCGGACGCGGCCGCCCTGCGGCGTTTCGAGCGCGAGGATGGCGCGCAGCAGGGTGGACTTGCCGCAGCCGCTTTCGCCGACCAGACCGACGCTTTCGCCGGGCCGGATCGACAGGCTGACCTGATCGACGGCGCGGAAGGCTTTCGACTTGCCGAACAGGACGGGCGCGCCGCCGTATTCGCGCACGATATTCTCGACCTGAAGCACGGGGGCGGCGTCGGCCTGCGGGCGGCTGCGGCGCGTCGGGGCGTGGGTGGCGTTGGCCAGCAGGCGCTGGGAATAGGGGTGGGTCATGCCGGTGCGGATGCGGTCGACGGGCGCTTCCTCGACCAGTTCGCCGTCCTTCATCACCGCCAGCCGGTCGGCGGTTTCGGCCACGACGGCGAGGTCGTGGGTGATGAGGATCAGCCCCATGCCGTCCTCGCGCACCAGCCGCTTCAGCAGGTCCAGCACCTGCGCCTGCGTGGTCACGTCCAGCGCCGTCGTCGCCTCATCCGCGATCAGCAGCTTGGGCGTCAGGGCGATGGCGATGGCGATGGCCACGCGCTGTCTCTGGCCGCCTGACAGCTCGTGCGGATAGCGGGTCAGAGGGAAGCGTTCGGCGGGCAGGCCGACGCGATCCAGCACGGAACGCGCGACGGCGAGGGCCTCCTTGCGCGAGGTTTTCTTGTGCAGGCGCACCGTCTCGGCGACCTGATCGCCGATGGTCATGACCGGGTTCAGGGCCGTCATCGGCTCCTGGAAGATGATGCCCACGTCGCGACCGCGCACCTTTTGCATCACGGCGTCGGGGGCATTCGAGACGAGCTGGCCGTTCAGGCGGATTTCGCCGGTCAGGGTCGCGTGCGGCGGCGTCAGGCCCAGCACGGCCAGCGAGGTCATGGACTTGCCCGAGCCGCTTTCGCCGACAAGGCCGAGGATTTCGCCGGGGGCCACGGACAGCGACACGTTCTTCAGGATCGGGGTAGCGCCGATCGACAGGCTGAGGTCGCGGATGTCGAGGACGGTCATGCTCAACGCTCCCGCCGCACGCGCGGGTCGAACAGGTCGCGCAGGCCGTCGCCGGTCAGGCTGAGGCCCAGCACGGTCACGAAGATGGCCAGCCCCGGCATGATGGCCAGCCACGGCGCGAAACCGATCATGGTCTGGGCCTCGGCCAGCATCCGGCCCCAGCTGGGCGCGGGCGGCTGGGCGCCCAGGCCGACATAGGACAGGCCGGCCTCGGCCACGATGCCGACGGCGAACTGGATGGCGGCCTGTACGACCAGCAGGCTCATCAGATTGGGCAGGACGTGCTGGACCGAGATCAGGGCCTTCGACTTGCCCGCCGTGCGGGCGGCCAGGACGTATTCGCGGGTCCACAGCCCCTGCGCCGCGCCGCGGGCGACGCGGGTGAAGACGGGGATGTTGAAGACGCCGATGGCGATGACGGCGTTGATCGCGCCCGGCCCCATGACGGCGGTGATCATCACCGCCAGCAGCAGGGCGGGGAAGGCGAAGATCAGGTCGTTGCCGCGCATGACCAGTTCGTCGATCCAGCCGCCGCGCGCCGCTGCGGTCAGGCCCAGAGGCGTGCCGACGCCGACGCCGATGCCGACGGCGACGAAGGCCACGACGAGAGAGTTCTGCGCTCCCGCCATGATCATCGACAGCACGTCGCGGCCGAAGTGGTCGGTGCCCATCCAGTGGGCGGCCGAAGGGGCGGTCAGCTTGGCGGCGATGTCCACAGCCTCGACGTCATAGGGCGTCCAGACGAGGGCCAGCAGGGCGGTCGCCAGCACCACGACGGTCAGCGTGGCGCCGACGATCAGGGACAGGGGCCAGCGCACGCGGGGCCTGGCGGCGGGGATGGCAGGGGCGTCGGTCATGCGCGGCGTCCCCTCAGGCGCGGATCAGCGAACAGATAGGCGAGGTCGATCAGGAAGCTGACCAGAACCACGGCGAAGACCAGCACCACGACCACGCTTTGCACCACGATCAGGTCGCGCTGGGTGATGGCCTGGAAGACCAGTCGACCGAGGCCGGGCAGGGAGAAGACGTTCTCGATGATGATGCCGCCTGCCAAGAGGAAGGGAAACTGAAGGCCGAGGATAGTCAGGACCGGGATCCAGGCGTTCCTGAGCGCGTGTCGCCACAGGGCCTGATTGACCGACAAACCCTTGGCGCGAGCGGTGCGGACATAGTCCTCGTTCATGGTGTCCAGCAGAGCGGTGCGCAGGACGCGGGCCAGAATGGCGGCTTGGGGCGCGGCGAGGGCCACGGCGGGCAGGATCAGGGCCTTGAAGGCGGGCCAGAATCCGGCGCTCCAGCCGGGGAAGCCGCCCGCCGAGAACCAGCCGAGGTTCACCGAGAACAACAGGATCAGCAGCATGGCGATCCAGAAGTTGGGCAGGGCGACGCCGACCTGCGTGACGCCGATCAGCCCGGTGTCCACTGCGGTTCCCCGACGGCTGGCTGCGGTGACGCCGATGGGCAGGGCGACGATCAGCGACAGGACGGTGGCCATCAGGGCCAGAGGCGCGGACACGGCCAGACGTTCGGCGATCAGACCGCCGACCGGCACCTGATAGGTGTAGCTGGTCCCGAACTGGCCGGTCAGCAGGTCGCCGAGCCAGGCGAAATAACGCTCAAGGCCGGAGCCTTCGAGACCCATCTGCTGGCGCAGGGCGGCGATGCTTTCCGGGCTGGCGTTCAGCCCCATCATATAGCTGGCCGGGTCGCCCGGCACGACCTGCAGCAGCAGGAAGATGACGATGGTCGCGGCCAAGAGCGTCAGGGCGTGGCCGCCCAGCTTCTTCAGCAGCCAGGCTGCGCCGAAGCGCCAGGCGACGAAGGCCAGCAGGGCCGCGCCCGCGATCAGGCTGATCCAGCCCCAGGGCAGGGCGCCGCCCGCGCGTTCGGCGCTCGCCGCCCCGGCTGCGCCCGCGCCGGTCCAGTAGGCGCCGGTCACGTCATTGGCGGCGATAGGGCCGTTGATCCACAGGCCGTTGACCTCCGCCTTCCACACGCCGATGCGCGAGGACTGGAACAGGAAGCCGTTGACCGCGTCGTCTGCGATGCTGCGTTGCAGGTCGCCCAGCAGGCGGTTGCGCGTCGGCTCGTCCGGGGCGGCGTTGACCTGCGCTAGCAGGGCGTCGAAGGCCGGGCTGTCGTAGCCGAAATAGTAGTCCTTGCGGCCGTAGATGTCGTAGTCCATCGGCTCGACGTGCTCGACGATGGTCAGGTCGAACTGGCGGCGTTTGAACACCTGGTCCAGCCACTGGGCCCACTCCAGATTCTCGATCTTGGCGCGGATGCCTGCTTCGGCCAGTTGCGAGATCAGCACCTCGCCGCTGCGCCGGGCGTAGGGGCGGGGCGGCAGGCGAAGCGTCACGTCGATGCCGTTGGGATAGCCCGCCTCGGCCAACAGGGCGCGCGCCTTGGCGGGATCGTGGGGATAGAGGCCGGTCAGGTCGACATAGCCCGGCGCCTGACGCGAATAATGGCTGCCGATCGGCTGGCCGAAACCGAACATGGCCCCCTGGATCAGGGCGTTGCGGTCGATGGCGTATGACAGGGCGCGGCGTACCCGCACGTCGTTGAACGGCGCTTTGGTGTTGTTGATGCCCAGAATGACCTTGCCTTCCGAGGCGCCGACGACGACGCGGAAGCGCGGGTCACGCTGGAACTGGGCCACGTTCTCGGGCGCGGGATAGTTGGGGAAGGCGTCCACGTCGCCTGCGCTGACGGCGGCGAAGGCGGCGGTCGGATCGCTGATGAAGCGGAAGACGACGGTGTTCAGGCGCGGCGGCGTGCCCCAGTAGCCGTCGCGGCGGATCAGGGTCAGCTGGCTGCCGCGCTGCCAGCCTTGCAGTTTGAACGGGCCAGTGCCGACCGGCGTGACGGCGTTGGTCGCGGCGCTGTTCGGCGACACCATCACCGCGTCGCCCCAGGCCAGGACATAGGGCAGTGTCGCCATCGGCCGGGACAGTTGGATGCGCAGGGTGGCCGGGTCGACGACCTCGACGTTGCGGATCGGCTCGAACAGGGCCTTCTGGGCGTTGGTCGAGTCTTTGGCGGTGATGCGGTCGAGAGAGAATTTGGCGACGGCGGCATTGAACGGCGCGCCATCCGAAAACGTCACGCCGCGCCGCAGGTGGAAGGTCCAGGTCAGGCCGTCGGGCGCCGCCTCCCACGACTGAGCCAGCGACGGGGCGACGGCGCCGTTTTGCGTCAGCCGGGTCAGGCCCTCGAAGACGTTGGCGTAGACGACTTCATCCACCGCCGCCGCCGCGCCCGAGGTCGGATCGAGGTTGGGGGGCTCCAGCGGCAGGCCCAGAACCAGACGGTCGCGGGCGGCGGGCGCTTGGGCGACGGCGGGCAGGGCGAAGGTCAGCGCCAGGGTCAGCAGCAGCATGGGGGCGAGCAGAAGCCATGCCGCCAGCCCCTGCTGCGGTCGCTGCGATCCGTGCGTGTTCGCCCCTGTCCTGGTCACTGTGTCTCGATCTCCCCTCGTGTGACGTGGCCGATCTTCGTCAGCCTACGTCATGAATTCGGCGTCACGCCATCGGAATGGCGCCTCACCACGGCTGGCGCGACAGGGAGGCGGGGCAGGCGGCGGTCGCCTCCGTCGCGGCGGCACGGGCGGCGTCGAACTCTTCCTTGGCGCGGGCGAAGTCCGCCTGGAACGCCGGGTCGGCTTTCAGCCGGGTGACGATGGTGGCGCCGACGATGCGGCCCGCCTCGACGTCGCTGGGGTAGTGGACGCCGCACACCGCGCGGCTTTCGCCATAGGCCAGGCCACGCCGCAGGATGGCGTCGGCGCGGTCGGGCGCCAGTTCGGCCAGCACCAGGCCCCAGGCCCAGCCGAGCGCCGAGTGACCCGACGGATAGGAGCCGCTGGCCGCCAGCCAGGTCTCGGGCGCGATGCAGGTCGGCAGGGGCTCGACCACGAAGGGGCGTTTGCGGAAATAGCCCTTCTTGGCCGGGGTCTGGATCATCTCCAGATCGCCCAGCATCTTGCCCATCAGCAGGGTTAGGGTCGGCATCTTCTCGGGTTCGAACTTGAAGCCCAGCGCGCAGTCGAAGGCGCGCGGGGCGCCGGGCGTTTCGATCTCATTGTCGGCGCGGGCGATGGCCCAGCGCTCGGAGCCTTCCAGCGACCGCATGGCGCGATAGGCGGCGATGTCGGCCTGTTCGCGCAGGGAGCCTTCGGCAGGCGGAGGCGGCAGGAAGTTGGCGGCGTTGGGCGTGTTCTCGGCGGTCAGATAGCCGTGCGGATGATCGCGGAAGCCTTCCCAGAAGGTCGCGGGCGCCGCCGCCGCCGTCTGCGTCGACACGGCCCCGGCGCAGCCGCTCAACGCTCCGCCGAGCGCGAGAGCCAGGCTCATCACGATGAGGGAAGAAGAGCGGCGCGAGGTGGTCATGGGAAAACTCCGGGTAGAAGGGATCATGCGGCGACGGCGCCGGGGCGGCCCGATTCAACGGTCCAGGATTTCAGGGTCGACAGGCTGGCCTTCGGATCGCGCACGTCGCTGATGACCTGATAGCGCGTATCCATGCGATCGGGGCGCACGTCGATCGACATATAGCCGCGCGGGCGGCTGTCGAAGAACTTCACCTGCGGATTATTGGGCATGACGGCCATCAGGCCCTCATAGCTGGGGCCGGTCGAGGTGATGGAGGTGCCGACGAACTCGGTCGCCACGGTGGCCGACGACGGGTCGCGGCTGTCCAGTTTCACGTCATTGGTCCAGAAGGAGTGGTAGTCGCCGCTGAGGACCACGGGGTTGGACGGCTTCAGCTCCGACAGGGCGCCGGTCAGACGGTCGCGCGCGGCGGGGAAGCCGTCCCAGGTGTCGGTCCAGTAGCGGTTTTCCTCGGCCGGGCTGCGCGCCAGGCGCAGGCCCGCCATCACCAGATTCTGGCCCAGGATGTTCCAGCGTGCATCGGCGCGGGCCAGGCCGTCATAGAGCCAGCGCTCCTGCTCGAAGCCGAGGAAGGTGCGCGACGGGTCCAGCCGATCGGTGCAGGTCGCATCGGTGACGATCTGGCCCTTGCCGCCGTTGTCGCCGGCGCTGCACGGCTGTTTCGAGCGGTATTGGCGGCCGTCCAGCATGAAGAACTCGGCCAGCTGGCCGTAGCGGACGCGGCGATAGATCGGCATCTGGAGGCTGGCGCTCAGGCGCGTGCGACGGATCGGCATGGCCTCATAGAAGGCCTGATAGGCGGCGGCGCGGCGTTGCAGGAAGTCATTGGGCGCAACGCCCGAAATCTTGGACCAGACGCCGGAATAGTCGTCCTGAACCTCATGGTCGTCCCAGACGGCGATGCAGGGGGCGACGGCGTGCAGGCGCTGCAGGTTCGCATCGGTGCGGTGCAGGGCGTAGCGGTTGCGATAGCCCGCCAGCGACGTCGCCTCTTCCAGATTATAGGGACGCACCACCTGGTCGGCGCGGTCCGGCCCCAGGCTGTATTCATAGATGTAGTCGCCCAGGAACAGGGTCAGGTCCGGCTGTTCGTCGGCCATGTGGCCATAGGCGCTGAAATAGCCGCGCTCCCAGTGCGAACAGGAGGCGACGGCGAGGCGCAGCCGGTCGGCGTGGGCGTTCGGGACGGGGGTGGTCAGGGCGCGGCCGGTCGGGCTCTGCTGGCCCTGGGCGGTGAAGCGATACCAGTAGGGACGACCCGGCGTCAGGCCCGCGACCTCGACGTGCAGGCTGTGCGCGGCGTCGGGGGAGGCGGTCACGCTGCCGGAGGCGACGATGCGGCGGAACTGGTCGTCGGCGGCGACTTCCCAGCGCACGGGAATGGCGGCGTCGAGCCCGCCCAGGCCGTCGGCGGCCAGCGGATCAGCCGCCAGCCGGGTCCAGATGACGAAGCCGTCGGGGGCTGGATCGCCGCTGGCGACCCCCAACGGAAACAGATAGGCGCCGCCCGCCTGCGCCCGGCCGAAACTCAGCACGGCGGGCGCGACGACCAGACCCGTCAACAGGGCGCGGCGATCGAGACGGGAAGCGGAATAAGCCATCATACCATCAGGAGAAGGCGGAGGCGGAGCAGCCGAAACCGCTCCGCCTCACTCGGGAGGAAGACTTAGAAGTCCATCGACAGGCGCACGCCGTAGGTGCGGCCCTGGCTGGGCGAGGTGGTCGGGCGGGCCGAGCCGTTGAAGCCGTTGCGGGTCTCTTCGTAGTAGGTGTTGAAGAGGTTTCGGCCCCACAGGCCCACGCGCCAGTTGGCGCCGGTCGGGGCGACGCTGAAGTTGGCGTTCCACAGCCAGTAGGCGTCGATGATCGACGACGAGCTGACCGAATACAGCTCGTCCCGATAGTTGTAGTTGGTCTCGGCGCGCAGCTCCCACCCGGCCATCTCCCAGTCATAGGCGACCGAGCCGCCATAGTTCATCTTGGGGAAGGACAGGCGCTCGCCCGAGCGGTCGTTGGTGATGATGATGTCCCAGGGGCCGTCCGGCGGGTTGGCGGCGTCGGTCTTGGCGCCGTCGATGGCGTTGTATTCATCATACTCGCCGGTCTTGTAGCCGATGTTCTGGCTGATGGTCAGGCCGTCGATCGGCACCCAGGTCAGCTCGATCTCGCCGCCCCAGATATGCGACTTGGGCACATTGGTGATCTTGCCCAGGCGGCCGGTCAAACGGTCGTACTCCAGGCCCTGAACCTGCTGATCCTTGTAGTCGTAGTAGAACAGGGCGCCGTTCAGACGCAGGCGGCGGTCGAACAGGTCCGACTTGATCCCGGTCTCATAGGCGATGACGATTTCCGGCTTGAACGGGGTCGCCGAGGTGGCGTTGTAGGTGGTGAAACCGCCCGACTTCACCCCGCGCGCCACGCTGGCGTAGAACAGGGCGTCGTCCGTCAGCTTGTATTCCAGACCCAGGCGGCCTGAGACCTCGTTCAGGTCGGTGTCGTAGCTGGTGGTCGGCGGCGGCGGGTTTGGCGCGACGGACGTGCCGCCGCTGTCCAGGGTCCGCTCTTCCGTCTCCCAGCGCAGGCCGGCGATCAGGTTCAGGCGCTCGTTCACCTGATAGGAGTTGTGGGTGAAGACGCCGAAGGCCGACACCGACTGGCCATAGGCGGTGTTGATCAGGTTCGGGTTGCCCCGGAAGTTGGTGTAGAAGCCGCCGTCGATGCTCTCGTCCGCATAGTGGGCGCCGATCATCCAACTGAGCGGCCCGTCGCCGTTGGAGCTCAGGCGCAGTTCCTGAGCGAAGACGTCGATGTCGTTGTAGAAGAAGACGTTCGACTCGTTGAAGCGGGTGCTGTCCCAGTCATTGAACTCGCTGCGCGAGAAGGTCTGGTAGGCGGTGATCGAGGTCAGATCGGCCCAGCCCAGGTCGGCCTTGATGCGAGCGCTGACGTCGAAGCCGTCGTTGTCGCGGAACGGCTTGGCGTTCAGGCCGACCCCGGCCACGGCGGCCATTTGCGGCGAGATGCCCCAGCCGGTGATGCGCCAGGCGGTGTCCTTGGGATAGGTCACGGCGCCGCCCGAGACGGTGTAGGGGCCCAGCAGGCGGAAGCCGCGCCCGTCCGACTTGTCGACCGAATAGGTGGCGGCCAGATCGACCGTGACGTCCTCGCTGGCGTCCCAGGTCAGGCGGCCGCGCACGGCGGTCTTGTTCAGATCGCCCAGCTTTTCACCGGTGTCGCGGTGGTATTGCCAGGCGCCGCCCTGTTCGGTGACGGCGGCCAGGCGGCCCAGCAGGTTGGGCGCGATCTGGCCCGAGACATAGCCCTCGACCTTGTAGCGGTCGAACGTGCCGTACTCGGCGTTGAAGCCGGCGCGGAAGTCGGCGGTCGGGGCGTTGGTGATGATGTTGACGGCGCCGCCGGTGGTGTTGCGGCCGTACAGGGTGCCCTGCGGGCCGCGCAGGACTTCCATGCGGGCGATGTCGAACAGGGCGCCTTGCGTCGTCACCGTATAGGGGTGGGCCACTTCGTCGACGTAGATGCCGACGGTCGAGGCGTTGTTCGAGGAGTATTCGCGCGCGCCGATGCCGCGAATGCGGAACTGGGGCTGGCCGCCGCCGAACTGGCTGTCGACCTCCATGTTGGGCACGGCGTTTTCCAGGTCGTTGACGACCGAGATGCCCTTTTCATCCAGCTGTTCGCCGCCGATGACGCTGAGCGAGACGCCTACGTCCTGGCTGGCCTGTTCGCGGCGCTGGGCGGTGACGATGATCTCGTCGACGCGCGTGGCCTGGTCCCCCGACCTGGTGTCGCTCTGAGCGTTGGCGCTGGAGAAGGCGGCGATTGTCAGTAAACTGACAGAAGACGCCAAGATGTACTTGTTCATATCGTCCCCCTCAATACCGATGGTATTCTAAGGTGTGGTTTTGATGATGCTGGAAAGGCGATCGATCAACTCGTCGATCTGGGCGCGGCTGATAATCAAAGGAGGCGACAGCGCGATGACATCTGCTGTCACTCGTACTAGGATTCCGTCATCGAAGGCGCGGTGGAAGACTTCCGTGGCGCGGGCGCCGGGCGCGCCGGGGCGGGGTTCCAGCTCGATCCCTGCGACCAGGCCCAGGTCGCGGATGTCGATGACGTGGGAGAGGCCCCTCATACTGTGGACGGCGTCCTGCCAGTAAGGCGTCAGTTCGGTCGCGCGCTGGAACAGGCCTTCGCTCTCATAGACGTCCAGCGTGGCCAGGCCCGCCGCCGCCGCCAGCGGGTGGCCGGAATAGGTGTAGCCGTGGAAGAACTCGATGCCCGGTCCCGCCGCGCCCTCGACCACCGCCTGATAGACGGCGCTGCTGACGCCGACGGCCCCCATCGGCACGGCGCCGTTGGTCAGCCCCTTGGCGCAGGTCATCAGGTCGGGCGTGACGCCCAGCGCCTCGGCCGCCGTCAGGGCGCCCAGACGGCCAAAGCCGGTGATGACCTCATCGAAGATCAGCAGGATGCCGTGTTGCGCCGTGATCTCGCGCAGGCGCTCCAGATAACCGAGCGGCGGCACGATCACCCCGGCCGAGCCGGACATGGGCTCGACGATGACGGCGGCGATGGTTTCAGCGCCGTGGGTCTCGATCAGAGCCTCCAGCTCATCGGCCAGATGCAGGCCCCAGACCGGCTGGCCCCGCGTGAAGGCGGCCTCGTCCAGGTTCAGCGTGTGCGACAGGTGGTCGACGCCGGGCAGGGTGGGGAAGCCGCGCCTGTTGTTCTCCAGCCCGCCGACGGAAATGCCGCCGAAGCCGACCCCGTGATAGCCCTTCTGGCGGCCGATCAGACGGGTGCGGTTCTCGAACCCCCTGGCTGACTGATAGGCGAGGGCGATCTTCAGGGCGGTGTCGACCGCCTCGGATCCGGATCCTGTGAAGAAGACATGGTCCAGGTCGCCGGGCAGCAGCATGCCCAGACGCGACGCCAGCTCGAACGCCAGCGGGTGGCCCAGCTGGAAGGTCGGGGCGTAGTCCAGAATCTCGGCCTGGCGCTGGATCGCCTCGACGATCGGCTGGCGGGCATGACCGGCGTTGACGCACCACAGGCCGGCGGTGCCGTCCAGCACCGCCCGGCCGTCCGGCGTGAAGTAGTGCATGTCCTTGGCCGAGGCGAACAGGCGGGGCTGCGCCTTGAAGGCGCGGTTCGCCGTGAACGGCATCCAGAAGGGATCAAGGTCGTTGGCGGCCTTGCCGACATTTGCAGCGGTCATGCGGTCATCCTCTGTCTTTCGCCAGTAGCGGCCGAACCGCAGCGAAAGGGAAGACTGTTAGTTGTGGAGATTAGCGTATTGATAAGTATGCGTATTATGTCGCCGTGCTCGGTTTTCTGAGCGGATCGAACGGTCAGTAACGAAGCGTCAGTCGCGCGCCGATCGTGCGGGGACGACCGGGTTGGGCGATGTCCGCGCTGGTGAAGAAGTTGCGCGTCAGATCGTACTCTTCGTCGAACAGGTTGCGGGCCCAGAAGGCGACGGACCAGTCGGCGTCTTCCGGCCCCACGGTGATGCTGGCGTTGGCTAGCCAATAGGCCTCGACATCATATTTGGCGCCTAGCCAGGATGGGTATTCGTCGCGGTAGCTGTAGTTGGCCTCGGCGGTGACGGCGAAGCCGCTGACGGCCCAGTCGTAGCTGACCGATCCGCCGTAGGACCACGCGGGGAAGGGGATCTTTTCGCCCGACTTGTCGATGTAGACGGTGGCGCGCGGCGTTCGTTGGCAGGCGCCGATGTCCAGGTCGATGAAGTCGGTGTATTCGCCCTTCTTGTAGCTGAGGTTCTGGCTGATCCGCAGACCGGCTGTAGGGCGGAAGACGCCTTCGAGCTCTGCGCCGTAGATCTTGGAATCGGCGTTGGTGAAGCGGCCGACCGGGCCGTTGGCGCCGCAGACGGCCGACAGCACCTGCTGGCCGTTGTAGTCGTAGTAATAAGCCGCGCCGTTGATCTGGACCGCGCGCGACGGATCGGCCTTGAAGCCCAGTTCATAGGCCCACAGGATTTCCGGATCGAAGGGTTCGATGCCGCTGCTGTCGCCGGTGTTGTAGGTGGTGAAGCCGCCCGATTTGGCGCCCCGGCTGGCCGAACCGTAGAGCAGGACGTTGTCGGCGGGCTTGAACTCCAGCGCCGCCTTGCCGGTCAGCGGGGTCATCTTGGTGTCGACGCTGGTCGGGGGCAGGGCGGTGGCGCCGCCGAAGGCCGAGCCGAAGCCTTCCAGCTCGCGGGTTTCCTCCTCGTAGCGCAGACCCAGAATGGCTTTCCACCGCTCGGCGAAGGCGTATTCGGCCTGACCGAACAGGCTCCAGGACTCGACCTTCTGGTCGTAGGTGACCTGGGCGTAGGTGTTGTAGATGTCGATGAAGTCCGAGAAATAACGCTCGTTGAGATCCTGTTTCGAATAGTAGAAACCGGCCACCCAGGTCAGGGGACTGTCGTTGTCCGAGGCCAGGCGCAGTTCCTGCGACAGCACATTCACGTCGCTGCCGAAGAAGGTGTCAGCCTCGACCGAGGGGCTGGAATCCCAGTCGCCGTATTCGCTGCGCTCCAGGGTTTCATAGCTGGTGATGCTGGACAGGCTCATGCCTTTCAGCGCCAGATTGGCGTTCAGCGAGGCGCCCCAGGATGAGTTGTCCCGGCCCGGCTTGGCGTTCACATCACGACCGATGGCGTCGGCGAAGCGTTGAGACAGGCCCCAGCCGGTCTTGGAGCGGTCCTTATCGGCGGGGATGACGTAGCTGGGGCGGTTGATCGCGCCGGTGTGCAGGTCGCTGATCAGATACAGGCCCTGATTTTCCGATTTGTCGACGCCGCCGTGGACGTCGAGCAGGGCCGTGAAGGTCTCATTGGGCGTCCATTCCAGCAGGGCGCGGGCGCCGGTGCGATCAGCGTCGCCCAGGCTTTCGCCCGTGTCGCGGTTCCGCTGCCAGGCGCCGCCCTGTTCGGTCGAGACGGCCAGACGGCCGCGCAGGGTGTCGGCCAGCGGGCCTGAGACATAGCCCTCGCCCCGGAACAGGTCGTGGCTGCCCCATTCGGTCATCAGGCCGGCGGACAGTTCCTCGGTCGGGCGCTTGGTGACGAAGCTGATGGCGCCGCCGGTGGTGTTGCGGCCGTACAGGGTGCCCTGCGGCCCGCGCAGCACCTCGACCCGGTCGATGTCGAAGATCAGTCCCTGCGTCATGACCGGGACCGGATAGGCGACTTCGTTCACATAGACGCCGACGGTGGGCGAGTTGTTGGAGGCGTAGTCCTGAAAGCCGACGCCGCGCATCCGGAACTGGGCCGCGCCGCCGCCGAAGGCCGGTTCGACCTCCAGATTGGGCGTAGCGTTCTGAAGTTGGTTGACGTTGGTGACGCCCTGCTGCGTCAGGCTTTCGCCGCTGAGGACGCTGAGGGCGATGCCGACGTCCTGCGCCGCTTGTTCGCGGCGCTGGGCGGTGACGATGACCTCGTCGACCGTGGTGGCGGTCGGCTCGTCGGACGCGCGCTGCGCGGCGACGGAGGTGGCGGACAGGGCGAGCAAGGCCCCGGCGGAAACGCTGACCAACAGACGATTCATCGTCTTCCTCCCCATGAGGCCGTCGCGGTCTATAGCCGCGTTCAACCGTCGCGGCCGGGACTGCCCGGTCGCTGAACTATCTCCGTTGTCGGTGCTTTGTGCAATGCAACACGTGTGTGCGGTTGCGATAATCGACGACGAAAAACCCTCTTCCCTTGAGGGTTAGTAGCCGCCTGACGGCAAGATTGAGCAAGGCTGTTTCTTGATGGGCTTATGTATCTGTCGATTAAGGAAAAAATATTCCAATGATCGGAATACTGATCAATCGCAACGGCGCCGTCAGAAGGTGGGGGGCGTGCAGGCGCTGATGACCACGCAGGGGGCGTCGCCGATGTTGCGGAAGCGGTGCGGCAGGACGCTGGGGAACAGATAGCCTTCGCCCGCCTTCAGCACCCGCGACTGGCCGTCGACGGTGACTTCCAGACGGCCCGAGATGATCATGCCGCCTTCCTCGCCTTCGTGGGACAGCATGACCCGGCCGCTGTCCGAGCCGGGTTGATAGGTCTCGTACAGGATCTGCAGGCTGGAATCCTGACTGGAGCCCAGCTGGCGATAGGAGACTTCGCCGCGCGAAATGTCGGTTAGTTCGTCATGGCGATAGAAGTATTTGGTCGGGGTCTCGAACTCGGAGCTGAAGAAGTCGCCCAGCGATATGCCCGCCGCGTCCAGCAGCCGTTTCAGCGAGCCGACCGAGGGGCTGGTGCGGCCGCTCTCGACCAGGCTGACGGTGCTGGACGGCACGCCCGCCTTGCGCGCCAGCGCGCGCTGCGACAGGCCGAGACGATCGCGAAGGGCGCGCAGGCGCGGGCCGATGATGTTCTCTTCTTCCATATCGCCGCGCGCCACCCTGTCAGCTCCGTTTGCGGGTCAGCAGGTCATAGGCCGCTCTGGCCATGACCTTGGCCGAGTTGGTCATGTCGTCGATGCCAACCCATTCGTCCGGCTGGTGCGCCAGATCCAGCACGCCGGGACCATAGGCGATACAGTCTTTCAGCTTGCCGATGCGGTCGATGTGCTTCTGGTCATAGGTGCCGGGCGAGCAGACGAACTGGGCCTTCTTGCCCAGCACTTTTTCGATGGCGGCGGCGGTCGTGCTGGCGACGGGGCCGTCGCGGTCGGCCATGCTGGGCGCCACCTGGAACAGGTCGCGCATCTCATAGCGGAAGCCGTGGCGCTGGGCCGCCAGTCCATCGAGGATGGCCTTCACCTCGCCCTTCACATCTTCCAGCGTCTCCTCGATCAGGAAGCGGCGGTCGATGACCATGCGGCTGGAATCGGCGACGCAGGGCGCGGGCAGGCCGTCGAAGCCCTCGGCCTGTCCGCCGTGGATGGAGTTGATGTTCATCGTCGACTGGCGCGCGCCCTCGGGCACCACAGGCATGTCGGAATGGCGGGCGGCCATGGCGGGGTAGAGCTTGCTCTCGAACTCTTCCATCACCGCGCCCATGTGGCGGATGGCCGAGTCGCCCAGGAAGGGCATGGAGCCGTGGGCGATGCGGCCCTTGGTCTCGATCTCGGCCCACCAGACGCCGCGGTGGCCGATGCAGACCCGGTCCACGTTCAGCGGCTCGGGAATGATGACGTGGTTGACGCGCGGCTCCGAGAACCAGCCGCGCTCGGCCAGATAGGCGACGCCGCCATAGCCGCCCGATTCTTCGTCCACCGTGCCGGAAATCTCCAGCGCGCCGGGCAGGGGCAGGCCGGAATCGATCAGGGCCTCGACGGCGATGATGGAGGCGGCCAGCCCGCCCTTCATGTCGCAGGCGCCCCGGCCGTAGACTTTGCCGTCCTTCACCTCGCCGCCGAAGGGATCGACGGTCCAGCCCGCGCCGACCTCGACCACGTCGATATGGCTGTTGAAGTGGACGCAAGGCCCCGGTTCAGAGCCGGTCCAGCGGGCGATGACGTTGGTGCGCGGGTATTGGTCGCTGTCACCCGGCGAGCCTTCGCCGCGCACATATTCGACGGTGAAGCCGCGCTTCTTCAGCCGCTCGCCGATGTACTCGGCGCAGGGGCGATAAGCCTCGCCCGGCGGGTTGATGGTGGGGAAGCGGATCAGATCCTGCGTCAGGGCGACCAGTTCGTCGGTGCGGCCGTCGATCAGGTCCATGACGGTCTGCAAGTTGGGGGCGCTCATCGGTCGATCCTCACGCGAACTGGGCGGCCAGCGCGGCCAGAACCGCGTCGGTCATCTGAAGGGTGGATACGGGGGCGACGCCGGCTTCCGCGATGTCGGGCGTGCGGACGCCGCTGGAAACGACCTGTCGCACGGCGCGCTCCAGCGCATCGGCCAGATCGGCGCGGTCGAACGACCAGCGCAGGCACAGGGCGAAGGACAGGATGGTCGCGATCGGATTGGCGACGCCCTGTCCCGAGATGTCGGGCGCCGAGCCGTGGATCGGCTCATACAGGCCCCGGCTGTCGCCGCCTTGATCCAGGCCGGACAGGGAGGCGGAGGGCAGCAGGCCCAGCGAGCCGGTCAGGGCCGCCGCCGCGTCGGACAGGATGTCGCCGAACAGGTTGTCGGTGACGATGACGTCGAACTGGTCCGGGCGCCGGACCAACTGCATGGCGCAGTTGTCGGCGTACATGTGCGACAACTCCACGTCGGGATAGTCGGCGGCGACCTCGGTCGCCACGGCCCGCCACAGGGCGCCGGTCTCCATGACATTGGCCTTGTCCACCGAGCAGACGCGGCGCTGGCGGGTGCGGGCCAGTTCAAAGGCCGTGCGGCAGACGCGGGCGATTTCCGCTTCGGTATAGGCCTGGGTGTCATAGGCGCGGCGCTGGCCGTCGGGGCCGACCTCATTGGCGCGGGGCAGGCTGAAATAGACGCCTGCGGTGGCCTCGCGCACGATCAGAATATCGAGGCCCCGGATCAGGTCGGGCTTGAGCGCCGAGGCGTCCAGAAGCTCGTCGAAACAGACGGCGGGGCGCAGGTTGGCGTAGAGGTCCAGCGCCTGACGCAGGCGCAGGATGCCCATCTCGGGGCGCTGGGCGCGGGGCAGGTGGTCCCACTTCGGCCCGCCGACGGCGCCGAACAGGACGGCGTCGGACGCCAACGCCTGCTGCACCACGTCCTCGGCGATGGGCGCGCCGACGATGTCGATGCTGGCGCCGCCCGCCAATCCCTCGCTCAGCTCAATCCGCAGCCCGGCGTTCCGGGCCCAGTCGACAACGCGCAGGGTCTCGCGGATGATCTCCGGCCCGATGCCGTCGCCGGGCAGGACCAGAAGCTTGAACACGCGGTCAGATGCAGCGGCCACCGTCGACCTCCAGCGCCACGCCCGTGATCATCGAGGCGTCGTCCGAACACAGGAAGGCGGCGGCCGCGCCCATGTCCTCGGGCGTCGAGAAGCGGCCGATGGGGATGGAGGCCAGGAACTTGGCCCGCACCTCGGGGGTGTCGGCGCCCATGAAGGTCTTCAGCAGGGGGGTGTCGCCCGCCACCGGGTTCAGCGCGTTCACCCGCACCTGGAAGGGCGCCAGTTCGACCGCCATGGCCCGCGTCGCCGTGATGACCCAGCCCTTGGAGGCGTTGTACCAGGTCAGGTTCGGCCGAGGGCTGACCCCGCCGGTCGAAGCGATGTTCAGAATGGCGCCCGACCCTTGCGCCTTCATCGCCGGAACGAAGGCCTTCGACATCAGATAGATGGAGCGCATGTTGACGGCGGCGATGCGGTCGAAGGCTTCGTCCGACAGTTCGTCCAGCGGCTGGGGTGTGTGGCCGACGCCCGCGTTGTTGACCACGATATCCACGCCGCCCAGCAGGCGCTCAGCGGTTTCGGCTAGGGCGGCCACGTCGGCGGCGCTGGATACGTCCACCTTTACGCCCAGATCGGCGTCGCCCAGTTCCGCGGCCAGGGAGCGGGCGGCGTCGCCGTTCAGGTCGGCGACGATGACGCGGGCGCCTTCCTCGGCGAAGCGGCGCGCGATTCCGGCGCCGAAGCCGGAGGCTCCGCCCGTGACGATCGCTCGCTTGCCCTCCAGCCGCTTCGATCTGTTCTCCCCCAAGACGCTACTCCTTATCCGTGATGGGCCGCGACGGTCTTGAGGGCTGTGAAGGCGTAGAGCGCCTCGAACCCCTTCTCGCGACCGTGGCCCGACCTGCTGACGCCGCCGAAGGGCAGTTCGACCCCGCCCGCCGCGCCGTAGTTGTTGATGAAGACCTGTCCGGCCCGCAGCCGTTTCGCCAGCCGCATCTGTCGCCCGCCGTCGGCGGTCCAGACGCCTGCGACCAGGCCGTAATCGGTGCCGTTGGCGATGGCGACCGCCTCGTCTTCCGTCTCGAACGGGATGACGACGACGGCGGGGCCGAAGATTTCCTGCTGCGCCAGCGGATGATCGGGCGCGACATTGGCGAACAGGGTGGGCGCGACATAGGCGCCGCCGGGCGGCAGGTCGCTCAGCGTCGCCTGAGCCACGATCAGGCCGTCGGCGTGGCCCTTGTCGATGAAGCCTTCGACCATGGCCTGCTGCTTCTTCGACACCAGCGGGCCGACGTCGCGGTCGTCCATGGCGGGGCCGACGGTCAGGGCGGCGAAGCGTTCGCTCATGCGGCGTACGACCTCGTCATAGACGCCGCGCTGGACCAGCACGCGCGATCCGGCCGAGCAGGTCTGGCCTGCGTTCTGAACGCCCGCATTGACGAGGAAGGGCAGGGCCTTGTCCAGATCGGCGTCGTCGAACACGACTTGCGGCGACTTGCCGCCCAACTCCAGCGTCACCGGCACGGCGTTCAGCGCCGCCGCCTGTTGGATGGCGACGCCCACTCCGGTCGAGCCGGTGAAGGACAGGTGGTTGATCCCTGGATGGGCGGCCAGCGCGGCGCCCGCTTCGGCCCCTGTGCCGGTCACGACGTTCAAGACGCCTGCGGGCAGGCCGCAATCGGCGGCCACATGGGCGAAGGCGAGGGCGGTCAGAGAGGCTTGCTCGGCGGGCTTCAGCACCACGGCGTTGCCGACGCACAGGGCCGCCACGACCGAGCGGCCGATGATCTGCATCGGATAGTTCCAGGGGATGATGTGCCCCGTCACCCCGTGCGGCTCGCGCAGGGTGTAGACGGTGTAGCCGTCCTGAAAGGGAATGGTCTCGCCGTGCAGCTTGTCGGCCGCGCCCGCATAGAATTCGAGGTAGCGGGCCAGGGCGATCACGTCGTTGCGGGCCTGCTTCAGGGGCTTGCCGACGTCCAGCGCCTCAAGCTCGGCCAGTAGGTCGATGCGGGCTTCGACCTCGCGTCCCATGCGGGCCAGGATGCGGCCGCGCTCGACCGCCGTCATGCGGCCCCAGTCTCCGTCGAAGGCAGAGCGCGCGGCGCGGACGGCGGCGTCCACGTCGGCGGCGGTCCCGGCGGCCAGAGCGTCCATGATCTCGCCCGTCGACGGGTTCTCGATCGGCAGGGTCGCGTCGCCGCCTGCGGGACGCCAGACGCCGCCTATGAAGACCTTATCCGTGGGGAAGGGCGCGACCATGTCGTTAGGCTCACTGTGAAGGCGATCCCCCTCTGGTTCGCCGTCCAGGATAGTGGGCACGATAACGGATCAGGCGCCAAGCCCTTTATGGTTTTGGCCTAAGTCACTGATTTTGTGTTCTGAGTGCTCAATAAAATGAGCGTTTGACGCTGGGGCAAGCAGGCGCGGGCGTCTTTTCACGCGGCGGTTGCGGGCTCCAGCAGCAGGGCCATGATCTCGGCGCCCAGCATCATGTCCGAGACGGGGCCGAAACGGCGCATCCGCATCCGGCCCAGCCGGTCGACCAGCACCAGACTGGGCGTACCCTGGAGATTGAAGGCGGTCATGGTGCGCGGCGCCGTCGTATCGGCCGAGGGCGCGTCGACGGCGACCGGGAAACGGCAGCCGTGCTCGGCCAGCCATTTGGTCAGGCCCGCGCGGTCGGACTGCTGGTCGTGATGCTCGAACACGCTGTGGACGCCCAGGACGGCGACCTCGCCGGAGGTGAAGGTCTCGGCCACGCGCCGGGCCTGGGGCAGGGCGTAGTGGGAGCAGCCGGGGCAGAGGCGCTGCAGGAAGGCGATGCAGACGACCTTGCCGCGCAGGTCTTCCAGGCGCACGGGCTCGGGCGTGTTCAGCCATTCCACGGCGTCGATCGGGGGCGCGAGACGATGCATAGGACGGCTCCTGAAAGGCAGGGCGTCCCGATGGAGGCCGGACCTGGAATCGAACCAGGCTGGACGGATATGCACTCCGCCGCGTAACCGCTCCGCCATCCGGCCATCGGGACGAGGCGTTTGGATAGCAGTCGTCGCCGGGGGCCGCCTGGGCCGGTTGCGGATTAGAAGGGGCGCCGGTCGCAGCGCCCCCTCTATAGGGATCAGTCGGCGGCGGCCTGTTCGGCTTCTTTGGCCTCGCGGCGGGCGACGCTGAAGCGACGGCCGTAGAGCAGATAGGCGCCGACGCCGATCACGTTCCAGATCAGGAACCACAGCTGCGTCTTCTGCGGCAGGCTGGCCAGCAGATACAGGCAGCCCGCGATGGCGATCGGGCCGATGATCCAGGCCAGCGGCGTGCGGAAGCCGCGCGGCAGTTCCGGCGAGCGACGACGCAGGATCAGCATGCACAGCGCCACGGAGCTGAAGGCCACCAGCGTCCCGGCGTTGGCCAGGGCGACGATCTCGCCCAGGGGGAAGAACAGGGCGATGGTGCCGACGACGGCGACGGTGAAGGCGGTGATGCGCAGGGGCGCGCCCTTGGCCGACAGTTGCGACAGGCCGCGCGGGAGCAGGCCGTCGCGCGCCATGACGAAGAAGATGCGGCTCTGGCCGTAGAAGAAGGCCAGGATGACGGTCGGCAGCGTCAGCACCGCCGTGACGGCCAAGAAGTGGGCGGCGCCGGGCTGGCCGATCTCGCGCAGGATCAGGGCCAGCGGCTCGGGGCTGTTGGCGAACAGGGTGAAGGGCGCGGCGCCCAGGGCGGCCGTGGCGATGACGGTGTAGATGGCGGCGCAGACCAGCATGGAGCCGACGATGCCGATGGCCAGGTCGCGCTTGGGATTACGGGTCTCCTCGGCCGCCGTGGCGATGGCGTCGAAACCGTAGAAGGCCGAGAAGATGATGGCGGCGGCGGCCATGATGCCGCGCTCGACCCCGTCCTCGCCCATGGTGCGGCCGAAGCCGTAGGGGCTGAACGGCTCCAGATTGGCGCCGTTGAAGTGGGGCAGGGCGAACCAGACGAACAGCACCAGGGCCGACAGCTTCACGACCACCAGGGCCAGGTTCAGCGTGGCGCTCTTGCGGGTGCCGATGATCAGCATTCCGGCGATGACCAGGATGATGAACAGGGCCGGGACGTTGGCCACGCCGCCCGCGTGCGGGCCCTGCATCAGGGCCATGGGCAGGCCCAGCCAGTCGTGCAGCAGGGGCGCGGCATAGCCGGACCAGCTGACCGCCACGGCGCTGACCACGAGGCTGTACTCCAGGATCAGGCTCCAGCCGATGATCCAGGCGACGACCTCGCCGATGACGACGTAGTTGTAGGTATAGGCGCTGCCTGAGGCGGGGATGGTCGATGCCATCTCGGCATAGGCCAGGGCGGCGCAGGCGCAGACGAAGCCCGCGATCAGGAAGGACAGCAGAACGGCCGGGCCGGCCTTGTCCGCGCCGATGCCGATCAGGGTCAGGATGCCGGTGCCGACGATGGCGCCCACGCCCATGGCCATCAGGTGCGGCCAGCTGAGGCTGCGAGCCAGGCTGCGTTCCTGCGCGTTGACAGTGATGCGCTTACGCACGTTCCAGCCGCCCATTCGGTGTCTCGTCTTCTTGTGTGTCGGGACCGGCGGGAAGACCGGCGCGCTGTGTTGCGCCAGACGCGCCCTGGATACAAGCGTCACGCGGAACTCAAGGCGCGGCTTTGAGGCGCGGAGGCATGGGGCGCCTATCTCCGTCACCGGACATTTTGTCACTCAAGCGGCGACAAAACGGCAAGAAACCTAAGCCGATCCGTCACTGAAGCGCGCAAGCTTCGGAAACAGCAGCCGCTATCCATGCCGCCGAGGCAGGAGGGAAGCAGGGCCATCCGTGACGGATAGGCCGCCCACTGTCGCATCTTTTGACCAGACCGGTGGATGACGATGAACAGCAGCTTCAAGACCATGCTCGCCGTGGCGGCCAGCGCGCTCGCCCTGGCGGCCTGCGGCGGATCGGCCGAGGTGGCCTCGCCCGGCGAAGGCGACTTCGGCAATGGCAACGGGAACGGCAACGGCAATGGGAACGGCAATGGCGGCAACGGCCAGGCCGCGGCTGACTGCCCGACCGGCTTCGCCAACGTCGGCACCATGGCCAACGGCACGCTGCGCAATTGCCAGCTGCCGCAACAGATCAACGGCGCGCTGACCGTGCCGCTGCGCGCCGGCACCATCTATTCCATCTCGGGCCGCACGGCCGTCGGCACGGACGGCGGCGTCGACGCCTCGGCCAACACCGGCACGCAGGGCATTCTGACGGTGGAAGCGGGCGTGACCATCTTCGCCTCGGGCGGCGGCGACTACCTGCTGGTCAACCGCGGCTCGCAGATCTACGCCGAAGGCACGGCCTCGCAGCCGATCGTCTTCACCAGCCGCCAGAATGTCGAAGGCGCGACGACCGAGAACTCGCACGGTCAGTGGGGCGGCATCGTCATCGCCGGTCGCGCGCCCCAGGCCAACTGCCAACTGACCGCGCCTGTCACCTGCACCGGCCAGGTGGAAGGCACCAACGCCTTCTACGGCGGCGGCAACGTCAACGACAACTCGGGCCGTCTGCGCTACGTCCAGATCCGTTACTCGGGTTTTGAAATCTCGACCGGCAACGAACTGCAGGCCCTGACCCTGGCCGGCGTCGGCGCGGGCACGACCATCGAATACGTCCAGTCCTACAACTCGTCGGACGACGGCATCGAAATCTTCGGCGGCAACGTCAACCTGAAGCGCATCGTCATCAACGGCGCCGACGACGACGCCTTCGACACCGACACGGGCTGGCGCGGCGGCGCCCAGTTCGGCATCGTGACCCAGCGCGCCCCGAACGCGACCAGCCGCTCGGCCGGTTTCGAGTTCTCGGCGGCTCCGGCCTCGACGCCGCTGGCCCAGCGCTACAACTCGCAACCCAAGATCGCCAACTGGACGATGGTGGGCCGCAACTCGCCGACCGACGCCCACACCGTCGCCCACTTCGACACGGGCACGAAGGCGACCGTGGTCAACTCGGTCTTCACCAGCGCCGCCGGTTCGCTGGCCGGTTGCCTGGACATCGCCGACGCCGACACGGCCAGCGTGAACCCGGTGTTCAACTCGGTCTTCATGTCCTGCGGCATCTCCTACCGCGCCAGCGGCGCCGCNNCTGACCTTCATCAACGGCGCCAATGAAACCGCCGTGACCCCGGTCAACGCCTCGAGCGTCCACGCCGCCTTCACCGACACCGACTACATCGGCGCCGTGAAGAATGCTTCGGACACCTGGTGGCAGGGTTGGACCTGCGGCCTGACCGCCAACGCGAAGTGCTGATGAACCCTCTGGCGAGGCGGCGGTCCGAAAGGGCCGCCGCCGACCCTTTGAGCGTCCAGCCTCTCTCGACCTACGCAAGGCAGCCGAACATGAAGAACAAGACCCTGACCCGTAACGGGCTGCTGCTGGCCAGCAGCGCCCTGGTCGCCGCTTTCGGCGCGCCCAGCCTCGCGCTCGCCCAGCCGTCCGCTCCCGTCGCCGCCGTGGCTCTGAGCAATGAACTGCCCGCCGATCCGGAAAGCCCGGATCAGGTGTCGCAGACCCCGGCCACCCAACTGGGCGACATCGTCGTCCTGGGCCGCAATATCCCGCAGCCGAACCGTCAGAGCGCCGAGGTGGCCGCTTTCCTGACGTCTGAAGACCTGCAACGCACCGGCGACTCCACCGCCGCCGCCGCCCTGACCCGCGTGACCGGCCTGTCGATCGTCGAGGGCCGCTTCGTCTATGTGCGCGGCCTGGGCGAGCGCTATTCCTCGGCCCTGCTGAACGGTTCGCCGCTGCCTAGCCCCGAGCCGCTGCAGCGCGTGGTGCCGCTGGACCTGTTCCCCTCCAGCATCCTGGCGGGCGTGACGGTTCAGAAGTCCTATTCCCCCAACTATCCGGGCGAGTTCGGCGGCGGGGTCATCGACCTGCGCACCGTGGACGCCCCGGCTGAGCCCTTCCTGACCTTCAAGGCGGGCATCGGCGGCAACACCGAGACGACGGGCCGCGACAACCTGGTCTATTACGGCTCGGACACCGACTGGACCGGCTTCGACGACGAGACCCGCAAGATTCCGGGGCCGATCGACCTGGCCTTCCGCACCGGCAAGCAGATCAACATGGCCAACTTCTCGGCCGCCGAGCTGCAGCGGATGGGCCGCTCGATGGTCAATGCGCCGCTGCGTCTGATGCAGCGTCAGCAGACGCCGGTCGACGGCAGCCTGGAGCTGGCGGGCGGCTTCCGCACCCCGACCGAGGTCGGCGACCTGGGCGTCATCGCCGTGGCCGGTTACGACAACTCCTGGCGCACCCGTCAGGCGATCCAGGAAGAGGGCCAGTTCCAGGGCGACGACCTGGTGCCGGTCTCGACCTTCGACGTCGAGTCCAACCAGAACGACGTGCGCCTGAACTTCCTGGGCGGGCTGTCGCTGACGAACGACGATCATGAGGTGAAGTGGACCAACCTCTACGTCCGCACCACGACCAAGCGCGCCCGCACCTCGGCCGGTCCGGACTTCGACGCCGGCGGCAGCGTGATCCGCAACGACTACACCGAGTGGTTCGTGCGTCAGCTGTTCACCAGCCAACTGGCGGGCGAGCACTACTTCGGCGCCGACGGCGAGTGGAAGCTGGACTGGCGCGCGGCCTACGCCAAGACCTCGCGCGACGCCCCCTATGAATCGCGCTTCCAGTACGGAGTCGACGCCCAGGACCGCTTGATCCACAACGTCCAGGGCAACCAGATCTCTTTCAGCGAACTGGACGACGAAATCTGGTCCGGCGGCGTGGACCTGGCCTACAAGCTGCCGATGGCGGCGGGGCGCGAGGCGACCATCAGCGTCGGCGCCTCCACCCTGGACAACACCCGCTCGGCCGAACGTCACGACCTGCAGTTCGAGGCCGTCAACGGCCTGACCGACAGCCAGCGCCGCGCGCGGATCGACTATCTGTTCTCGGACTTCAACATCAATCCGTGGACCCTGCAGCTGCGCGAGATCGCCGGCTCGAACGGCGCCAACGCCTATGACGCCGACATGAAGGTCAATGCGATCTACGCCATGGTCGACGCCGAGTTCGTGCCGACCATCCGCACCACCTTCGGCGTCCGCTTCGAGGACGGCCAGCAGAGCGTGACGCCGCGCGACCTGTTCGGCGGAACCTCGTCCTATGAGGCGACCGAGATCGAGGAGCAGTACTGGCTGCCGTCGTTCACCGCGACGTGGAACTTCACCGAGGATCAGCAACTGCGCTTCGGCGCGTCCAAGACCATCGGCCGTCCGCAGTTCCGCGAACTGGCGCCCCAGGCCTATACGGACCCGGAAAGCGACCGCGTCTTCATCGGCAACCCCTATCTGACGGACACCGAGATCCTGAACCTGGACGCGCGCTGGGAATGGTATTTCGGCCGCCAGCAGTTCGTCACGGCGGGCGTCTTCTACAAGAAGCTGGACAAGCCGGTCGAAGCGGTGATCGTCGATGTCGGCAACCAGCGCCAGCAGACCTTCCTCAACGCGCCGGAAGCGACCGTCATGGGCGTCGAGGCCGAGGTGAAGAAATACTTCGAGTTCGCCGACCAGGCGGCCTTCATCTCGAACAAGCGCTGGCTGGTGCAGGCCAACTATACCTGGTCGGACTCTGAGGTTTCGGTCGGCGAGGGCGACACCGTCATCACCTTGGGCGGCGGCGGCCGTCCCGAACAGGCGTCCTTCTTCATCCAGGACGGCAGCCGTCTGCAAGGCCAGTCGGAGCACGTCGCCAACCTGCAGCTGGGTTGGGAAGACGACACGGCCCGCTCGCAGGCGACCTTCATCCTGAACTACGTCTCGGAGCGGATCACCGCGCGCGGCGCGGGCGTCGGCACGGCGCGCGAGCCGGACTATGTGCAGGAGCCGGGCGCCTTCCTCGATTTCGTCTATCGCAAGGACTTCACTGTGAAGGGCCGCGACCTGGGCTTCGCCCTGGAGCTGCGCAACCTGCTGGGGACGGACTTCGAGGAGTATCAGGAGAAGGGCAACAAGATCCGCATCAACCAGTACGACCTGGGCCAGAGCGCCTCGGTCAGCCTGACGGCGCGTTTCTAAGCGCAGACGGCGCCTGAACATTTGAGCCGGGAGGTCTAGCGGCCTCCCGGCTTTTTTTATCCCTCTCCTGTTGGGCGAGGGTGACGGTTGCGTGTCACTCTTTCCGAACTCGCCGCATCTGTCGTGACAACTTCTCGGCGCTGTCATGGTTCGGAGCGAGCCGGGTACGGAGCATCCGCCTAGGGAGGCGTTGCGGCCGCGAGAGGCCGTGGGGGATGTCTTCCTTGCTCGCTGGCCTTCGCAAACTGAGCGCCGTTTCGTGGGGCAAGGGCGGCCTGTCCCTTGGCCGCCTATCCCTTCGTCGTCCGCCGTTGCGGCGCGTGGTCGAGGCGGCGTTGATCCTACTTCTTCTGGTGCAGGCCGGGCGGCTGGTCTGGCTGTCGCTGGGCCATGCGCGCGACCTGGCGCGCGACCGCGACGTCTTCCTGGGGCTGTGGAAGGGCGCGCCGGTCTTCGCCGCCGAGTTCGAGGGCTCCATCGATCCGACCAGCGGACCGGCCGGGGGCCTGGGCCGTTTTGTCGAGATGCGCGAGGCGGCGGTCGTCCTGCCCGAGGCCGACGCCGGGATCGCCGCCACGGCCAAGAGCCTGTTCGACTGGCGCCGCCGTCACGGCTTCTGCGCCGCCTGCGGCAAGGCGACGGACCAGGCGTCCGGCGGGTGGAAGCGCGTCTGCCCGGCCTGCGGGACCGAGCATTTCCCGCGCGTCGATCCGGTCGTCATCATGCTGCCGGTCTATAAGGGCGGGGCCGAGCCGCGCTGCCTGCTGGGCCGTCAGGCCGCCTGGCCCGCCGGCCGGATGTCGGCGCTGGCAGGCTTCATGGAGCCGGGCGAGGCGATCGAGGAAGCCTGCGCCCGCGAGGTGATGGAGGAGGCGGGGCTGACGGTGTCGGACGTGGCCTATCACTCCAGCCAGCCCTGGCCCTTCCCGGCCCAGTTGATGATCGGCCTGATCGCCGAGGTTACGACCGATGAGGCCGCGCCCGATCAGACCGAGTTGGAGGCCGTCGCCTGGCTGACCAGGGCGGAGGCCCGCGCCGTGCTGGACGAGACCCATCCGACCATTCACGCTCCGCCGCCCTACGCCATCGCCAGACGGCTGCTCGAGACCTGGGCGCGGGGCGAGGGCTAGGCCCTCGGGACAAGCCCGAGGGCGACGGCCTTACAGGATCTGGGCCGCTTCCTCGAAGTCGAGGCGGGGCGAGCGGGGGAACAGGTTCTCGTCCGTGCCGTAGCCCAGGTTCATGATGAAGTTCGGCTCGACATTGCTGTCGGGAAAGAACTCGGCCTTCACGCCCGCCGCGTCGAAGCCCGACATCGGACCCACATCCAGACCCAGCGCCCGCGCGGCGATGGTCAGATAGCCGCCCTGCAGCGAGGCGTTGCGGAAGGCGGCTTCACGACGGCCCGCTTCCTCCGGGAACCAGTCGCGGGCGCCCGGCGCGTGCGGGAACAGCTTGGGCAGGGTCTCGTGGAAGTCGACGTCCTGGGCGATGATCAGATTGACCGGCGCGGCCAGGGTCTTGGCGCGGTTGCCTTCGGCCATGTGCGTCGACAGCCGGGCCTTGGCCTCGGGCGAGGTGACGAAGACGAAGCGGGCCGGGGTCATGTTGACCGCCGTCGGGCCGTACTTGGTCAGGTCGTAGAGCTTGCGGATCAGGGCCTCAGGCACGGGGCGATCGCTCCAGCCGTTGCGCGTGCGCGCTTCGGTGAACAGCTGGGCCAGGACCGGGTCGGAGACCGGCATGTCACGGGTCGGGAAGGCGTCAAAGGCCATCAGAGCTTCTCCAGAAAACTGATTAGTAACTTCAAGTGTGGCTAATTAGGCGTGCGTCGCTGCACCGTCAAGGGGATCGGCCACATAAGTTGTGACGGATGCGGCGTCGCCGGGCGCGGCGCGCTTTCTTCGCCGGGGTCTGGAGCCGCGCGGCGCTTCGCCCTATCTAGGGGCTATGAAAGACCTCAACGCCCTGATGCAACAGGCCCAGGCGATGCAGCAGAAGCTGCAGGACGCCCAGGCGAAAATGGCCGAATCCACCGCCGAGGGCAACTCGGGCGGCGGCCTTGTCACCATTGCTTTGAAAGGCCCTGGCGAGATCACCTCGGTGAAGATCGACGACAGCCTGATGGCGCCCGGCGAGGGCGAGATCCTGGCCGACCTGATCGTCGCCGCCCACGCCGACGCCAAGCGCAAGCTGGACGAGATCAACAACGCCCTGATGCGCGACGCCGCCGGGCCGATGGCCGGGATGAACATCCCCGGAATGCCGAAACTCTTCTGATGGCCGCCTCCGCCGGGCCGGAAATCGAACGGCTCATCAGCCTGCTGGCCAAGCTGCCGGGCATGGGCCCGCGCTCGGCCCGGCGCGCGGCGCTGGCCCTGTTGAAGCGGCGCGAGCAGCTGCTGGTCCCGCTGGCCGCCTCGCTGGCCGAGACGGCGGACAAGGTCGTCAACTGCTCGGTCTGCGGCTCGCCCGACACGCGCGATCCCTGCTCGGTCTGTTCGGATCAGGCGCGCGACAACACTCTGATCTGCGTGGTCGAGGAGGCCGGCGCCCTGTGGGCCATGGAGCGGTCGGGCGCCTTTCGCGGCAAGTATCATGTGCTGGGCGGCCTACTGTCGGCGCTGGACGGCGTCGGCCCCGAACAACTGCGCATCGCCGAGCTGATCGGCCGGGTCAAAGGCGGCGAGATGGGCGGCGGCGAGGCGCGCGAGGTCGTCCTGGCCCTGCCCGCCACGGTCGACGGCCAGACGACGGCCCACTACCTGGCCGAGCGCCTGTCGGCGGCGGGGGTGCAGGTCACGTCGCTGGCGCGAGGCGTGCCCGTCGGCGGCGAACTGGACTGGCTGGACGACGGCACCATCATCCAGGCCTTGCGGGCGCGGCGGCCCGCTTAGGGCCTTCGCCTGATCCGTCGCCGCATCACCCGGTCGCCCAGCGCCTCGGCGTATTTCAGGGTGAAGGCCAGGGCGGCGGGGTTGCCGCGCCGGGGGCCGACCGAATCAGCCATCACCGCGCCGCGCTCGCCGATCGGCAGGGGCGCGCCCGTGGTGGTGTCCAGCGCGGTCTGGTGCTCGATCTCGGCGTTCAGGCGAGCGCCCATCAGGATCACCTGCACCGAGAACCAGGTCCACAGCAGGAAGCCCATGGCCGCCGCCAGCGGGCCGTAGGAATCGGTGCGCACGAAGGTGGTCAGGAACCAGCTGAACAGGAAGGACACCAGCAGGCTCAGGCCCGCCGCGAACAGCGCCCCCGGCGTCAGCCAGCGCCAGCGCGCCCGCGCCCGGCTCGGTCCCAACCGATAGATCAGGGCCAGCGCCCCGACATAGCCGAAGAACAGAAGCGGCCAGCGCAGCGGCGCCAGATAGGCCCACTCGTCCTCCAGGCCGAATACGGCCAGCACCACGGGCACGCCGACCACCAGGGCCGAACTCAGCATCACCGCCGCCATGGCCGAGACGGTGAAGCCCATGCACACCAGATTGTAGATAACGATATTGCGCCGCTCGACCTCGTGATAGGCGAGGTTCAGGCCGTAGAAGAGGGTCTTGATCCCCCCATTGGCCGCCCACAGCGTCAGCAGCAGGGTCCAGATCAGGGTGAAGGTCAGCTGGCCGGTGGAATTGCCCGCCAGCCGCGTCATCTCCGCCCCGAGAAACTGAGCCACATTCGCCGGCAGCACCTCATAGAGGAAGCTGAGCTGTCCCCAGGCGTCCGCCGGATCGGCGAACAGGCCGTAGATGGTGACGAAGGCGCCCAGCGTCGGGAACAGGGCCAGCAGCAGGAAGAAGGTCACGCCCCCGGCGACGAAACCGACGCGGTCGCCGAAATAGCCCATGACGGTGCGCCACAGGATGTCGACCCAGCCCTTGTGCGGAATCTCCAGCGGGCGCTGGGCCAGGCGGCCCCGGCCGGGGTCGTCAGCGTCATAATCCTCGGGCGTGGGATCGCGCGGGGGCAGGGGCTCGGGCCGCTCGGGCCGCAGTTCCAGGCCGAAGCGATGGCCTTGAGTGTAGAGCAGATGCGCCGCCGTCGCGCCCGTCGCCAGTCCGCCCGCCGCGGCGGCCAGATAGCGCAACACCCCGCCCGCCGCGCCGTGTGAGCCTCGCGCAGCACGACGTTTCCCGGCGCGCGGCGCGCGATGATTCGACTGTGGTTTCATCCCCATTCGCCCTTCAACGGCCACGCTAGCCGGCCGTTCCGTCTTGAAATCATCCGTCGCAGACCCCAATCACCCGGAATGTCCGATCAGAACACCCAACCGACCCTGCTGACCGCCTGGAAAGGCGCCCAGGCGCGCCTGAAGGCCGCCGGCATCGACAGCCCCTCCATCGACGCGCGCCTGATGCTTGAGGCGGCGACGGGCGCGGGCCGTGTCGATATCCTGAACGACCCCTACCGCGCGCTCTCGCCTGAGCAAACCCTGGCGCTGGACGCCATGGTGGATCGCCGCCTGCGCCGCGAGCCGGTGTCGCGCATTCTGGGCCGCAAGGGCTTCTGGAAGATCATGCTGAACGTCACCCCCGACGTGCTCAGCCCGCGCCCCGACACCGAGACGGTGGTGGACGTCATCGTTCGCGCCTTCCCGCCCAACACCGCCTTCGACATGGCCGACCTGGGCACGGGTTCGGGCGCCATCCTGCTGGCCGCCCTGGCCGAGCGGCGCGGCGCGCGCGGCGTCGGCACCGACATCTCGACAGAGGCCATCGCCGTGGCGCGCGAGAACGCGGCCAATCTGGATCTGAACCACCGCTGCACCTTCATGCGCACCGACTGGGCGGCGGGTTTCGCCGACGACAGCTTCGACCTGGTGGTGTCCAATCCGCCCTACATCCCCAGCGGCGACATCGCCGGTCTGGACCCGGAAGTGCGCGAGCACGACCCGCATCTGGCGCTGGACGGCGGTCCGGACGGCCTGCAGCCCTATCGCGACCTGGCGCCTGAGATCGCCCGCATCCTGCGCCCGCAAGGCGTCTTCGCCGTCGAGATCGGCTGGGACCAGGGCGAGGCGGTCAAGGCCCTGTTCGAGGCGGCGGGCTTCACCGACGTCAAGGTCGTGAAGGATCTGGCGGACCGCGACCGCGTCGTCACCAACGGCCCGGACCCGCGCGTGGGCCCGATCCCCGAGGCTGAAGCGCCGCTGCAATAAAAACCCTTGGAAAGCGTCTCTCTGCGCGCTAAGTCCGTGTTGTTCCCCATTCAAACGCATCCTTTTCGGGCAGGTTCGCTCGTTTAAGCGCGTCTGGGTTCAGTGATGGCCGCGCCCCTGAAACGGACGCGGCGGACCACGGGGGACACACGGTTTTCCGAACAGCTCGCACCGGGGATTGGCCCCGAACGAACGGAACGACGAACAGGGCCCCGCCCGTCTTTTTCGACGGCGGCCCGCACCAGCACGGTAAGCTCCGATGAGAGATTTCAAGGGCATGAAGCGTCAACGCGGACGCAACCGTAAGCCCGGCGGCGGCAATAACGCCAACGCGACCAATCCGAACCGTTCGTGGGACTCGCAAGGCCCCGAGAACATCAAGGTCCGGGGCAACGCCCAGACCGTCTATGAACGCTATATGCAGCTGGCGCGCGACGCCGCGGCCGCCGGCGACCGCGTTCTGGCCGAGAACTACACCCAGCACGCCGAACACTATTTCCGCGTCCTGCGCGCGCTTCAGCCGCAGCGCTCGGTCAGCGAGATCGCCCAGCGCGAACAGGCGGGCCAGGGCTTCGACATCGACTTCGAGGACGAGTCGGGCGCCCAGGCGGCGGCCATCATCGCTGCGGCCCAGGCCGAGCAGCAGAAGGCCGAGGACGAAGCTCGCCGCCAGGCTGAACGCGCCGAGCGCGAGGCCAACCGTGATCGCGAACCGCGCGAACCCCGTGAGCCGCGCGAGCCGCGTGAAAACGGCGACGCCGACAACCGCGAGGGCGGCCGTCGCGAATCCCGTCGCGAGCGCTGGGAGCGCCGCCGTGAGGAGCGCAACCGTCGTTTCGAGAACGGCGAATCTGACAATGCGGCCGATGACGAAGCCGCTCAGGACGATGGCCAGCCTGTCGAAACCGCTTCGGAGGTTTCGGCTGACGAGCGTCCGCATGAGGCGCCGGCCGTCGACGCTGGAGCAGAGCCCGAAGCGCCGGTCGCCAAGGCCGCCCGCGCCCCGCGCCGTCCTCGCGCCGCTGCGGCCAAGGATGAAGCGAGCAGCGACGACGCGGCGGCCCTGCCGGGCTTCCTGACCCGTCCGACGTCGATCGAGGAAACGGCGTCAGACGACGAGACGCCCGCCCCGCGCACCCGCCGCCCGCGCCGCAAGGCTGAGACGGTCGCCGACGACGAATAAGGCGACCGCACAACCTTTGCTGGTGTGTTCACTTTAATACAACTATTGATGCGTTACTCTCGATCTATCGGGAGGACGTGTGATGGAATTCGTTCTACTGGCGATCGCCCTCGGACTGGCGGCAGGCGTCGCGGGCGTCAGGCTGTCGATCGGCGCCCATGGGCGTATCCGGGCGGTGCAGCGGCTGCATGACGGACAGGCGGCGGCCGCCCGCCGCCGCATCACCGATCTGGAAGACGCGGTCTGCGACGTCGAGACGCGCCTGCTGCGCGTCCAGGCGATCGAGGCGGCTGGACGTCGCACCCATACGGCCCTGCTCGCCGCTTTCAGCCGGGAGATGCGCGGGCCTCTGGACGCCATACTGGGCTTCGCCGACTTGCTTCGGATCAATGCGGTCAATGAGCCGCTCAGTCGTCGCCAGGGCCAGGCCGTCGATCAGATTCACGATGGCGCGGCTCGCCTGCAGACCCTGGTCGAGGGGCTGACCGCCTTTAAGGAGGACTCGGGCGTCGGAGCCGCGCGCGAGCGCCTGGACCCTCTGCTGGTCGCCCGGCGCATCTGCCAGTCCCTGGCCAGTCAGGCCGAGGTGGCGGGGGTCGATCTGCGCCCGCCTCCGTTTCAGGCCGGGCTGACCGTTCAGGCCGAGGCCCGAGCCCTGGATCAGGTGATGACTCGCCTGATCCGCAACGCCGTGCAGCACAATCGGCCGGGTGGGACGGTCGTGATCGAAGGCCGCCGCGTCGCCCAGGAGGTCTGGATCACCGTGCGCGACACCGGGCCGGGCTTGTCCCCTGGCCGGATCGAGACCCTGTTCGATCCCTTCGCACGGCGTGGACGGGCCGCCTCTTCCGTCGATGGCGCGGGCGTCGGCCTGGCGGCGGCGCGGCGCCTGGCGACCGCCATGGACGGTGATCTGACGGTCGAGAGCCAGGAAGGCGAGGGCGCGGCCTTCATCCTGCGCCTGCCAGCCTCGCCCCAATCCGAGCCGCAGGCCGCGCTTCACGCCGCCTTGCCGCTGCCGCGCCTGCCGGAGGCCGTCCTGCTCTACATCGCCGAGGATCCCGCCGCCGTCGCCCTCATGCGCCATCTTCTGCGGGGTCTGGGTTCGATCCAACTCCACGTCGCGGCGACTGCGCAGGAGGGGGCGGATCTGGCCCGCGATCTTCGGCCCGACGCCGTCATCCTCGATCTCGATCTGCACGGCGGGCAGGGCCTGGCGGTCAAGGCTGCCCTGGCGCAGGAGCCTTTGACCCGCGACCTGCCGGTCATGGCCCTGTCGGCGGCGATCGCGCCGGACGAGGTGCGGCGCGCCCAGGCTGCGGGCTTCGCCGAATATCTGATCAAACCGATCGGACTGGCGGATCTGACGGCGGGATTGTCGCGCCTTCTGGCGCCGTCTGACGCCCCTTCGCGGACCGTGCCGAAGACGGCGCAGGCCTGACGACTTCACGCGGTCGCGACGACGGACGGGGTTGACGCCGCGCCTCATGGCGGCTTCCTAAAGAGAAACGGGGCTTTCGATCCTCGTTGCTTGAGAAGATCGATATGCCGCGTACGCCGAACCGACCTTTCCGGCTCGCTTTCCAGCCCCTGTTCAAGACCCTGGTCGGCCCGGCTCTGGCCTCGGCGGCCCTGGCCGCCTGCGCCACGACGCCGCCCCCGCCGCCGCCTCCGCCGCCGATGGCGGTTCCGGCCGCGCCCGAGGCGCCGATCGGGGCCGTTCTGGACGACTGGCGGGGCGTCATCACCCCGGCGGACCGCGACCGTTATCAGCGCCGCGCCGCCGCCTGGACCCTGGCG
>DJDA01000110.1:34131-34473 GCA_002430835.1 Brevundimonas sp. UBA5936
GCTGAAGCTGATCAAGCGCACCGGCTCGCAACGCCCCGCAGGCCTGCTCTTCCCCGAGAACGACCGCGAAATGGTCTTCCTCGGCTCCATGGCCCTGGCGTCCGAGCCGACGGCCCGCAGCTACGGCCAGCGGCCCGAACGCGACCTGGTCGGCGTGCTGGAGCGGATCGGCGAGCGGCGCTGGCGCCTGGTCACGCCCTGGCCGGCGGCGGAATCCAACCTCGACCTGTTGGAATTGGTTCCGGCGCCGCCCTCGCGCTGAACCGTCGCCGTTCCTGTCCGTTAGGGCGGGATGACTGTGGAGACCTCCATGCGCCTCGGATTCGCCTGCGCCGCTGTTCC
>DJDA01000108.1 GCA_002430835.1 Brevundimonas sp. UBA5936
GCGCCTGGAAGGGCGGGCAGTCGCGCGAGGCGTGGATCAGCGCTGGCAAGCCCGCCAACCCCGGCCGTCTAAACGACCTGCGCCACATCATCTACAAGGGCGCCGACGCGCCGTGGCGCCGGGCCAAGAAGAACCTGGGCCTGATGATGCGCGAGGGCCTGCTGAAGGAGAACATCGACGGCGAGGCGCTGGAATGGGCGCACGACCGCCTGCTGGCCCGGCCCGAGGCGCGGCAGATCATGATGGTGATCTCGGACGGTTCGCCCGTCGACGATTCCACCCAGTCGGCCAACGCGGCCCTCTATCTGGACAAGCACCTGCGCCAGGTGATCGAGAAGATCGAGACGCGCAGCCCGGTCGAGCTGCTGGCCATCGGCATCGGCCACGACGTGACCCGCTGGTATCGCCGCGCCCTGACCATCGTCGACGTCGAACAGCTGGCGGGCGCCATGACCGAAAAGCTGGCCGAACTGTTCGAGGCCGAACCGAAGACCGTCAGCAGCAAGGGCGGACGGGTTCCGCACAAGCGCGCGGCGTGAATCGCCGCCTCTATGTCGCGGCCCTGATTTCCCTCGCCCTGGCCGCCTGCGCCGGAGCGGCGGTCACCTCCCATCCCTGGACGCCGGAGGCGACGGCCGACGGCTGGGCGCCCGCGGGCGGCTCGACGCGGCAGGTCGGCCTGGGCTGGCCCGGCGGCGCCCGACTGGCCAAGGGCGTACGCTATGCGGGCGGGGTGCAGTTGATCGCGGCGCCCGTCTCCAGCCTGCACGGACTGTCCGATCTCAAGCTGACAGGCGACGGCGGCTTCGTCGCCGTGTCGGATTCCGGCGATCTGGTGCGCGGGCGGCTTGAGCTGGATGCGGACGGGAAGCTGACGGGGCTGCACGATCTGCGGGTGCGGCGGCTGACGACCGCCGACGGCGAACCGATCGGCGACAAGGCTGCGGGCGACGCCGAGGGGCTGGCCCTGGGCGAAGACGGCGAGGTGCTGATCAGCTTCGAGCGCGAACATCGCATCTGGAGCTACGGCCCGCTGGACGCGCTCAGCGCCCGGCCGCAGGCGCGGCCGCATCCGGCCGGCGACTTCC
Source organism: Brevundimonas sp. UBA5936 (assembly GCA_002430835.1). GTDB lineage: Bacteria > Pseudomonadota > Alphaproteobacteria > Caulobacterales > Caulobacteraceae > Brevundimonas. Next base: position 1,089 of record DJDA01000108.1, read on the forward strand.
CGTTGAATGAAGGCCTGGAGGCGCTGGCGACCGCGCCCGGCGGCTGGCGCGTCGGCGGCGAAGGCGGCGGCGTGTGGGACTGTTCGCTGGAGGGTTGCCGCACCGTGGTCGCACCGACGGCGCCCGCCGATAGCTGGCGGCTGACGGGGCTGGAGCGCGATCCCGGCGGCGACGGCTGGTTCGCGGTGCAGCGGTCGTGGCGCCCGCCCTTCGACGTGCGCGCCCGCGTGCGCCGCATGGACGCCGACGGCGCGCTGGGGCCGGTTCTGGTCGAGCTGAAGCTGCCGGGCCTGACGGATAATTTCGAGGGGATCGCCGCCGAGCGCCGCGCAGATGGCACGCGCCTCTACATCCTGTCGGACGACAACGCCAATCCAGCGCAGAAGACCCTGATGCTGGCGTTCGACGTCCGCTGATCCTTCTCCCTCCCCTTCATGGGGAGGGTGGCTGAGCCTGAAAGGCGAAGCCGGGTGGGGACGGCCGAGCCATTCAAGCGCCACGCCCTGATCACCGAGCCCTCCCCACCCGGTCGCTACGCGACCACCCTCCCCATGAAGGGGAGGGAGAGGCGTTGAGCTCTTGGATTCAGATGCGTTCGCTGATCTTGATGGCGGCCTTGCAGCCGACCTTGATGACGCTGCTGAGCAGGCGGTAGGCGGGGGCCTCGCGGCTGCCGTGCTCGATGGCGTGGTCGTGGTGGGCCAGTTCCTCTTCGCGGAACTTGGTCAGTTCGGCGGCCAGTTCGGGGTCGCGGTCGCGGATTTCCTCGATCTGGTCGGCGTAGTGTTTCTCGATGACGCTCTCGACCGCCTCGGTGCAGGCATGGGCGGCCTTTTCCGAGATCAGGGCCGTGCCCGCGCCCAGGGCCGTCGCCGCCAGCTTCCACAGCGGGATCATGGCCGTGGGGCGCACCCGGTTCTCGTTCAGCAGGGTCTCGAAGCGGGCCAGGTGGACGGCCTCGTGTCCCTCCATCTCGGTCAGGTCGGCGGCAATGGCGTCCTTGCCCTTGCGGCCTTCCAGCACGGCGCGCTGGGCGCGGTAGATGTGGACAGCGGCGAACTCGCCCGCGTGGTCGACGCGCAGCATCTCGGCCAGGCGGGCCTTGTCCTGACCCACGCCGGGGCGAGCCAGGGGGATGCGGCGGGCTTCGGAGACGGCTTCGGCTGATTGGGTCATGACGCCTCTATCCTAGCTTCTGGGCGCGCGGGCGTCCTTGGGACGTTTCGCCGCCAGCAGGCTGAAGATAGCCAGCGCCAGCGAGATCACAAAGTTCCAGCCCGCCATCGACAAGCCCGCAAAGCTCCACGGAATATCGCCGCAGGAGACGAAGCCCGTGCTTCCGCCCGTGCCGTCGACGAGGGCCGTCAGCGCCGACAGGTCGATGGTGGTGCTCGGCGCGGCCATGCAAGTGGCGGGCAAGGCCCACCAGCGCAGTTCGCCCCCGGCGTGATAACCCGCCGTGATCGCTCCGGTCAGGAAGATCGCCGCCAGCAGGAAGGAGGCGATGCGCGGGGTGCCCCGGCTGGCCCGGCTGAACAAGGCCCAGAAGGTGGCGGCCCCGGCGATGGCGACGGCGGCCCAGTAGACCTCGCGCTGCTTCAGGCACAGGTTGCAGGGCGCCAGGCCGCCGAACCGCTCGAACGCATGGGCCGCGCCCAGCATGGCCAGGGCGGCGGTCAGGGCGAAGGCCGTCCACCAGCGGGTCAGCGTTTTATAGATCGCGCTCATCTGCGCCTCACAGGAACCAGGCGCCTCTCATAAACTGAGCGGGGACCGGCGTCGATCAGTGACCGATCAGCTTGACCATAAAGAAGGCGCCGACCAGCAGCGCCAGGAACAGCACGGTGAACAGGGCCAGCCGCTTCTCGACGATCGCCAGCATGGGCGGCCCCCAGCGCTTGAGCACGAAGGCCACCAGGAAGAAGCGGGCGCCGCGCGTTACGACGCACAGGGCGATGAACAGCGCCAGATTGAACTGGAAGATGCCCGAGGCGATGGTGATCAGCTTGAAGGGGATGGGCGTCAGCCCCTTGATCAGGATGACCCAGGCGCCGTGCTGCTGGAACAGGGCCTTGGACGCCTCGAAGGTGTCGGCCTTGCCCAGCAGGGCCAGCATCCACATGCCGACCGGCTCCAGCCAATAGCCGATGGCGTAGCCCAGGATCCCGCCCAGCACCGAGGCGATGGTGCAGACCGTGGCGTAGAAATAGGCGCGTTCCGGCTTGGCCAGCACCATGGGCGCCAGCATGACGTCCGGCGGAATCGGGAAGAAGGAGCTTTCGGCGAAGGAGACCACGGCCAGCGAGCGGGTCGCGTGACGATGGCGGGCCAGGGAGAAGACCCAGTCATAGAGCTTGCGAAGCATTCAGGCGTCCCGATCGAGGCCCCCGCCTCTCGTCCCTCGCCCGATAGCAGGCCAGACGAAACGGCGCGAGAGGCGAACGATCGCCTGCGACACCGGAACGTGTGCCGTTTCAGTCCACAGCCGCCTTGCGCCCGAGGCCGCCCCGCCAGTAGGTTCCGCCCCAATCAGCGGCCGCGCCATGCAGGCCTGAGCCGCGTCAAACCATAAGAGAGAGGAGACGCACCATGCAGGATGCCGCCAAACTCGACCAGGAAAACCCCCTCGGCGTCGACGGCTTCGAGTTCGTCGAATTCACCGGCCCCGAGCCCGAGGCGATGATTTCGCGTCTGGAGCTGATGGGCTTCACCCCCACCCATGTGAACCCGGCCAACGGCGTGGTGCGCCTGAAACAGGGCGACATCACCATGCTGGTCCACCGCGCTCCAGCCGGTCAGGCGGCGGACTTCGCCAAGGATCACGGCCCCTCGGCCAACGGCATGGCCTTCCGCGTCGCCGACGCCAAGGCCGCCTATGAAGGCGCGCTGGCGCGCGGCGCCCGCAAGGCCGAAGGCGTGAACGGCGGCGCCCTGGCCGGCGACTACCCCTATGTGCTGCAGGGCATCGGCGGCAGCCTGCTCTATGTCGTCGACCAGTACGGCGAGACCGGCTCCCTCTATGACGCCTGGGACGAGATCGAGGGCTGGGAAGAGGCCGAGCGCAAGAACTCCATGGGCCTCGAAATCCTGGACCACCTGACCCACAACGTCCGTCGCGGCGAGATGCGCACCTGGTCCGGCTTCTACAGCTCGGTGTTCAACTTCGAAGAGCAGAAGTATTTCGACATCAAGGGCAAGGCGACGGGCCTGTTCTCCCAGGCCATGATCGCGCCCGACCGCGCCATCCGCATCCCGCTGAACGAAAGCCAGGACGAGAATTCCCAGATCGAGGAATTCATCCGCCGCTACAACGGCGAAGGCATCCAGCACATCGCCCTGACGACCGAGAACATCTTCGAGACGGTCGAGGCCATGCGCGAACGCGGCGTCGACTTCCAGGACACCATCGAGACCTATTTCGAACTGATCGACAAACGCCTGCCGGGCCACGGCGAGGACGTGGAGCGGATGCGCAAGAACCGCATCCTGATCGACGGTTCGGACGAGGAAGGCCTGCTGCTGCAGATCTTCACCCAGGACACCTTCGGCCCGATCTTCTTCGAGATCATCCAGCGCAAGGGCAATGAAGGCTTCGGCAACGGCAACTTCCAGGCCCTGTTCGACTCGATCGAGCTGGACCAGATCCGTCGCGGCGTCATCAAGGTCGACGCCTGAATGCGGTTTCGGCCTCCGCACTGGCTGCCCTGGCTCGGTCCGCTTCTGGCGGCCGGGGCCGGGGCCCTGGCGGGCGAGTACTGGCTGGGGGGCGGCTTCTGGATGGTGCTGGCCGCCGCCCTGGTCTGCGGCTTCGCCCCCATCCTGGCCCACCGCCTGTGGCGACGCCTGCATCACAGACGCTAGACTACGCTTTCCTCCCCATTTCATGGGGAGGGGGACCGCGAAGCGGTGGAGGGGCCTCTTCGAAAACCAAGCCGCCCCTCCGTCTCGTCGGCTAAGCTGACGATCCACCTCCCTATGTCATGGGGAGGAGAAACAATGGGGAGCCTGAAATGAAATCCATCGCCTTCGCCGTCGCTGCGGCCGCCGCCCTTCTGGCTTGCCCGGCCATCGCACAGGACGCCCCGACTTGGTCGCTGGCCATTCATGGCGGCGCGGGCGTGATCGAGCGCGCCCAGCTCAGCCCTGAGCGCGACGCCGCCTATCGCGCGGGCCTGCAGGCCGCGCTGGACGCCGGGTCGGCTGTGCTGGCGCGCGGCGGCTCGTCGCTGGACGCCGTTCAGGCCGCCATCGAGGTGATGGAGGAGAACCCCCTGTTCAACGCCGGACGCGGCGCCGTCTTCACCTCGGCCGGGAAGAACGAACTGGACGCCGCCGTCATGGACGGGACGGACCTGAACGCGGGCGCCGTCGCGGGGCTGACCCGCACGCGCCACCCCATCGCCGCCGCCCGCGCGGTGATGGAGAAGTCGCCCCACGTCATGCTGATCGGCGAAGGCGCCGAGACCTTCGCCCGCTCGGCCGGGCTGGAGGAGGTGTCGCCCTCCTTCTTCTTCACCGAAAGCCGCTGGCAGGCCCTGCTGAAGGCGCTGCGCGACCGGGGCGAGCCGCTGCCCCCGCGCCCGGAAGGCGCCCCGGCCGAACCGACCCGCCTCGGCCCGGCCGCGCCTCTGGCCTTCAACCTGCATGAAGCCCCGCTGGACGAGCGCAAATTCGGCACCGTCGGCGCCGTGGCCGTCGACAGCCAGGGCCGCCTGGCCGCCGGCACCTCGACCGGCGGCACCACGGCCAAACGCTGGGGCCGGGTCGGCGACGTGCCGATCATCGGCGCGGGCACCTACGCCTCCAACGCCGACGGCTGCGCCGTCTCGGCTACCGGCACGGGCGAGTATTTCATCCGCGCCACCGTCGCGCGCGACATCTGCCGCCGCACGGCCGAAGGCGCGACCGTCCAGGCCGCCGCCGACGCCGAGATCGCCGAGGTCGGGACCATTGGCGGAGACGGCGGCGTCATCGTCATGGGCAAGGACGGCGTGCACGCCTTCTCGATGAACACCTCGGGCATGTATCGCGGCGCCGTCTCCTCGACCTCGTCCGCACGCGTCGCCATCTACGGCGACGAAGCCGGACGATGAGCGGCGAGGTCGTCGATCTCGAACAGAAGTTCGCGGCCTTCTCCGATCACTGGCGGCCGCGCGTCGCCGCTCGATTGAACGGGCAGGACGTGCGGCTGGTGAAGGTCCAGGGGGTCTTCCCCTGGCACCGCCACCCCGAGGCCGACGAGATGTTCATGGTCTGGAAGGGCCGTTTCCGCGTCGAGTTCCGCGATCGGGTGGAGACGCTGGAGCCTGGCCAGTTCATCGTCGTGCCGCGCGGCGTCGAGCATCGAACCGCCGCCGACGAGGAGGCCGAAGTGCTCATCTTCGAACCGTCCGAGGTGATCAACACCGGCGATGCTTCGCCCTCAGACTTCACCGCGCCGTCCGGCCAAGCGATATGATCCAGACCCGATGACGACCCGAGACAATCCCGGCGTGCTCGCGCCCCCGCCGCTGATCTACCTGGCCTTCCTGCTGGCCGGGTTCGGCATCGGCCGCCTGATCGACGAGCCGTCGCTGGGGCTGGCGACGGACTGGCGGCGCGGCCTGGCCTTCGTGCTGGTGATCGGCGGCCTGGCGCTGGACGGGATCGCCGCCGGAACCTTCCGTCGTCTGGGCACCCCGCCCGAGCCGTGGAAGCCGACGACGGCGCTGGCGACCGGCGGCCTCTACCGCTTCAGCCGCAACCCGATCTATCTGGGCTTCGCCCTGACCTACGTGGGGTTCGCCGTGGCGATGGACAGCCCTGTGGCGCTGGGCCTGATCCTGCCCTGCCTGATCGTCATCGACCGCTTCGTCATCGCCCGCGAAGAACGTTATCTGTCGGCGCGCTTCGGCGCTGACTACGACGCCTATAGAGGAAGGGTCCGTCGATGGCTGTGAACCCCGAAACGCCCGCGCCCCACGCCGATGAGCTGTCGGAAATGGCCATCGAGGAGCTGGACGCCGCCTGCGGCCTGCGCTGGGTCGAGCTGAAGGCCGTCACCCCCTGGGGCGACACCTATGAAGGCATGGCCCCGTCCGGCCGCACGGTCGAGATCGAGCGCCGCTACCTGTGGGCGCACGAACCCGCGGGCGCCGTCATCGTCGAGGTCGAGGTCCGCGACCCGGCCCAGCAGACCGGCGCCGAAGCCCGCGCCGTCATCTCGCCCCCGAACAGTTGATCGAACGGCGTCCGCCCCGCTCATCTCCCCGCTTCCCAATCGCCTCAGCCAAGACTAGCCTCGCCTTATGAAACTCGCCTCGCTCAAGCACGGCCGTGACGGCCGCCTCGTCGTCGTCTCCAACGACCTGAACTGGTTCACGGACGCCTTTCTGATCGCGCCGACGCTGCAGGCGGCGCTGGACGACTGGGAGCGGTGCGAGCCGCTGCTACGCGCCCTGGCCGAAAGCCTGGAGCACGAGGGCGTGCCGCGCGGCCGCTTCCACGAGCGCGACGCCGCCGCCCCCCTGCCCCGCGCCTATCAGTGGGCCGACGGCTCGGCCTATGTGAACCACGTCGAACTGGTGCGTAAGGCGCGCGGCGCCGAGATGCCGCAGAGCTTCTGGACCGACCCGCTGATGTATCAGGGCGGCTCCGACGGCTTCCTGTCGCCGCGCGACGCCATCCCGCTGAAGGACGAGGCCTGGGGCTGCGACCTGGAGGCCGAGATCGTGGTCGTGACCGGCGACGTGCCCCTGGGCGCGACGCGCGAAGAGGCCCTGGCGGCGATCCGCCTGGTCGGCCTGGTCAACGACGTCAGCCTGCGCAACCTGATCCCGGCCGAACTGTCCAAGGGTTTCGGCTTCGTCCAGTCCAAGCCGGCCAGCGCCCTGTCGCCGGTCTTCGTCACGCCGGACGCCCTCGGAGATCGCTGGACGGACGGCAAGCTGTCCGGCGCCCTGCTGGTTCAGGTCAACGGCCAGGACTTCGGCAAGGCCGATGCGGGCGTCGACATGACCTTCGACTTCGGCACGCTGATCGCCCATCTGGCCAAGACCCGCTCCTTAAGCGCCGGGACGGTCATCGGCTCGGGCACGGTGTCGAACAAGGACGCCGACGGCGGCCCCGGCAAGCCGGTGTCCGAAGGCGGCCTGGGCTATTCCTGCATCGCCGAGATCCGCACGGTCGAGACCATCCAGACCGGCGCGGCCAAGACCCCCTTCCTCAAGCACGGCGACACCGTCCGCATCGAGATGCTGGACGACAAGCACCACACCCTGTTCGGCGCCATCGAACAGACAGTGGCGGCGGCCTGAGCGAACGCCGGTCCGTTTTAGCTTGCGGCGGGATACGGACCGGCTAGCTTCTTCGGTCATGGAGCGGAGAAGGTTGATGAAAAACGGGCTGTTTCGGGGCCTGACGGCCGCGGTCTTGAGTTTGACGGCGGCCACAGCAACGACGGCCCAGGACTCTGACGACTGGGATCTGCTGGTTCAGCCCGAAAACGAGCTGACCGTGGCCTATACCCAATTCGACAATGGCCTTCTGTTGGCCGCCCGCTGCCAGCGCGGGGTCTATCAGGTGATGGTCGGCGGCCTGCCGGCGGCGCCGGAGAGCAAGGACTTCCACAAATCCAACCGCATTCTCGTCATCGGCATCGGTGATGAGGAGGAAACGGAGCAACGTTTCCTGCTGGGCGATAATCCCAGCATCGCCTTCTCGGAACTGCCGGCGCCTCTGGCGCGCCAGATGCGAGAGGGCGGGACGATGACGATTGTGGCGCCCGGAGGCGGCGAAGGCGGTCGGAACCTGCGCTATCTGGTGGAGCTGCCTGCGTCCAACACCGCAATCGATCAGTCTCTGGCGGCTTGCGGCCGACCGCTTGTCGATCCGCGCGACCAGCAATTGGACGAGCTGAAGGACGACGGCCTCCCGGTCAATCTGGCCTGGAAGCGGGCGCCTCAGCCCGAATATCCCCAAGGTCGGACCTATACGGCGGGGTTTGCGGTCATCACCTGCCTCAGCCAGGCTGACGGCCGGGTGGATGATTGCGTGGTCGAGACGGAATTCCCGGTCGGCGGCGGCTTCGGCGCTGCCGCCATGCGCGGGACGCGCAAGGGGCGACTGGAAAACCGCGGGGGCGGCGACGGACCCGTTCCGGTCCGGCTGATCGTCTACCGCGTCAACTACACCATGTCCGATCCTGAGTTCTCGACGGGCAGCCGCCTCCGTCGCAGCGACGAATGATGCGACACGGTGCGATCTTCGATTGACGGAGGCTTCGCCGTCGCTAGATTGCGCCGCCTTGAGCCTAGCCGTGCCGGTGTGGTGGAATTGGTAGACGCGCCGGACTCAAAATCCGGTTCCGCAAGGAGTGTCGGTTCGAGTCCGACCACCGGCACCAGGGCCTTTTAGGGGATCCGAGCGCGGCTCTCCCCGGATGCGACCTCTTTCGCCGCCGTATCCTGCGAACGCGCCGCCACGGCGACGCCGCCCACCAGGCCATCGCTCTCGACGCAGAACGGGTTCATCTGCCCTTCCCAGCCGCCGTTGAGCGAGCAGGAATAGCAGCCTGACAGCGTCATGCTGACGCCGATGACCGCCAGAACCTTCCAGATACGATCCGGCATCCTCATCCTCCATCCCTGCGGTCCCCGTGTAGCACGGCGATGCGCCCGGCGGGCCGTCGCGGCGCAGCTTGCGCGCGTCTTGCGCATTCAAGAGACGAATGCCTCTTGAACAACCGGACACAAGTGTCCACTTAACGCCTCATGACCCGTCCCTTGCGACAAGACGCCGCGGAACGCCGCGAAAGGCTGCTGAAGGCGGCCGAGGAGGCCTTTGCGCGCGACGGGCTGGACGTGCCCCTGCACCTGATCGCCGAAAAGGCCGGCGTGGGGCGGGCGACGCTGTATCGAAACTTCGCCGATCGGTCGGCGCTGGTGCTGGCGATCTTCGTCGAGCAGATCGAGGATCTGGGCCGTCGTACGCGCGCGCGGCTGGATGATCCCGACGCCTTCCTGTGGTTCCTGGAACAGCTGGTCGCCCTGATGATGACCAGCGCCGGCCTGTCCGCGCTCATCCGCGACCTGAAGGTCGAGGCGATGGAGCCGGTGCGCCAGGGCGTGCGCGAAGCCGGGGCCGAGGCCCTGGCCGTGTCCCAGGCGGCAGGGCGGGTGCGGCCCGATCTGACCGTCGAGGACATTCGCGTCCTGGCCCTGATGCTGGGGGCGCCGTCGCGGGCGGTCGTCTCGCCCGAGGATCGCATCGCCCTCAGCCGCCGCTCGCTGGAGCTGGCGCTGGACATGGTGCGCCCGCAAGGCGGGGCCCGCACATGAGCCGCCATCACTGGAATCTGCCGTGGGAGGACTTCTTCGCCACGCTGAAGCCGCACGAGCGGCCGGTCATGCCCGGCTCGCCGTCCACGCCGGACCACGCCATGCCCTGGCGTCTGGCCTATGGCCTGGTCGGCGCCCTGGTCACTCTGACCGGCAGTCTGGGCAATGCGGCCGTGACGGCCAGCCAGCCGCAACTGGCGGGATCGCTGGGCGTGACCCTGGCCGAGGCGGCCTGGCTGCCGGTCATCTTCGTCATGACCAATGCGAGCATGAACCTGCTGCTGGTCAAGTTCCGCCTGCAATACGGCCTGCGGCTGTTCGCCGAGATCGTGCTGATCGTCTTCCTGGCCGCCGCCCTGGCGCACCTGTTCCTGCAGGACTTCGCCTCCACCCTGGCGGTTCGCGCGGTCGCCGGGGTCGCGGCGGCGGGCATGACGACCCTGGGCATCCTCTACATCATCCAGGCCTTCCCGGCGCAGCACCGCCTGAAAAGCATCATCCTGGGCGTCGGCCTGTCCAGCCTGGCCATCCCCATGGCGCGGCTGGGTTTGACCACCCTGCTGGACCGCGACCTGTGGCGGGCCTTCTACATGTTCGAGGTCGGGCTGGTGCTGGTGACGCTGGCCGCCGTCTTCGCCCTGAAGATGCCGCCCGCCCAGCGCATCAAGAGCTTCGAGCCGCAGGACTTCATCACCTTCGCCCTGTTCGCGCCGGGCATGGCGCTGCTCAGCGCCGTGCTGGGCCTGGGGCGGATCGTCTGGTGGCTGGAAGCGCCGTGGGTCGGCTGGGCCCTGGCCGCCGCCGTCCTGTTGCTGTCGGCCGCCGCCATTCATGAATACAACCGCGCCAACCCCCTGATCGACCTGCGCTGGCTGGCCGGGCGCGACATCGTGCGGCTGATGCTGGCCATCCTGCTGGTGCGGATCGTGCTGTCGGAACAGACCACCGGCGCGGTCGGCTTCCTGCAGCAGATGGGGCTGGGCAACGACCAGATGCACGACCTGTTCTGGGTCATGCTGGCGGCCACGGCGGCGGGATCGCTGGTCAGCGCCTTCACCCTGAATCCGACCAAGCTGTGGAAGCCGATCTCCATCGCGCTGGGCCTCATCGCCTTGGGCGCCTATCTGGACAGCCACGCCACCGTGCTGACGCGGCCGGGCGAGCTGTACGTCAGCCAGGCCCTGCTGGCCTTCGCCGCCGCCTTCTTCATCGGGCCGACGATGATCATCGGCTTCGGCAAGGTGCTGCAGGGCGGCGGCAAGAGCTTCATCAGCTTCATCATCTTCTTCTCCCTCTGTCAGAACGTCGGCGGTCTGATGGGCTCGGCCCTGATCGGCACCGTCCAGACCCTGCGCGAGAAGTTCCATTCCAACCAGCTGGCCGAGAGCATCGGCCTGGGCGATCCCGAGACGGTGCAGCGGCTGCAACAGCTGGGCGGNNGGCGGCGCCTACGCCCATGTCATCGACGACCCGGCCCTGCGCCAGGGCGCGGCCCTGCGCCTGCTGCACCAGCAGGTCAGCCAGCAGGCCCAGGTGCTGGCCTACAACGACGTCTTCCTGATGATCGCCGTGGTCGCCGCCGTCGGCGCCGTCTGGGTCGCCGTCAACCATTACCGCCCCCGCATCGAGGCACTGTGCGCCCGCCGTCGCGACGCCGCCCAGGCGAGCCAAGCGCCGGCGCCCTCCGCCGAGTGAACC
>DJDA01000017.1 GCA_002430835.1 Brevundimonas sp. UBA5936
CGCGGCGGGCGGCAGGGTCGAGGATTCGACCGGCGCGGCCGGGGTCGTCGGCGCGGGGCGCGGCAGCACCTCTTCCGGGCCGGGGGTGAAGGTCGGCGCGGCGTCGGTCGGCGCGCCGCCGTCGCGATAGACGCGAATGTCCGCTTCCGGGTCGACCGGCTGGGCGTCCAGCGGGGCCTCGACCTTCATGCTCTCGACCGGCGTGCCGACGGCAGGCGGCGCGTCCGTCGAGGAGCGCACGCCCGAGCGATAGAAGACCACCACCGCCACGATCAGCAGCAGCAGGACGATGGCGCTGATGATCAGGGTGATCGGCGGCGATTTGGCGGCCGGGGCCCGGCGCGGGTCATAGCCGCCGCGCGTGAAGGGCAGGTCGTCGTCGGTCGGCGGCGTATAGGCGCCCCGGTCGCGGCCGGCGTTAGGGTTGCCTCGGTGATCGTCGTCGTAGGACATTGGGTCGCGCCTTGATGGTCGTGGGACACGCGCGCGAATCGGCGCGCGTCGGCGCTCAGTCTAACGCGCCGTGAAGCCCTTCTCGAATCACAGATCGAGGGCGAGGTCGAGGCTGAACAGCTTCCTGTGGACCTCGATAGCGTAACGATCTGTCATACCGGCGATGTAGTCGCACACCGCCCGCGCCCGCGCGTCCCGGTCGTCGGTCAGGGCCGAGGCCTGCCATTCCGGCGGCATCACCTCCGGCTCGGCCATGAACAGCTGGAACAGCTGGGCCAGCACCCGGCGCGCCTGACTGCGGGTCCGGTTGACGCGGTAGTGGCGATACATCCGCTCGAACAGGAAGCGGCGCAGCACCGCCAGTTCCGCCATCATGCCGCTTGAGAACTGCACCAGCGTCTCGGGCGCGTTGCGGACATCCTCGACCGTCTCGATGCGGTGTTTGGCCAAACGGGCCTCGGTCTCGGCCAGAACATCGTCGACCATGACGCCGATCATCCGGCGCACGGCCTCCAGCCGCAGCATCCGCTCGTCAATGTCGGGCCAATCGGCACGCGCGCTGGCGATACAGCGTCCGATCAACGGCACGTCGGCCAGATCGGACAGGCTGAACAGCCCCGCCTGCACCCCGTCGTCCACGTCATGATTATTATAGGCGATGTCGTCGGCGATGGCCGCGCACTGGGCCTCAAGCGAGGCGAAGGTGCCCAGACGCAAGTCCCAGTCGGCCGCCCCGCTCGGCGCATAGGCGGCGACCGCCTTCCACGCCGGGTCCGTCAGTTGGTGCGCCACCGGGCCGTTGTGCTTGACCACGCCCTCGACCGTCTCCCAGCTCAGGTTCAGGCCGGGGAAGCTGGGATAGCGGGTCTCCAGCTCGGTCACGACGCGGAAGCTCTGGACGTTGTGATCGAAGCCGCCGAACGCCTTCATCTGTTCGTGCAGTTCGTCCTCGCCCGCATGGCTGAACGGCGGGTGGCCCAGATCGTGGGCCAGGGCGACCGTCTCGGCCAGATCGTCGTCCAGCCGCAGGGCGTGGGCCAACGACCGGGCGATCTGCGCCACCTCGAGGCTGTGCGTCAGCCGAGTGCGATAGTGGTCGCCCTCATGCGCCACGAAGACCTGCGTCTTCTCCTTCAGGCGGCGGAAGGCGGTGGCGTGGATGATGCGATCGCGGTCGCGAGCGAAGGCGGTGCGGGTGCGGCTGGCAGGCTCGAAAACATGGCGGCCGCGGCTGGCGGCGGGGTTTTCGGCGTAGGGGGCGCGGGTCTGGCTCAAGGCGGCAGGACTTCGTGATGGCGACAGGCCTTTGCGAACGCCTGTCGGCCCCTCATATAGAGGGCCGTGAGCACCGTCCAATCCACAGAATCAGCCCGCGACCTGTCGCTGTCGGTCGCACCCCGGTCGCCCGAGGGCATCACCCTGGCCGAGAGCGGCGCGCGCCGCCTGGCCAAGCTGTCAGAAGCCGAAGGCAAGCCGGTCCTGCTGCGCGTCGCCGTCGACGGCGGCGGCTGCTCGGGCTTCCAGTATCGCTTCGAGCTGGTGGACGGTCCTGAGGCCGACGATCTGGTGGTGCGGCGCGACGGTCAGGCCGTGGTGATCGACCCCGTCTCCATCCCCTTCCTGAAGGATTCCGAGATCGCCTTCGTGGACGAACTGGCGGGCGCCCAGTTCGTGATCCGCAATCCCAACGCCTCTTCCAGCTGCGGCTGCGGCGTCAGCTTCTCGATCTGAGCCGCGAAAAGCCTCGCTTGGCGGCGAGACGTAACACACCCATCTGTATGGGCATGACGCGCCTGTTCGCCCTGACCCTGCTGTTCTGCGCCTCGCCCCTGGCGGCGAGCGCCCAGACCTGGCCCGGCTGGCCCGGCCCTCCTCCGGCGGGTTACGATCCCCACATCGCCCGCGCCGAGCAGCATACCCAGGCCATGGAGCGTCTGCGCCTCCAGGCCGACCAGCGTGAGGCCGAGGCCGCCCGCATGAGGCTTCAGACCAGCCAGACCTTGCAGCGACTTGAAGCCGCGCGGTCGCCGCTCCCGGCGCCGCCGCCTGCGACGGCCTATGCGCCGCGCCCGACAACCCTGCCCGCGCCGGCAACCCTGACGTCGCCGCTCGACCAGACCGCGCACGGCGTGACGGAGATCGACGCCTGGCTGAGCCGTCCGCCGCACTGAACCACAGCGTTACATTTGCATCTCTTCACCTGCCCCTGCGTTTCAGCCTAGCTTCGGACCAGACGACGAAAGCGGAGAGCGACAGATGCGTTGGCAGGGCGGACGGCGCGGCGGCGGGGTTGAAGACCGGCGCGGCATGGGCGGCGGCGCGGTCGCGGGCGGCGGCATCGGAGTGCTGGTGCTGGCGGCCATCGGCTATTTCGTCTTCGGCATCGACCCGAACACCACCCAGCAGTTGGCCAGCCAGTTCGGCGGCGCCGGTCAGGCCGAGCAGCAGGGCCAGATGGGCTCGCCCGAGGATCAGGACGGCCAGTTCGTCGAAGTCATCGGCTCCAACATCAACGACGTGTGGAAGACCAAGCTGCGCGGCTACACCCCGCCGACCACCGTGCTTTATACGCAGGGCACCCAGACCGGCTGCGGCTACGGCCAGGCGGCGATGGGGCCCTTCTACTGCCCAGCCGATCAGAAGGTCTATCTGGACCTCAGCTTCTGGCGCGAGATGGAGAGCAAGCTGGGCGCATCCGGCGCGGACTTCGCCAAGGCCTATGTCATCGCCCATGAGTTCGGCCACCACGTCCAGACCCTGACCGGCGCCAGCCAGCAGGTGCAGCGCGCCCAGCAATCGGCGCGGTCGCAGGCCGAGGGCAACCGCTATTCCGTCGCGCTGGAGCTTCAGGCCGACTGCTACGCCGGGGTCTGGGCCAGCAACGCCGCCGCCGTGTCGAACGGCCAGGTGGCGCTGGAGCCGGGCGATCTGGAGGAAGGCATGAAGACAGCCCAGGCCATCGGCGACGACGCCCTGCAACGCCGCGGCGGCGGCCGCGTCTCGCCGGAAAGCTTCACCCACGGCTCTTCGGCCCAGCGGGTCGAGTGGCTGCAACGCGGCTATCAGACGGGCGATCCGGCCGCCTGCGACACCTTCGCCCAGCTCTAGGCCTGATGGATCAGGCGGCCTTCGTGCGCTTCAGGGGCGAAGGCCGTCCATAGGCGAACCAGCGCAACGCCCATTCCAGCGGCCCCATATTGAAAGCCCGCAGCCACAGGGCGCTGAAGACCATCTGGAACACCCAGATTCCCGCCGCCACGCCCCACAGGCCCCACCAGTCCAGCCTGCCCCACAGGTCAAGGCCATAGAACAGCAGGCCCGCGATCGCCGACTGGGCCAGATAATTGGTCAGGGCCATCCGCCCCAGGTTCCTCAAGGCGCGCCCCACGAAGCCGAGCGCGTTCAGCTTCCACAGCGACAGCAGCAGACCGACGTGCCCCAGGGTCATGGCGCAGCGGCCTAGTTCGTAGCTGGTCTGAGCCGTCCAGGATTCGGACGAGAACTGGCTGGTCCACAGCATCACGGCCTGGGCGCCGTTGACCGCCAGACCCAGGGCGTAGCCGCCCCCGGCCAGCGCCAGATAGAAGCCGAGCGACCGCGCCCCGCCCAACACCCCCAGCTTGAACAGCGCCATGCCCAGCAACATGAAGGCGACCGATTCAATGACCAGGGTGATGGTGTAGCTGGACGCCGCATAGTCCAGCCAGGTCCGCACGCTCCACTTCAGCAGGCCGACGACGCCTCCCGTGCGCGCGGCGGTTTCCTCAGCGATGGTCTCGGGCGTCAGGGTCTGCGCCTCCTGCGCGCGCACATGGACCTTCATCGCCTCTGCGTCCTCGACAGAAAGGACGGCGCCCGCCTCGACCTGGCTCACCAGATCGGCGCCGCGCCGCGCCTCGACCGCCTGATAGGCGCCGACCACGGCCGATTCGACGGTCAGCAACAACAATAAGGCGGCCGACAAGGCGATCAGCGTACGCGGCCGAGCCGTGCGAAAGACGAACAGCAGAAATCCCGACAGGCCGTAGACGTAAAGAATGTCCCCCGGAAACAGCAGGGCGGTGGCGTTGAAAATACCCAAGGCCAACAGGGCCATGCAGCGGCGGAAGTAGACGTCGGCCGCCTGGATCGTCCCGCGTCCGTCTTCGCCGCGCAGGGTAATCAGCAGCATCCCCGCCCCGAACAGCAGAGTGAACAGACCGCGCATCGAGCCCTGCACGAACAGGTGCTGGATGATCCACGCCGACCAGTCAGGATTGGCCAGCGTCGGCGGCAAGTCGGGATGATACTGCCCCCAAAGCCCGCCCATCATCATGATGTTGACCAGCAGGATGCCGCACAGGGCGAACCCGCGCAGGAGATCCAGGCTCTCCAGCCGCTGATTGGGCGACACCGATGTCATGCGAGGCGACGGGCCGGTCATACGGGCCGCTTATCCCCCTTCAGGCCGCGGATGAAACGGATTTTTCAGATGGAAACCTATCGAACCTAAACAATGGTCACATCCATTAACGGCGCGAGGTGCAGATTTCCGTCGCCGAGGTTCAGAATAACGTCGCGCCCGGCGAAAGCCTCCATGCCCAGCAGCGCCTCAGGATAGTTCGGCAGCGCCCGGCTGGCGTAGACAGCGGTCGCCACATTGCGCCACGCCTCACCGCCCAGCGCCACGCTTTGGGCCCGGATCATCCGCGTTCTGGCCACCCCGCCCAGGACGATGCTGGACCCCGATTGCTCGGGCCGTCCGTCCAACAGACCCGCTGCCTGCGCCGCCACGTCGCTGAGCGCCAGAAGCGAGGACGAACCGGTGTCCACCACCGCCTTGACCGGCGCGCCTTCGACCGCGACCTCGGCGATCAGAGCCGTGCCCGAACGTCGAACGGGCAAGGACCGATAGGCGGGCGCCAGCCCCGCCTGGGCCTCGCCGAACAGCCGCAACCGCCGTCGACGCAAGTCCATCTCCAGCGCCGCCTCCATCAGCAGATCCTGCCCCAGGATCAGCGGCGCGCCCAGGCCCTCGTCGCCCCCCAACGGCCCCAGGTCCAGAATGCCCGCACGCAGACGCTCCACGCGCGCCGCTCCAACGGCCAGATCCAGCGTCACGCCACGCCCCATCTGGGCGCGCCCGTCCACGCCATAGGCGATCAACGGCATGTCGAAGAGATCGTCCAGCCCCAGCTCCGCCACCAGCCGCCGGTCGATCACCGAATACTGCGCCCCGCTGTCGATCAGGGCGGTCAGCTCCCGCCCCGCCAGCCGCACGCGCACCGTCGGCAACAGGGTTCGTGGCGCGACGAAAGACAGCCAGCCGCTGGTCCCATCGGCGCCGAACGTCACGCTGGGTCGCCGCCACAGCACATGGTCTTTCAGCCACAGGCCGCCGCCAACGGCGGCGGCGATCGCTCCGGCACGGATGAGAAGGGAACGGCGGTTCATCCGCCTGACATGAACCGGCCGGCGGCGCGGCGCCAGCCCCCTTTCCCATCTCCGCGCGCCGGCGACGCCGCATTGGCGCCGATTGAGCCAGGTTGTTGCGCCACCTCGCGACAATTCCGTTCGCACGCGCAAAATATTCATGACGAAGTCGCAGATCGCGGCTAGAAACAACCCGTTATGCCAGCCTCCCCTGATCGTTACCTCTCGACGCGCGGCGACGCCGCTCCGACTCGCTTCAGCGACGCCCTGCTGCGCGGCATCGCGCCGGACGGCGGCCTCTACATGCCGCAGGCCTGGCCTCCC
Organism: Brevundimonas sp. UBA5936; assembly: GCA_002430835.1. Classification (GTDB taxonomy): domain Bacteria; phylum Pseudomonadota; class Alphaproteobacteria; order Caulobacterales; family Caulobacteraceae; genus Brevundimonas. Next base: position 6,190 of record DJDA01000017.1, read on the forward strand.
CTGCCCGCCGACGCCACCCGTCCCGGCCGTGGCTACGCCGAGATCGCCAAGGCGGCGATGGCGCCCTTCATCGGCGACGCCCTGCCTGCGGGGGCGCTGGACCGCGCCCTCGATCGCCTGACCAAGGGCTTCGACCATCCGCTGGTGACGCCGCTGGTCGAGCTGGAGCCCGGCCTGTTCGTGCTGGAGCTGTTCCACGGCCCCACGGCGGCGTTCAAGGATCTGGCCATGCAGCTGGTCGCCGCCCTGTCGGACGAGGCCCTGGCCGCGACGGGCGAGACCCTGACCCTGCTGACCGCCACCAGCGGCGATACGGGCGCCGCCGCCGTGCGCGCCTTTGCGGGCGCCGAACGCATCAAGCTGATCGTCCTGCACCCGCTGGATCGCGTCTCGCCGGTGCAGCGCAAACAGATGACGACGGTCCAGGCCGACAACGTTCTAAACCTGGCCGTGCGCGGCGATTTCGACGACTGCCAGCGCCTGGTGAAGGGGCTGCTGGCCGAGGAATCCTTACGCGAACAGGGTCGTCTGTCCTCGGTCAACTCGATCAACTGGGGCCGTCTGGCGGGCCAGATTCCCTATTACGTCTCGGCCACGGCCCAGCTGGGCCAGGCGGCGACCTTCGTGGTGCCGACCGGCAATTTCGGCGACGCCTTCGCCGGCATCGCCGCCCGCAAGATGGGCCTGCCCGCCGCCGGTTTCGTCGCCGCCGTCAACCAGAACGACGCCCTGGCCCGCGCCATCAACGACGGCGTCTACGCCCGCCGCCCGGCGGTCGAGAGCGGCAGCGTGTCGATGGACGTTCAGGCGCCGTCCAACTTCGAACGTCTGGTGTTCGAGGCCTCCGGCCGCGACGCCGAGGCCACCCGCGCAGTGTTCGAAACCTTCGCGCGCGAAGGTTCCGTGAGCCTGCCCGCCGACCTGCTGGCCGCCCTGCGCGCCGAGGTCTCCGCCGTCTCGGTCGACGAAGCGACGACCAAGGCCGAGATCGCCCACGCCCACGCCGCCTGGGGCCGCATCGCCTGCCCGCATACGGCGGTCGCCTTGGCCGCCGCGCGCCGTCTGGACCGCAACGGCGCGCCCATCGTCGCCCTATCCACCGCCCACCCGTCCAAGTTCGGCGCCTTCGTCTCTGACGTCATCGGCGTCGAGCCGGAACCGGCCCCCGTCATCCGCGCCCTGGGCGACCGGCCGGAACGCCTGACGGTGATCGAGAACACGCCCGAGGCGGCGCTGGCGGCGGTGAAGGGGTTCGCGGGGTAAGAAACAGTCCAGTTTCAGCCTTGACCGGGCAACGTCGAACAGGTCGGTTCGACAAGCCCCTCTTCGGCAACGCGGTAACCGGCCAAGCTGTCGCCGACAACTCGAAGCGCCGACTGGGTCGCGTACGATCCGCCATTCAGGGCGCGATCCTGAAAACAAGCGATGACGCCACCTGGCGTTATTCGGATGATGCGCAAACTCAATGCCCAATCATTCGGCCGCTCCAGCGTTGCGACACCATCTGCAACGTTCATCTGCGTGAAGAACCAATCGCGTGGGCGTCTACGGCCAGCGTCTCGCGACGGCCCCGTCGAGTTCTGGAACGAAGTAAGATCAAGAAGTTGCAGGATATGGGCCGCCGACACGTCCTGTAAGGATGTTGAAGACGCCAAGGAAGCCGTCGAAGCGAGATTCGCTCCGACAAACAAAACCACTAGAGGCAGGCGAAAGCAGACCATCGTGATACCCTTGGCTGGAAACCACGAATACGCCAGCATCAGCTCTCGCCTGTCTAGCCGATACGCTCTCCGATGCGCCTAAGCCGGCTCCGCCGCCTTCCAGTAGTCCAGCCGCCGGAAGAAGGGCGACGGATCCTTGGGCGTGACCAGGTTGGCCGGGTCGTGGAACAGCCGGTCGTGCAGGCGCGTCAGGGTGAAGCGCACCGCCGCCGCCGCGCCGAGTTCCGGCAAGGCCTGACGCTCGGCGTCCGACAGGGGCCGCACCGACTCATAGCCCTTCTGGAAGGCGCGCAGAGCCGACGGGATGGGCCGCCCCTCGGCGTCGAAGCCCCAGGCGCTGAGCGCGATGGCCAGGTCATAGGCCAGCACGTCGACGCAGGCGAAGTAGAAGTCGATCACCCCGCCCACATCCGTCGCCCCATGCTCGTTGGTGGCGAACAGAACGTTGTCGGGGAAGTAATCGGCGTGGATCGGCCCGCGCGGCAGGGCGGGATCGCTCCACGGCCGGGCCAGGTCCGGCAGCAGGCGCTGCATCTGCTCCAACATCCGGCGGTCCTCGCCCGCAGCGACCGTATCGCAGCGCGCGGCCAGGTCCGCCCAGGCGCGCGGCCCGACCGGGTTTTCGCGCACGCCGTCATGGTCGGCCGCATCCAGATGCAGCAGCGCCAGCACCTGACCGGCGCGATACTGATCCTTGTCCGTCGGCTGGCGCTTCCAGGCGCCGGGCGTCCACTCGACGATGGCGGCGGCGCGGCCGTTCAGACGCCCGATCACCTGACCGTGCAGGTCTGCGACAGGCGCAGGCGTCGGGAAGCCCTGCGCCGCCAGCCGCCCCGTCAGGCCGAGGCAGAACGGCAGGGCCGAGGCCTCGGTCCGCCCCTCGAACAGGGTCAGTACATAGGCGCCCTGCTCCGTGACCAGGCGATAGTTGGTGTTCTCGACCCCCTCGGCGATCGGGGTCAGTTCGACCAACCCGCCGAGAGGGTAGCGCATGAGATAGTCGTCGGCCTGTTGCGGCGTGACGGGCGTGAAGACGGCCATGACTAGACAAGCTCCGCAGCGGCGCGGCGGGCGCGCATGACATCGGCGACATCGGCCAGCACGCTCTCGGTCGTGGCCCAGCGCCCGGCGCCGCGCCCCTTGCACGTCCACACCCGGCCGTCCTGACCATAGACCTTCAAGGCGTTGCGCTCTCCGTTCAGCGACAGGAAGAGCGCGTCTTCCAGTTCGCCGTCAAGCCGCACCGAGGCGTCCAGGGCGCCGTCGCGCTCGAAGCAGGCGCCGATCTGGCGCACCGGCGCCTCGCCCAGCGGCGTCTCGGCGGCCAGAACGTCGCGCGGCAGGTCGTCAGGCGAGCGGCCGAAGGCCTCGAACGACAGCAGCTTGACCTTGGCCGCGGCGTCGAAGCCTTCCAGATCGGACGAAGGGTCTTCCTCGGCGAAGCCGGCGGCGCGAGCGTCGGCCAGGGCGTCGGAGAAGGTCGCCCCCTCGCCCAGACGCTGCAGCATGAAGTTAACCGTGCCGTTCAGCACCGCCTCGAAACCGGCCACCGGACCGGCGGCGCGGGCGGCGCGCAACGTCTCGATCATCGGCGAGCCGCCGCCGACCGAGGCCGACCAGGCGACGCGACAGCCGTTGGCGTCGGCCAGGGCCTGAAGCCCCTTGGGATCGCGGGCCACGGCCTGTTTGTTGGCGCTGACCACGTCGCAGCCCGCCTCCAGCGCGCGGCGGATCAGGGCGTGGCCCGCCTCGCCCTCGGACAGGGCCTCCAGCACCAGGTCCGGCTTCTTGGCCAACAAGGCTTCGACGTCGTTGGTGAACAGTTCGGCAGGCGCCGAGACGTCACGCTTTTTCAAGGGGTTGCGCACCAGGACGCCGACCACTTCAAAGCGGTCGTCCGGCAGCAGGCGGCTGAGCAGGCCGCCGCCGACGACGCCGCAACCGGCCACGGCGACCTTCAGCGGTTCAGCCGCCTGCACCGGGCCGGGAGGGGCGCCGCGTTCGCCGACGATCGTGCCTTCAGCGCGGCCAAGCGCGGCGACCTCGATGTCGACGCCGCGCGCCTCGGCCAGGTCGATGGCGTCGTGCTGGACCAGGGCGCCGCCGACCTGACGCGCCGTGTCCCAGCTGGCCCGGCGATAGCGCAGCGGCGTGCCCGTCTCGCAGGCTGGATCGCGGTCGTAGAGGCCGTCGACGTCCTTCACCAGACGCACCCGCTTCAGGCCCAGTTCGGCGGCCAGAACCACCGCCGTCAGGTCCGATCCGCCGCGCCCCAGCAGGGCCACCCGGCCGTTCGCGCGCACCGCGCCGAAGCCCGGCACCACCACCACCTCATGCTCGGCCAGGGCCTGATGCAGACGCTCGCCCTTCAGCGACACGGGGCGGGCGTGCTGGGCCGGGCCTTCGGCGACGATGCCCAGTTCGCGCACCGACAGACCCACGGCGTCCAGTCCCACCCGGTCGCAGGCCACGGCGACCAGGGCGGCGGCCTTTTCCTCGCCCAGCACGACATAGGCGGGCAGCAGCTCGTTCTCGTGATCCAGACCCAGACTGCGGGCGTCGGCCAGCAGCTGATCCGTCTGACCGGCCAGGGCCGAAACCACCGCCACCACCTTCCGGCCTGCGCGGACGTGGCCGTAGATTTCGCTGGCGACGGCTGGGGCCTGAGAGGCGTCGCGCAGGACCGACGAACCGAACTTCAGCACCACCACATCGGCGGCGGGGGCGAGCGCTGCGACCGGTTTCGACTGATCGGCGACGAGGGCGAGAGAGGCGGACATGGGCGTTTCCTGAAGGCTGGATCTGGGAGGATTTCGGGAGAGGTCGGAGGTGGGTTCGGGCCAATAAAAAACCCGCCCGGGGGTCCGGGCGGGTGATCGGTTTTCTGCGTTTTCTCGCCTAGACGGCGCGCATCATCCGGTCCCCGCCCGCAAGGGCATGGTGGTGGTACCGGTGGTCGTAATCATGGACGCGAAGAGGCCCGTCGCCGAGGCGGCGATCGCGGTCGTCTTCATGCTGGCGAGGCGGTAAGGCACAGGCGGCGTCCGGTTGAAAATCGTGCCTTAGGGTGAGCCAGGGCGCCGCGCCGCGTCAACCCCGCCTCGAAAGAATTTTTCGCAACATCGTCTCAGGACGCCGTTTTCGCCACCCACATGAGCCGCACGCGCAGAAATGGGGTGAAATTTTTCGCTTGACCGGCGCCCTTCGCAACCGCACCGTAAGCTCACTCATCAAGACCGGCTGAGGGATTAGGCCCTTTGACGCCGGGGCAACCATCGGGTTCCGCCCGAAACGGTGCCAACTCCTGCGGGGTTCTTCGGGCTTGCCTGAAAGGACCGCGAGAGATGGGTGGAGCGTCGATAAGGCGGCGCGCCACAGGTCTGTCACGCATGGGTTTCGCCGGTGAGCCGAACCTTTGAGTGATGCGATGACCCTGGCCCTGATTTCCACTGAAACCTCCGAAGAGCCTTCCTGTAAGGCCTCCGCCGCTGCGCCTGCGCCCAAGGGCGGCGCCCAGATCGGCGTGAAGGCCGCGCGCCGTCCGTCGGAACTGCTTCAGCGCGACGGCGCCCATGACGTCGCGGTTGCGATCCCCGACGGCTTCGAACTGGATTTCGGCGGAACCCTGACCCAGAAGCGGGTCATCGGCCGCCTGCACGGCAAGGCCAACGCCCCGCTGATCGTGGTCGCAGGCGGCATTTCCGCCGACCGTTACGTGCACCGCACCGAGACCAAGGGGCTGGGCTGGTGGTCCGGCGCCGTCGGCGTGCGCGCGCCGATCGACCTGACCCGCTTCCGCGTCCTAGCCTTTGATTTCGCGCCTGAATTCGGCGACGGCGTCAAGGACGCCAAGAGCCCGCTGACCATCACCACCCAGGATCAGGCGCGGCTGTTAGCCCTGCTGCTGGACCACCTGGGCGTGGACAAGGTCGCCGCCTTCATCGGCTGTTCCTACGGCGGCATGATCGCCCTGGCCTTCGGCGAGCTGTTCCCCGATTGGGCCGAGCAGTTGGTGGTGGTGTCCGCCGCCCATCGCCCGCATCCGCTGGCCACGGCCTGGCGCGGCATCCAGCGCCGCATCCTGCAACTGGGCCTGGAGACCGGCCGCATCGATCAGGCCGTGGGTCTGGCGCGCGAACTGGCCATGACCACCTACCGCACCCAGGAAGAGTTCGGCGACCGCTTCGATTCCGAGGCCCCCAGCCACGCGGGCCAGGCCTATCCGGTGTGCGATTACCTGCAGGCGCGCGGCCGGGCCTATCGCGACCGCACCACCCCCTCGCGCTGGCTCAGCCTGTCGGACTCCATCGACCGCCACCGCGTCGAGCCCGAGGCCATCAGCGCCCCTGTCACCCTGATCGGCTTCACCACCGACCGCCTCTGCCCGATCGAAGACATGAGGGAGCTGGCCGACCGCCTGCCCAACCTCTGGCGCTTTGAACAACACGCCTCCGTCTACGGCCACGACGCCTTCCTGAAGGAAGACAAGCTGGTCGCCGACATCCTGACCTCCGTATTGAAGGACATCGACCAATGAGCCGCGCCCGTCCCGCTGATCCCCGCACCATCGCCGCCCGCTCGGGCGTCGATACGGACACGGCTCACGGCGCGGTCATGCCGGCGCTGTATCTGTCGTCCAACTATTCCTTCGCCGCCTTCGGCCAGCCGCGCAGATACGACTATTCGCGCTCAGGCAATCCGACCCGCGACGTGCTGGCCGAGACCCTGGCCGAACTGGAAGGCGGCGCGGGCGCCGTCATCACCGCCACCGGCATGGCGGCGGTCGACCTGCCGCTCAGCCTGCTGGAGCCGGACGACCTGCTGATCGCGCCGCATGACTGTTACGGCGGTACGCACCGCCTGCTGTGCGCCCGTGCCAGGAAGGGGCATTTCCGCGTCGCCTTCGTCGATCAGAACGACAGCGCCGCCCTGGACGCCGCCCTGGCCGACGGCTGCAAGCTGGTGCTGGTCGAGACCCCGTCCAACCCCCTGCTGCGCGTCACCGACATCGCCGATGTCTGTCGCCGCGCCCACGCCGTGGGGGCCAAGGTGGCGTGCGACAACACCTTCCTGTCGCCGGCCCTGCAACGGCCGTTGGAGCTGGGCGCCGACATCGTGGTCCACTCGACCACCAAATACATCAACGGCCATTCCGACGTGGTCGGCGGCGCCGTGGTCTCGGCCGATCCGGCCGACCATGAAAAGCTGGCCTGGTGGGCCAACTGCCTGGGCGTCACCGGCTCGCCGTTCGACGCCTATCAGACCCTGCGCGGCCTGCGGACCCTGTTCACCCGCATCGAGCGCCAGCAGGCGACGGCCAGCCTGGTCGCGGCGGTGCTGGAGCTGCACCCGGCGGTCAAGGCCGTCCACTATCCGGGCCTGACCAGCCATCCCGGCCACGACCTGGCGGCGCGGCAACAGTCGGGCCCCGGCGCCATGCTCAGCTTCGAATTGAACGGCGGGACCGAGGCGGTGCGCCAGGTGATCGAGCGGCTGGACGTCTTCACCCTGGCGGAATCCCTGGGCGGGGTCGAAAGCCTGGTCGCCCACCCGGCCACCATGACCCACGCCGCCATGACGCCCGAGGCCCGCGTGACGGCCGGCATCACCGACGGCCTGTTGCGCCTGTCGGTCGGTCTGGAGCATCAGGACGACATCCTGGCCGACCTGACCCAGGCCCTGGACGCGGTAACGCTGAAGGCGGCGGCGTAAGCGCGGAAAGCGCGCGCTTCTCCCGTCCCTTCATCTGGAGGGAGAATTTGGCGCCTAAGCTACGGCTCGCGCCAGGGCGTCCATCCGTCCGCGCGCGTCCAGGTCGCGCACATCGTCCAGGGCGAACTGACCCATCATGCGATCCAGCTCGATCGCGTCGGAGGCCAGGGCGTGGCTGGCGGCGGTCGATTCCTCGACCATGGCCGCGTTCTGCTGCGTCACCTGATCCATCTGGTTCACGGCGATGTTGACCTGCTGCAGGCCGCTGGACTGTTCGTGCGAAGAGGCGGCGATCTCTTCGGCGATGACGGTCAGGCGCTGAATCTGACCGGCGATCCGCTCCAGCGCATGGCCGGTGTCGCCGACCAGCGCCACGCCCGCCCCGACCTGACGGCCCGACTCGGTAATCAGGGTCTTGATCTCCTTGGCCGCTGAGGCCGAGCGCTGCGCCAGGGCCCGCACTTCCGAAGCCACCACGGCGAAGCCGCGACCGGCGTCGCCCGCGCGCGCCGCCTCGACGCCCGCGTTCAGCGCCAGCAGGTTGGTCTGGAAGGCGATCTCATCGATCACGCCGATGATGGCGCCGATCTCGGACGACGAGCGTGCGATCTCGCCCATGGCGGCGATGGCGCGGCCGACCACGGCCTGGCCGTCCACCGCCTCGGACTGGGCGCCGCGCACCACGCCGCCCGCCTCCGTCGCGCCCTCGGCCGAACGGGCCACGGTGGCGGTGATCTGCTCCAGGGCGGCGGCGGTTTCTTCCAGGCTGGCGGCCTGCTGTTCGGTGCGGCGCGACAGGTCGTCGGACGCCTGTGAAATCTCGCGGGCGCTGGCGCCGATGGCGGCGGCGCGCTCAACGATCACCCGCATCACGCCCTGCAGCTTGTCCATCGCCGCGTTGAAGTCGGTGCGCAGCCCCTCATACTCAGGCGCGAACGGATCGTTGAGGCGGAAGGCCAGCTGGCCGTGCGACAGCCGGTCCAGACCCTTGGCCACGCCCTCGACCACGCGGGCCTGCTGGCGAGCGGCCTCGGCGTCGCGCTCGGCCTGGGCCTGGCGTTCGATTTCGGCGGCGTGGCGCGCGGCCTCGGCCTCGGCCTCCAGACGCACCTTCTCCTCGGCGTTCTGCTTGAAGGTCAGGACGGCGTCGGCCATGCGGCCGATCTCGTCGCGGCGGCCGATCGCGGGGATGGCCACATTCAGGTCGCCGCCCGCCAGGCGTCCCATGGCGCGGGTCATGGCCTCGACCGGACGGCTCAACGCCCCAATCAGCCACAGGGCCGCGCCCACAGCGATGCCCAGGGCCAGCACCCCGCCTACGGCGAAGGCGACATAGGCCTCGGTGAAGGCGAAGGCCTTGGCCTTGGCCCGCTCCTCGGCCAGCACGACTTCCTGCTTCTGGATCGAGCCGACCGCCTGTCGAATGTCCGACAGGCGCGCCGCCGAGGCCAGTTGAGACAGGGCGGCTTCATGCGTCGCAGGCTCGCGCGCCAGGGCCATGACCCCTTGGGCGCTCTTCTCAAATTCAGCGGTGGCGGCGATCAGCGCCGTCTGCTCGGCGGCATAGGCCCCGTCGACATCCGACGCGGCCAGGTCCGCCATCCGCGACTTCACGTCCGCGCCGCCCTGATTGAAGGCTTCGATGAAGCCGGGGTCGCGGCTGGCGACATAGCCGCGCATGGCGTTCTGCTGCTCGACGGCGGCGGCCATCAGGCGGTCCGACGCCTTCATCACCTCGCGCGAGGCCGTGTCCGCCGCATCGGCGCGCTGCAAGGACGCCACGCACCACAGGACGATCAGGGTCGCCGCCCCGCACGCCGCGATCACCGCCATGAAGGACAGGATCAGCTTCTTGGGGACCGACAGGTTCTGCAACATGACTTCAAGGCTCGGGGAGGGAGGTTCAGCCTCGCTCCTAGCCCGCGCTTGTTCGACAAAGTGTTAGCGCCCGCCTGCGGGCATCTACTTAATCGCCCTCACAGCGCCTTCAGCACCACCGACAGGGCCGTCAGCAACAGATAGACCGCGAAGGCCCGGCGCAGCATCTTTCGATCCAGCCGATGCGCCAACCGCGCGCCATAGGGCGCCGTCAGCGCCGTCAGCAGCCCCATGATCACCGCCGCCGGCACATTGACGTAGCCCAGCGACAACGGCGGCCGCCCCGGCGCGTCCCAGCCGAACACGGCGAATCCCAGGGCCGCCGCAGACCCGATGGCCAGGCCGAAGCCCGAGGCCGTCGCCACCGCCTGATGGATCGGCCGCCCGCACAGGGTCATGGTCATGCCGCCGAAACTGCCGCCGCCGACGCCCATCATGGCCGACAGCAGGCCGATGCCCGTGCCCACGCCGCGCCGCCCCCAGCCTGTCGGCAGATCCTTTCGCAGGGTGAATCGCTCGGGCAGCAGCCCCATCTGCGCCGCGATCAGCAGCAGGCAGACGCCATAGACGATCGCCAGCCCCTCCATGGAGGTGAAACCCGCGACCGCCGCCCCGATCAGCCCCCCGAACGCCACCCAGGGCGTCCAGGTCTTCAGCACCTGTTCGTCCACCGCCCCGTGCGCACGGTGCGTCGCCAGCGATCGCAGCGAGGTGGCGACGATGGTCAGCAGCGAGGTGCCGATGGCGACGTGCAGATTGCCCTCCCCGCCCACGCCCAGCACCGAGAAGGCGTAGAACAGCGCCGGCACCAGGACCGTCCCGCCGCCGACGCCGAACAGGCCGCCGATCACGCCCGCGACCGCCCCCGCCCCAACCAGGGCGGCGACCATCAGGACAAGTTCGGACAAGGGCAGAGTCATGGCCAATGGCTTAGCCGTCCGCCGTCACGCCGTCAGCCCTTTCGCGGAGGTGAGCGCTCTACGCCGCCTTGCGCGCCTCAGCCTCGCGCACGGCCTCGACCGCGCGATCGACGACCTCCAGCCCCGCGCCGGGCTTGACGCCCTCGACGGTCAGGATGCGGCGGAAGGCGCGCGCCCCTGCCCGGCCGTGCATCAGACCCAGCATATGTCGGGTCATGCTCGCCAGATTGGCGCCCTCGTCCAGCCGCGCAGCCATATAGGGACGGTAACGCTCCAGCGCCTCGAACACGTCAACGTCCGGCGTGGCCTCGCCGAAGATGCGGCGGTCCACCTGCCCCATCAGCGCAGGCTCATGATAGGCCGCGCGGCCCAGCATGACGCCGTCCAGTTGCACGCCGTCATCGGCCCTCAAGTGCGCCTCGGCCTGATCCAGATCGCCGATACCGCCGTTGATGCAAATGGTCAGATGCGGCCGTTCGCGCTTCAGCCGCCGCACCAGCGCATAGTCCAGCGGCGGCACGTCGCGGTTCTCCTTGGGCGACAGGCCCTTCAGCCACGCCTTGCGCGCATGGACGATGAAGCTGTCGATCCCCACCGCCGCCGAGGCGTCGACCGTGGCGAACAGGCTGATCTCAGGGTCTTGATCGTCCACGCCGATGCGGCATTTGACGGTGGCGGGGACGCGGACCGCCTCCTTGATCGCCGCCATACAGTCGGCCACCAGCTCCGGCTCGCGCATCAGGCAGGCGCCGAACCGGCCCGACTGCACCCGATCCGAGGGGCAGCCGACATTCAGATTGATCTCGTCATAGCCATAGGCCTCGCCGATCTTCGCCGCCTCGGCCAACTGCGCCGGATCCGACCCGCCCAGTTGCAACGCCACCGGGTGCTCGACCGCGTCAAAGCCCAGCAGGCGGTCGCGATCGCCGTGGATCACCGCCGGGGCCGTCACCATTTCCGTATAGAGCAGGGCGCGCGTGCTCAGGGCCCTATGGAACGCCCGACAATTGCGGTCAGTCCAGTCCATCATGGGGGCGACGGAAAACCGGTGCGGCGGATGCTGGCTCATGGCCCGCCCCTATAGAGAAAAGGGGGCGGATTGGCGACCGGCCCCGGCCAGCCTCAGCCGCGCGCCACCTGGAAGCCCGCGAAGGACTGGCTGACCGGCATCAGCTCCAGCGCATTGATGTTCAGGTGCGCAGGCAGGGTGGCGACCCAGAACAGGGTCTCGGCGATGTCCTCGCCGGTCATCGGCGTCGCCCCGCCATAGAGGGCGTCGGACGCCGCCTGGTCGCCGCCGGTGCGGACAAGGGTGAACTCCGTCTCGGCCATGCCCGGCTCGATAGAGGTGACGCGCACCCCCGTCCCATGCAGGTCCGAGCGCAGCCCCAGTGAGAACTGGCGCACGAAGGCCTTGGTCCCGCCATAGGCGTTGCCGCCCTTGTAGGGATAGGTCGCCGCCACCGAACTGATGTTCAGGATCGCCCCCTTGCGCGCGATCAGGCGCGGCAGCAGGCGGTGCGTCAGCGTCACCAGGCCGGTGATATTGGTGTCGATCATCTGGCGCCACTGAGCCAGGTCGGCCTCCTGCGCGGTGGCCGTGCCCAACGCCAGCCCGGCGTTGTTGATCAGCACATCGATGTCGCGGAAGCCCTCGGGCAGGGCGTCCAGCGCCGCGTCGATGGCGGCGGCTACGGCGGCGATGTCGCCCATGCCGTCGACCTCGGTCAGCTTGCCCTGGTCTGCATAGTAAGGAAGCAGCGGCGCGGTCTGGCGGTTGTACACGGCCAGGCGGTCCTTGAAGGTCTCGGGATTATCGTCCGCCCGGCCCTGCTCGGCGAAACGCTTGCCGATACGGTCGGTCAGGGCGGCGTCATCCACCTTCAGGCGGATGACGCTGTCGATCTTGGCGCCGCACTTGGCCAGCATGAGGTCCAGGGCTTCAGCCTGGGCCACCGTGCGGGGGAAGCCGTCGAAGATGGCGCCGCCGGCGGCCTCGGCCTCCGGCAGGCGGGCTTCGATCAGGGCGATGACGATCTCGTCGGTGACGAGGTCGCCGCGCGCCAGCACGTCCTTGACCTTCAGCCCCAGCTCCGAGCCGGAAGCGATGGCCGCACGCAGCATGTCGCCGGTCGAGAGCTGGACCATGCCTCGCTCTTCGACCAGCCGCTTGGCCTGGGTGCCCTTGCCGGCCGCAGGCGGCCCGAACAGGATCAGGTTCATTTTATATTCCGGGCTCCCCTACCCGATCAGCGACGGACAGGAGCGGAACCGCCCCGGCCACGGCCGCGCAACTTGGCCTTCTTGATCAGCCCTTCATACTGGTGCGCCAGCAGGTGCGACTGGATCTGGGCGACAGTGTCCATCGTCACCGAGACCACGATCAAGATAGACGTTCCGCCAAAGTACAGGCTGTTGCCCAGGCTGCTGACCAGGAACTCCGGCAGCAGACAGACGGCGGTGATGTAGGCGGCGCCGATCACCGTCAGGCGCGTCAGCACATAGTCCAGATACTCGGCCGTGCGCTTGCCCGGACGGATGCCCGGCAGGAAGCCGCCGTACTTGCGCAGGTTCTCGGCCGTATCCTCAGGGTTGAAGGTGATCGAGGTGTAGAAGAAGCAGAAGAAGACGATCAGGACGGCGTACAGGATCATGAACACCGGCTGGCCGTGCGTCAGCTGGGCCGTCACCAGAGGCAGCCAGCTCATCCAGTCCGGCAGATTCGCATTGGCGGTGAACTGGGCCACCGTCGTCGGCAGCATCAGCAGCGACGAGGCGAAGATGGCCGGGATCACGCCTGCGGTGTTGACCTTCAGCGGCAGGAAGCTGCGCTCGCCGCCGGTCATGCGGTTGCCTTCCTGGCGCTTCGGATACTGGATCAGAAGGCGGCGCTGGGCGCGTTCCATGAAGACGATGAAGACGATGACCGCCACCGCCATGATGGCGATGAAGAACAGGGTGAAGGCCGACATCTGGCCCTGCTGGGCCAGGCCCAGCATCCGCGCCACCGTCGACGGCAGAACCGCCACGATGCCCGCGAAGATGATCAGGGAGATGCCGTTGCCGACGCCGCGCGCCGTCACCTGCTCGCCCAGCCACATCAGGAACATGGTGCCGCCGGTCAGAACGGTGACCGTCGAAATGATGAAGAACAGACCGGGCTGGTCGATCAGGCCCGGCTGGGCGTTCAGGCCCACCGCGATGCCGAAGGACTGGGCCAGGGCCAGGAACACCGTCAGATAGCGGGTGTACTGGTTCAGCTGCTTGCGGCCCGACTCGCCGCCTTCCTTCTTCAGCTTCTCCCACGGCGGATACACCGCGCCCATCAGCTGGACGATGATCGACGCCGAGATGTAGGGCATGACGTTCAGCGCGAACACGGCCATGCGCTCGACGGCGCCGCCCGAGAACATGTTGAACATGTCCAGGATGCCGCGTTGGCCATCCGGGTTCTGGAAGAAGGCCAGGAAGGCCTCGCCGTTGATCCCAGGGATCGGAACATAGGTGCCGATCCGGTAGACCAGCAGCGCGCCCAGCGTGAACAGCAGGCGCTTGTGCAGCTCGGTCGCTTTCGCGAACGAGCCCATGTTCATATTGGCAGCAAGTTGTTCAGCGGCCGAAGCCATCAGGCGGTCCCCACGACTATGCCCGTCGTCAGATAGGCGGAAAGCGGCGCTCTTGCGAGGGCCGCTTTCGGAAAATCGTCATCCCGGTCCGGACGATCCCGGCGGAGGCGCGAAAGCCGCGCCCCCGACGGGATGACGATATTGGATTTTAGGCCTTGGCGGCGGTGCGCTTGGCGCGAGCCGAGATCTTGTTGGCGTCGCCCTTCGGAGCCTTGGGTTCCGGCGCCTTGCCGCGAGCGGCGTTGCGCTTTTCGAGGCGAGCCGCAGCCTTGGCTTCGGCTTCGATGCGCTGCTGGGTGACCGAACCGCCGGCGGCTTCGATCGCCTTGACGGCGCCCGACGAGGCCGACCACACGATCAGGTTCAGCTTGGCCTTCAGTTCGCCTTCGCCCAGGACGCGCACGCCGTCCTTGACGCGACGGATCACGCCGGCGGCGACCAGGGCCGCGCCGTTGATCTCGGCCTTGGCGTCCAGCTTGCCGGCGTCGACCGCCTCTTGCAGGCGCCACAGGTTGACTTCAGCCAGCTTCGGCGCGTTCGGCACGTTGAAGCCGCGCTTCGGCATACGCATGTACAGCGGCATCTGGCCGCCTTCGAAGCCGCCGATGGCGACGCCCGAACGCGACTTCTGACCCTTGACGCCGCGGCCGGCGGTCTTGCCCTTGCCCGAGCCCGGGCCGCGGCCGACGCGCATACGCTTCTTGGCGGCGCCTTCGTTGTCACGGATTTCGTTCAGCTTCATTGCCTGATCCTTTCGGGTGCTAGCGCCAGGTCCGCCAGGCGGTCCTGACTCGGCGTTGGATAAATTGAAGGGCCGCTGATTAAGCGACCCGCGTCAGCATCGCAAGATGCTTCCTTCATAAAGCGAAACGCCCTCCCCCGCGAACGGGAGAGGGCGAACCGTCTTACTTCTCGACCACTTCCACCATGTGGGCGACCTTGGCGATCATCCCACGGACGGAGGGGGTGTCTTCCAGGGTCGACTCACGGCCGATCTGGTTGAGACCCAGGCCCACCAGGGTGGCGCGCTGATCCGACTTGCGGCGGATCGGGCTCGCCGTCTGACGGACGGTCACAGTCTTGTTTTCGGTCTTGGCCATCTATCAGCCCTCCACGGCTTCCGGCGCCGAGGCGCCGTCATTGCGGCGGCCCATCAGGTCGGACACCTTCTTGCCCCGCTTGGAGGCGATCTGGCGCGGCGACGACTGAACCTTCAGAGCTTCGAAGGTGGCGCGGATCATGTTGTAGGGGTTCGAAGAGCCGGTCGACTTGCCCACGACGTCCTGGACGCCGAGGGTTTCGAGGACCGCACGCATCGGACCGCCCGCGATGACGCCCGTGCCCGGAGGGGCAGCGCGCATCATGATCTTGCCGGCGCCCCAACGGCCCGAGCCGTCGTGGTGCAGGGTGCGGTTCTCGCGCAGCGGAACCTTGATCATGGTCTTCTTGGCTTCTTCGGTCGCCTTACGGATGGCTTCCGGCACTTCGCGCGCCTTGCCGTGACCGAAGCCGACGCGGCCTTTGCCGTCGCCGACGACCATCAGGGCCGCGAACGAGAACCGGCGGCCGCCTTTGACGGTGGCGGCGACGCGGTTGATGTGCACCAGCTTCTCGATGATGTCCGAATCCGGACCTTCAACGGGAGCGTTGCGGTTGTCGCGACGGTTGCGATCGCCGCCGCCGCGTTGGGGTTCACGAGCCATGCTTGCCGTTCCCTTAGAAGTTCAGACCGGCTTCGCGCGCGGCTTCCGCCAGCGCCTTGACCCGGCCGTGATAGATGTAGCCGCCACGGTCGAAGACGACGTCCGTGACGCCCTTCTCGATGGCGCGCTCGGCGATCAGCTTGCCAATCTTGGCGGCGGCTGCGACGTCCGAACCCTTGGAACCCTTGCCGCCTTCCAGCGACGAGGCGGAAGCCACCGTGATGCCCTGGGCATCGTCGATGATCTGAGCCGAGATGTTCTTGTCCGAACGGAAGACCGACAGACGCAGACGACCATTGGCCACCGCCTTGAGGCGACGACGGGTGCGCTCGGCGCGGCGCTTGGCTTGTTGTTGAAGAGAGAGAGCCATGACTTACTTCTTCTTGCCTTCCTTGCGCCGGACGAACTCGCCCTGGTAGCGCACGCCCTTGCCCTTATAGGGTTCCGGCGGACGCATCTTGCGGATGACGGCGGCGATTTCGCCCACAGCCTGCTTGTCGTTGCCCGAGATCTTGATCTCGGTCTGCTTCGGCACGGCGAAGGTGATGCCTTCCGGCGGAACGATGTCCACGTCGTGCGAGAAGCCGAGCTGCAGCGAGAGATCCTTGCCCTTCAGGGCGGCGCGGTAACCGACGCCGACCAGTTCCAGGGTCTTCTCGAAGCCGTCGGTCACACCGGTCACCATGTTGGCGACCAGGGTGCGCGACAGACCCCACATGGCGCGAGCGCGCTGGGTGTCCGAACGCGGGGTCAGCGACAGTTCGTCGCCTTCCTGCGTGACTTCGATCTCTTCGGCGACGGTCCAGGAGCGTTCGCCCTTCGGACCCTTCACGGTGACGGCCTGGCCGTTGAGCGTGACAGTCACGCCCTTCGGCACAGCGATGGTTTTCTTGCCGATACGAGACATATCAGTAGACCCTGCAGAGGACTTCGCCGCCGACGTTAGCGTCGCGGGCGGCGGCGTCGGACATGACGCCCTTCGAAGTCGAAAGGATCGAGATGCCGAGGCCGTTCTTGATCGGCTTCAGATCGCTGATGGCCGAATAGACGCGGCGGCCGGGCTTCGACACGCGGGCGATCTCGGCGATCACCGGCTGGCCGTCGAAGTACTTCAGCTCGATCTCGAACTGCGGAAACTCACCGGGGTTTTGAACCAGCGAGTAGCCGCGGATGTAGCCTTCGTCCTGCAGCACGTCGAGGACGCGCTGACGCAGACGGGAAGCCGGGGTGAGCACCGACGAACGCTTGCGGGTGGCCGCGTTCTTGATGCGAGCGATCATGTCGCTCAGGGGATCGTTGATCATCATATCTGTTCGCTCCCCTTACCAGCTCGACTTCGTCAGGCCGGGGATCTGACCCATGTTGCCCAGCTCACGCAGGGCGACACGGCTCATCTTGAGCTTGCGGTAGTAAGCCCGCGGACGGCCCGTGACTTCGCAACGGTTGCGAATGCGGGTCGGCGCGGAGTTACGCGGCAGGGCGGCCAGCTTCAGGCGCGCATCGAAGCGCTCCTCCAGCGGCAGGCTCTCGTCGTTGGCGGTCGCCTTCAGGGCTTCCCGCTTCGCGGCATACTTCGCAACCAGGGCCTTGACGGCTTCGTTGCGGTTTACGGCGCTTTTCTTAGCCATTGTTCTCTTCCCTTCCCGATCAGTTCACGAACGGGAACTTGAACTCGGTGAGGAGAGCCTTGGCTTCCTCATCGGTCTTGGCCGTGGTGCAGACAACGATGTCCATGCCCCACATCTGGTCGATCTGGTCGTAGTTGATCTCCGGGAACACGATGTGCTCCTTCAGACCCGTGGCGTAGTTGCCGCGACCGTCGAACGAAGTGCCCTTCAGGCCCCGGAAGTCCTTCACGCGCGGCAGGGCGATCGTGATGAAGCGGTCCAGGAACTCGTACATCTGGGCGCCGCGCAGCGTGACCTTGCCGCCGATGACCATGCCTTCGCGCAGCTTGAAGCCGGCGATGGAGTTACGAGCCTTGGTCGGCACAGCCTTCTGACCGGCGATGGCCGTCAGATCCTTGAGGGCCGCGTTGGCCTTCTTGGAGTCGGCGACAGCTTCACCGATACCCATGTTCAGGACGATCTTGTCCAGCTTGGGGATCTGCATCTCGTTGGAGTAGCCGAATTTTTCCTTCAGGACGCCGCGGATGCGGTCCTGATACTCGGCCTTGAGGCGCGGCGTGTACTTGGTGTCGGCCATCAGATGACGTCTCCCGTCGACTTGGCGAAGCGGACCTTCTTGTCCCCCTCGACCTTGAAGCCCACGCGGGTCGCCTTGCCGTTGGCGTCGGCGATCGCGACGTTCGACAGGTGAAGCGAGGCTTCCTTGTGCTTGATGCCGCCTTGCGGGTCAGCCTGGGTCGGGCGCGTGTGGCGCTGAACCATGTTGACGCCTTGCACGACGACGCGGTTTTCGGTCGGCAGAACCTGCATCACCTTGCCGGTGCGGCCCTTGTCCTTGCCGGTCAGGACGACGACGTTGTCGCCCTTCTTGATCTTGGCGGCCATGGTTACAGAACCTCCGGAGCCAGCGAGATGATCTTCATGTGGTTCTTGGCGCGCAGCTCGCGCGGAACCGGGCCGAAGATACGGGTGCCGACAGGCTCGTTCTGCTTGTTGACGATGACGGCGGCCGACTTGTCAAAACGAATGACCGAGCCGTCCTTGCGCTGGATGTCCTTGGCGGTGCGCACGACGATGGCGCGAACGACGTCGCCCTTCTTCACGCGGCCGCGCGGAATCGCTTCCTTCACCGAGGCGACAATGGTGTCGCCGATCGAGGCGTAGCGGCGCTTGGAGCCGCCCAACACCTTGATGCACATGACCCGGCGAGCGCCCGAGTTATCGGCGACCTCCAGGTTAGTTTGCATCTGGATCATGGGATCCGATCCTTCTTCTTACGAAGCCGAGGCCGGGGAAATGATTTCCCAGCGCTTCAGCTTGGACTTGGGGGCGCATTCGATGATGCGCGCGATATCGCCGACTTTGAGAGCGTTAGCTTCATCGTGGGCGTGGTAGTTCTTGGACTTGCGGACCGTCTTGCGGAGCAGCGGGTGCAGCAGGGTGCGCTCGACCTTCACGACGACGGTCTTGTCGCCCTTGTCGGAGACGACCACGCCTTCAAGAATGCGTTTGGGCATCGGTGTTTCCTTACGAGGCCGCACGCTTCTCGCGCAGAAGCGTCGAGATGCGAGCGATGTCCTTGCGCACTTCCGAGACCCGGTGGGTCTTTTCCATCTGGCCGGTGGCGGCCTGGAAGCGCAGGTTGAACTGTTCCTTCTTGAGCTTCAGCAGCTCGTCGGACAGTTGGTCGACGGTTTGCGACCGGAGATCGGCGATCTTGGTCATTAGGCGGCTTGCTCCGTAACGATGCCGGCGTCCAGGCGGGTGACCACCTTGGTGCGGATCGGCAGCTTGGCGGCGCCGAGGCGCAGCGCTTCACGAGCCACGTCGTCCGGCACGCCGTCGATTTCGAACATGATGCGGCCCGGGGCCACGCGAGCGGCCCAGTGGTCCACCGCGCCCTTGCCCTTACCCATCCGCACTTCGGCCGGCTTGCCGGAGACCGGCACGTCGGGGAAGATACGGATCCAGACGCGGCCCTGACGCTTCATCTGACGGGTGATCGCGCGGCGAGCCGCTTCGATCTGACGCGCCGTGATGCGCTCCGGCTCGACGGCCTTCAGACCGTAGGAGCCGAAGTTCAGCGAGAAACCACCCTTGGACGAGCCGTGGATGCGGCCCTTGAAGGCCTTGCGGTACTTGGTCTTTTTCGGTTGCAACATGGCCTATCAGCCCTCACGACCACGGCGCGGACCGCGATCACCGCGGGGGCCGCGCTCACGGCCTTCGTTGGACGACGGACCCGAGGCTTCCTGGGCCCAACGCTTGTCCTGGGCCATCGGGTCGTGCTCGAGCACTTCACCCTTAAACACCCAGACCTTCACGCCGATGATGCCGTAGGTCGTCTTGGCTTCATAGAAGCCGTAGTCGATGTCGGCGCGCAGCGTGTGAAGCGGCACGCGACCTTCGCGGTACCATTCCATACGAGCGATTTCGGCGCCGCCCAGACGGCCCGAGACGTTGATGCGGACGCCCTTGGCGCCCAGGCGCATGGCCGACTGCATCGAGCGCTTCATGGCGCGGCGGAACGCGATACGGCGTTCCAGCTGCTGAGCGATGTTCTCGGCGATCAGCTGAGCGTCGGTCTCCGGCTTGCGGACTTCGACGATGTTCAGGTGAACTTCGCCTTCGGTACGGGCCGAGATGTCCTTGCGGAGCTTCTCGATGTCAGCGCCCTTCTTGCCGATCACGACACCCGGACGGGCGGCGTAGATCGTCACGCGGCACTTCTTGTGGGGGCGCTCGATGATGATGCGCGACACGCCGGCGGCCGACAGGCGTTCCTTCAGCCACGTACGCAGCTTCAGGTCCTGGTGGAGCAGTTTGGCGTAGTCAGCGCCGCCGGCGAACCAGCGGCTGTCCCACGTGCGGTTCACGCCGAGGCGCAGACCGATCGGATTGATTTTCTGTCCCATCAGGCAGCCTCGCCGGCTTCACGGACCACAATCGTGATCTCGCTAAAGGGTTTCAGGATGCGCGAGGAGCGACCGCGAGCGCGGCTCGCGAAACGCTTCATCACCAGGTTCTTGCCCACGAAGGCCTCGGCGACAACCAGGTTGTCGATGTCGAGGTTGTGGTTGTTCTCGGCGTTCGAGATCGCCGAGTACAGAACCTTGCGGACATCGCCAGCGATGCGCTTGTGGCTGAATTCCAGCTCGTTCAGCGCCTTCTGGACCGGCAGACCGCGGATCGACGCGGCCACCAGGTTCAGCTTCTGCGGGCTGATGCGGACGTTGACCAGCTTGGCGCGGGCCTCGGTCGCTTCAACGCGACGGGGGTTCTTGGTCTGGGCCATGGATTACTTCCTCTTGGCCTTCTTGTCCGCCGCGTGGCCCGGGAAGTTCCGGGTCGGGGCGAACTCGCCGAACTTCATGCCGACCATTTCTTCGGAGACCGACACCGGCACATGCTTCTGGCCGTTGTGGACGCCGAACGTCAGACCGACGAACTGCGGCAGGATGGTGGAGCGGCGCGACCACGTCTTGATCACGTCCTTGCGGCCCGACGATTGAGCGGCGTCGGCCTTCTTGAGCAGATACCCGTCGACAAACGGGCCTTTCCAGGAGGAGCGGGCCATTCTTAGCGAGCCTTCTTCACGTGACGGCTACGGATGATGAACTTATCCGTGGCCTTGTTCTTGCGGGTACGGGTGCCCTTGGTGTCCTTGCCCCACGGCGTAACCGGGGTACGACCACCAGAGGTCCGGCCTTCACCACCACCGTGCGGGTGGTCGATCGGGTTCATGGCGACGCCGCGGACGTGCGGACGCCAGCCCATGTGACGCTTGCGGCCCGCCTTGCCCAGGTTCTGGTTCATGTGCTCGGGGTTCGACACGGCGCCGACCACGGCCATGCAGCCGTCCAGGACCATGCGAAGCTCGCCCGAGCCCAGACGGATCTGAGCGTAGCCCTGGTCGCGACCGACCAGTTGAGCGTAGGCGCCGGCCGAACGGGCCAGCTGAGCGCCCTTGCCCGGCTTCATCTCCACGTTGTGGATGATGGTGCCGACGGGGATCGAGCGCAGCGGCATGGCGTTGCCCGGCTTCACGTCGACCTTCTCACCCGCGACGATGGTGTCGCCGGCGTGAAGGCGCTGAGGCGCGATGATGTAGGTCTTCTCGCCGTCCGGATAGACAACCAGGGCGATGAAGGCGGTGCGGTTGGGGTCGTATTCCAGACGCTCGACCGTGCCGACCACGTCGAACTTGCGACGCTTGAAGTCGATCTTGCGGTACAGCTTCTTGGCGCCGCCGCCGCGGAAGCGGACAGCGATGCGACCGCCCTGACCACGACCGCCCGACTTGGTCAGGCCTTCGGTCAGCGACTTCTCCGGGCGGCCTTTGTGCAGCTCGGAACGGTCGACCAGCACCAGGGCGCGGCGGCCCGGCGACGTCGGATTGTAATGCTTCAGAGCCATCTTCTTAGAGCCCCGTCGTGACGTCGATCGACTGACCATCGGCCAGCGTCACGATCGCTTTCTTGATGTCCACGCGACGGCCCAGGATGCCCCGGAAGCGCTTGGTCTTGCCCTTTTGAACCAGGGTGTTGACCTTGAGGACGTTGACTTTGAACAGGCTTTCGACCGCAGCGGCGATCTCGTCCTTGGTCGCCGTGCCGGCGACGCGGAAGACGACCTTGTTCTGCTCCGACAGGATCGTGGCCTTCTCGGTGATCACCGGAGCCAGGATGGTGTCGTAGTGCTTGGCGGTGGGTTGAGCGGCGGCCATTATGCGGCTTCCTTCTCAGCGAAGCGCGCCTCGATGGCTTCAACAGCCGCCTTGGTCAGCACCAGTTTGTCGGCCCGCAGGATGTCATAGACGTTCAGGCCGGCGTTCGGCAGCACGTCGATGTGCGGGATGTTGCGCGCGGCCAGGCCGAAGTTGGTTTCAACTTCCGGACCCGCGATGATCAGAGCCTTGGTCCAGCCCAGCTTGCCGAAGGTCTCGCGCAGCGAGGCCGTCTTGGCTTCCTTGACCGAGACGCTGTCGACGACGACCAGGTCGCCGGCCTTGACCTTGGACGACAGGGCGTGACGCAGAGCCAGGGCGCGGACCTTCTTCGGCAGCGAATAGCCGTGGTCACGGACAACCGGACCGAAGGCGCGCGAACCGCCGACGAACTGCGGCGCACGGCGCGAACCGTGACGAGCGCCGCCGGTGCCCTTCTGCTTGTACATCTTCTTGCCCGTACGAGAGTTCTCGTTGCGGGTTTGAACCTTGTGCGTACCGGCGCGGCGCTTGGCCAGCTGCCAGTTGACGTAACGGGCCAGCAGGTCGCCGCGGATGTCGGAGATGCCGAAGACGGCGTCCGACAGCTCAACGTCGCCAGCAGCCTTGCCGTCGAGTTTGATGACCGAGAGTTTCATTACGCTTCACCGCCTTCGGTCGCTTCCACGGCCGGCGCTTCAGCCGGGGTCGAAGCGGGTTGAGCAGCGGCCGACTTCACGGCGCCCGGGAACGGGGCGTCCGAGGGACGGGCCTTCTTGATGGCGTCGCTGACCTTGACGTAGGCGCCGTCGTGACCCGGGACAGCGCCCTTGATCAGGATCAGGCCACGCTCGGCGTCGACGCGGACGACGGTCAGGTTCTGGGTCGTGACGACTTCCTGGCCGAGATGGCCAGCCATCTTCTTGCCCTTGAAGACCTTGCCCGGATCTTGACGCTGGCCGGTCGAACCATGCGAACGGTGCGAAATCGACACGCCGTGCGAGGCGCGCAGACCACCGAAGTTCCAGCGCTTCATGGCGCCGGCAAAGCCCTTACCAATGGTATGGCCCTGGATGTCGACCTTCTGGCCCGCGAGGAAGTGGTCGGCCGACAGTTCGGCGCCCACGTCCAGCAGGGCGTCTTCACCCACGCGGAACTCGGTTACATAGGCCTTAGGTTCGACCTCGGCCTTCGCGAAGACTTCGCGTTGAGCCTTGGCCGTGTTCTTGGCCTTCTTAACGCCAGCGCCCAGCTGAAGGGCGACGTAACCGTCGCGCTCCTTGGTACGTTGGCCGACGACTTGGCAGCCGTCGAGCTGGAGCACAGTGACCGGAACGTGTGCGCCGTCATCGGCGAACACGCGGGTCATCCCCAGCTTCTTGGCGATCACGCCCGTGCGCATGTCGGATCCCGCCTCTTTCTTTCTTAGATCTTGATCTCGACGTCCACGCCGGCGGACAGGTCGAGCTTCATGAGCGCGTCCACGGTCTGCGGGGTGGGGTCGACGATGTCGAGCACGCGCTTGTGCGTGCGGATTTCAAACTGCTCGCGCGACTTCTTGTCGACGTGCGGCGAGCGGTTCACGGTGAACTTTTCGATCAGGGTCGGCAGCGGGATCGGACCACGAACGGTCGCGCCCGTGCGCTTGGCGGTGTTAACGATTTCGCGCGTCGAAAAGTCGAGGACGCGGTGATCGAAGGCCTTGAGCCTGATGCGGATGCTTTGATCCATATCGGTTGTTATTCCCATGCGGCCGGAGCCGCGTCCCTGTGAACCATTTCAAAGACCGAAGCCTCAGAGCGATCACTCGCTCCCAGGAAACGCAAATCCGCAAAAACGAGCGGCCCACGCAGTCCCCCGCGAAGGCCGTAAGTTCCCAAGAAGCTGCAAAGAACAGTAACTTAGGTCGTCCCTGCGGACCGCGTCTGCACCCGAAAGTGCACAGCCGGTCCAACAAGAGGGGTGCTTATGCCTTCCGATTCCGTTTCCGTCAAGCGCGGAAATCCCCGCCCCGTCAGGGTTTGCGACTCACGTCGCCCGCACCCCTCTCCGACCGCCGCACTGCAACATAACACGGGCCGATCGTTAGGGACTAAGGCGGGAAAACGGCCAGATGAACACCGCGGAAAGGCACCGCCGCAATACCTTCCGTATACTGACGCAGTTATGCCGCAATGCGTCACTTTTGGGCAACATCGCCCCTGATGTGACCTCTGCATGACATGTTTGTTACGGCAAAGCGCCAAAGAGCGACCTATGTCTCGCTCATCGCCGGACGGGCCAAGCTTGTTTGGCGGCAGTACATAAGGACAAAAAAATGAAAACCGTCTTTCTCGCTTCGGTCGCCGCCGCGACCCTGATCGCCGCTCCCGCCTTCGCTCAAGACGCCATCGGCTCGGTCGGCATCGCCTACAACTACGCTGACGTCGAAGGCACCGACGTGAACCGCGGCGTCATCGACGGCACCGTCGCTTCGCCGGTGTTCGGCGACTGGACCGTCACCTTCAACGCTGAAGCCGCCTACACGGACGTCCAGCACGCCGGCGACGAAACCACCCTGGCCGGCGCCGTGCACCTGTCGAAGAAGATCGAAGACATGCGCTTCGGCGGCTTCTACGCCGCTTCGGAACTGGGCAACACCACGCTGAACACCTTCGGCCTGGAAGGTCAGAAGTACCTGGACCGCGCCACCCTGACGGGCGTCGTCTCGTACGGCACCGCGGCTGACGCCGACATCTGGACCGTGGCCGGCGACGCCGCCTTCTACGCCACGCCGCAACTGCGCCTGAGCGGCGGCGCCGCGTACACCAACGTCGACGCCGACAACATGTTCATCGGCAACAGCGACGTCGACGCCTGGTCGGCCGGCGTGGCTGCTGAGTACCAGTTCGCCAACTCGCCGTACTCGGTCTTCGGCGGCTACGACTACGTCAAGTCCTCGGACCTGGACGTCGACGCCAACGTCTTCAAGATCGGCATGCGCTACAGCTTCGGCGGCGGTCTGCAAGCCCGCGACCAAGCCGGCGCCAACCTGGGCCGCACGCACAACGGCGTGTCCGCCCTGCTCGGCCTCTAAGCGATCTTCGCGGTCTTCGGACCGCACGGATCAACGAAACCCCGGCGGAGCGATCCGCCGGGGTTTTTGTTTGCCTGGACCGTCCAGGCTCCAGGCATGAAAAAGGCCCGAGGGGTTCCACGCTCCCGGGCCTTTTCCTTCAGGGGTTCGCGGCGTCAGCGACCGATGCGCAGATCCCCTGATCCCACGATCGAGCGGGACACTCGGCCGGTCGCCTCTGCGACCCTCACATCGCCCGAGCCGGCGATAGCCACCGAGACGTCGCCCGCCGTTCCACCGAAATTCACGTCGCCCGAGCCGCCGATGGACACCTCCAGCGTCGTGGCCCGACCGTTCCTCACGCGCACCCCGCCCGAGCCGCCGATGGCCGCCTTGGTCTCACCGTCGACGGAAGCAACATCGATACTGCCCGAACCGCCCACGCTGGCCTCCAGCTTGCTGGTCGCGCCCGCATAGATGGAGCCCGATCCGCCGACGGCCGCTTCCAGATCGCGCGACGTGCCGGCCCGGATGGAGCCCGATCCGCCGACCGACAGGCTCATGTCGCCATCGACGTTCGCCACCGTCCAGGAGCCGCAGCCGCCGTTGCCCAGCTCGACCGAGCGCGCGCCGCGTCCAATGGAGCCGAACACGGCGCCGCCGCCGTTCACGTCCACGTCGCGCGGCGTGCGCAGAACGATCAGCGGCGCATCCTCCAGACGAATACGGCCCTTGCCGCGCACCTCTACCGATGCGCCTTCGCCAGGCTGGCGGGCGTCCGCCGGACCGCTGTTGCACGAGCCGATCTGACCGCCGTTGAAGCTCATGCCCCGGCCGCGTCCCAGACCGCCGTCGATACGCACCTGATCGCCTCGACGCTCGATGCGCAGCTCAGGCAAACCGGCTGAACCTGGCGTGATCTCGACGCCGACGTCTGCGCGGTCTTCCGGGATGACGATGACGCGCGCCACCGCGTTGCGGATGGTCACTTCATCGGCCAGGGCCGGCGCCGCCAGCACGGCGGAAGCGGTCAGTGCGGATCCGATGGCGGCGGCGATTGCGGCGGGTTTCATCAGCGGGGTCTCCCTGTCTCTGTGTCCAGGGAAGACTGAGGGCCCCACGCCGCAAAGTCAGTTTAAATCGAGGTCATGAACCCCTTTTAACCTAAGGCGACCGTCAGGTTGCGGGACCGCCTGCACGATCCGGCGCCAAGGCCGCAGCCCCATCCGTCGCGCCTACAGCAGGTTCGAAATCCCGCTTGAACGCGGCGATGCGGCTCTTCATCAGGCCCGTGCGCTTCAGCGCCACCGAAGCGGCCCAGCGCGCGGCCAGTTCGGGCTTGCTCATGCGATCCGTCGTGCGCGGCTCCCCTCCCCGGCTGCGCAGGAAGGCGTTGGTGTAGAGGGCCCCGTTGCGGATGCGCGACGGCCAGCTCTGGAACTCCACCGACAGGGAGACGCAGAAACGGTCCAGATTCTCTACCCGGTGCGGCGCATAGAAGGGCCAGGTCAGCGCCTGCCCCGGCTCCAGATCGACGATTCGGGCGTCGTCCTCGAAGGCGCGGCGATAGGGAATCTCTTCGGTCGTCTGGCGGGTGACGACCTGCTCCATGCTGCGCTCCGGCAGATGGGCCTCATCACCCGGATAGACGAACAGGCGCTTGCGGCCGCGCATGTGCAACAGCACCACGCCGCCGGCGTCGAAGTGGTACGGCACCCGCGCCTTCGGCGAGGACAGGATCAGCTGGCCGCTGGCGCTGGCCGCCTTCACTCCATAGCCGCCCAGTATGCGCTCGAAGTCGACCATGGCCGCGCGCCACAGCTCGGGCCAGCCCTGCTCGACCTTGCGCATATTGACCCACAGACGGCCCTGTTGGATCGCCTCCAGCAGTTCGGCGCCGTTCAGTTTTCCACGTGCGCCGGTCCGCAGGCTGACCTGACCTTCGTCGTCATAGTCGTACAGGTTGATGTCGAACAAATCGGCCGGATAGCGGTCCAGCACCTCGGCCAGCGCCTGATCCTCGGCGAATCCGTCGGCGACCAGGGCGTGAGGATGGACCTCGGCCTGGGTGATCGGGCCTGCGTAGCGCGTCATGGAAGCCGTCATACCGCTCTCCTCATCGATCGGCCGAGCCGGCCGCTTTTTGTTTCCGCACCATGTCGGCGGCCGCTCTCAGCACGCCCGAGGCCTGACCGGCCAGACTTGTCTCACACGCCTCGACCACGGACCAACGCCGCCGCGTGCTGATGCGCAGCCGCTCCGCCCGTGCATGGCCCAGCACGCCCAGGGCGGCGCTCGCCGTCGCGCACATGGCGGCGCCGACGCCCGGTCGAGCCACAACGCCTTCGACGGTCACAAGGCCCCCGTCGTCATAGTATTTCTTGTAGTTGCCGCCGACGCCGACGCCGTAGTCGAAGATGCGATAGCCGCGCTCCGAGCCCAGACGGATCGTCTCCTGCGTCAGCACGATGCCGGGCGACCAGCGCGCGACCTCCTGCTCATAGACCGGGAACCACAGGTGGAAATGACGCCCGGCGTGCATGGAGTACTCCATGGCGACGACCCGCCCGTCCACCCGCAGCACGGCCATGGAGGCGCCGAAGCCGTCCTCGCCCCGGCAATCCATCAAGGCGTGCAGGACGTCGCCCGTCCAGCCGCAGGCGAAGATGTCATGATGCCCCGTGCGGCGGTACTGTTCGCTCTTCTCGATGATCAGGCGTTTCAGCAGGGCGTGATCGTGCAGCTCGATCTCGATTTCGACCGCCCTGAAGGCACCGTCCAGGCCGCGACGAGAGCGCTCCTTGTCCTTGAAGTATTTCGGGAAGGCCTTCCGGCGTCGCGCGTACCAGGCGTCGAATCCGCCCTCGTCAGGCACCACGGAGACCACGCTGTGATTGCGCAGCATCGCCTGCGGCGCCTCGCCGATCCAGGCGGCGGCGGCGAAGCGCGGCGCGCCGATGAGGGCCGCCGCCTCCTGCATCGAAGGCTTGTCCTCGCGCGGGCCGATGACGCCGTGATAGTCGTTCATCGGCGCGGCCAGAGGCTGAACCGTCCCGCCTCGGCGCTGATGCGGATAATAGCCGACAATACGGCCGTCCCGTTTGAAGACGGCAACAGCCGAACCGGGACAGATTGGCCCGGCCGTCCGTGCGAACTCCCAACGGAAATAGGGGCTGCTCAGGTCCGGATCCGCGCGCGCCCACTTGTTCCATTGGACGCCCTCCTCGGCCGACAGGTCGGCGAGGTTGCGGATTTCAACTGATAGTGGTCCCGACATGACGCTCCCTTCGGAACGATCACAGCAAGTCCCGTTCCAACACCGCCTCATACGGCCAAGCCCTTGAGGCCGGGTTAGCGTTCAGCGCCTTGCGCAAAAGATCGGAGCTTCACCGCGTCTCGCCGCATTGACCTCATTCAGGAGGTGCTCATGCCGAAACCACGCCCCAAGACCCGCGAAACCGAAAACGAGAACCAGCGTCCCGACAAGGAGGGCAGTCCGCCTCGCCCGGCCACCGAGCCCAAGGGCGCCGAGGGCAGCAGCAACTCAGGCCGCACGGAAACCGACCCCGCGACCGGCGCCCCGAACGACTGACATGCAAAACGGCCCCCGGATCGCTCCGGGGGCCGCTCTGTTACGCTTACGCATACTCTTACTGTGCGACCTCAAGGGCCGCCCGTCGATTACTCGACGATCTTGGCCACGACGCCGGCGCCGACGGTGCGGCCGCCTTCACGGATGGCGAAGCGCAGCTTCTCTTCCATCGCGATCGGCGTGATCAGCTCGACGTCCAGCTCGGCGTTGTCGCCCGGCATGATCATCTCGACGCCTTCCTTCAGGCGCACGATGCCGGTCACGTCCGTCGTGCGGAAGTAGAACTGCGGGCGGTAGTTCGTGAAGAACGGCGTGTGACGGCCGCCTTCTTCCTTGTTCAGGATGTAGGCTTCAGCCACGAACTTCGTGTGCGGGGTGATCGAACCCGGCTTGCACAGCACCTGGCCGCGCT
This sequence comes from Brevundimonas sp. UBA5936, assembly GCA_002430835.1. Classification (GTDB taxonomy): domain Bacteria; phylum Pseudomonadota; class Alphaproteobacteria; order Caulobacterales; family Caulobacteraceae; genus Brevundimonas. Next base: position 35,142 of record DJDA01000017.1, read on the forward strand.
CGACGTCTTCACGCTTGGTGCCGCGCAGCAGCACGCCCACGTTGTCGCCGGCTTGACCCTGGTCCAGCAGCTTGCGGAACATTTCGACGCCCGTGCAGGTCGTCTTCTGAACCGGACGGATGCCGACGATTTCGACTTCTTCACCGACCTTGACGATGCCGCGCTCGACGCGACCCGTCACCACGGTGCCGCGGCCCGAGATCGAGAACACGTCTTC
>DJDA01000114.1 GCA_002430835.1 Brevundimonas sp. UBA5936
CCCCCCCCCCCCTTCCTCCCCCTCTCTCCCCCCCCCTCCTTTCTCCCTCTCCTTCCTCTCCTCTTCCTCTCCCCCCCCCTCCTCTTCTCCCTCTTTCCCCTCTTCCCCCCCCCCCTCGCCTCCCTCCTCCCCTTCCCCCCCTTCTCCTTCCCCCCCCCCTTCCCCCCCCTCTTCCCCTTCCTCTTCCCCCTGCTTCGACAGCAGTTCGCTCTCCCTCAACCCGCGATGCCCAGACGCCGCCCCCCTTTCACCCCCACCGGGCTGGACGGGGTGGCGCGCACCGGTTGCCTGGCCTTTTCCGAGCCGCCCGCCCGCCTCAGCGCCAACCGGGCCGAGTTCATGTTCAGCCTGCCGCGCGGGCGCAGCCTGGACCTGTTCGTCGAATGCGGCCTGGACGCCTGCGAGCAGCCGGACGAGGCGCGCTGGCGCTGGCACGCCATTCTGGCGCGGCTGGCCATGCGGCGGCGGCTGCGGCGCGGCGCCATCGTCGAGGGCGGGCGCAACCAGGGCTTCAACGACTGGCTGCGGCAGTCGCGGGCCGACATCGCCCTGCTCGTCACCGACCTGCCGACCGGCCCCTATCCCTATGCGGGGACGCCGTGGTTCTCGACCCCGTTCGGGCGCGATGGGATCATCACCGCCTGGCAGATGCTGTGGATCGACCCCGGCCTGGCCAAGGGGGTGCTGACCTATCTGGCCTCGCGTCAGGCGACAGAGACCAACGCCTTCATGGATTCCGCCCCCGGCAAGATCATGCACGAGACGCGCGGCGGCGAGATGAGCGTGCTGGGCGAGGTGCCGTTCGGCCTCTACTACGGCGGGGTCGACACCACCTGCCTGTTCATCGCCCTGGCCGGCGCCTACGCCAAGCGCACCAACGACTATGGAACCATCCGCGCGCTTTGGCCCCATCTGATCGCGGCGGCGGGCTGGATGAGCGACTATGGCGACAGCAACGGCGACGGCCTGATCGACTACGCCCGCGCGGCCGACACCGGCCTGTCGAACCAGGGCTGGAAGGACTCCGAAGACTCCATCTTCCACGCCGACGGCCGCTTTCCCAAGGGGCCGATCGCCCTGCTGGAGGTCCAGGGCTACGCCTTCGCCGCCTGGAAGGCGCTGGCCGAGATGGGCGCGGTGCTGGGCGACGGCCGCGCCCTCGAATGGGCCGCGCGGGCCGAGGCGCTGCGCGCCCTGGTCGAGGACCGCTACTGGATGGAGGACGAGGGCTTCTACGCCATCGCCCTGGACGGCGACGGGGAACAGTGCCGGGCCGTCGCCTCCAACGCCGGGCATCTGCTGTTCATGGGCCTGCCCTCGCATGAGCGGGCGCGACGGGTGACGCGGCGGATGCTGACGGCGGAATTCCGTTCCGGCTGGGGTCTGCGGACCCTGGCCAAGGGCCAGGCCCGTTTCAATCCGATGAGCTATCACAACGGTTCGGTCTGGCCGCACGACACGGCCCTGGCGGCGGCGGGCATGGCCCGTTACGGCGAGCGGCGTGCGGTCGCCATGCTGCTGGGCGAGATCTACGGCTCGGCCGCGCATTTCCAGATGCGCCTGCCCGAACTGTTCTGCGGCTTCGTGCGCGAGACCGGCGAGCCGCCGATCGCCTATCCGGTCGCCTGCCTGCCCCAGGCCTGGGCGGCGGGGTCGGTCTTCCTGATGATGCAGTCGGTGCTGGGCCTGAGCATCGACGCCGCCGAGGGGCTGGTCGAGGTCAACAATCCCGCCCTGCCCGCCGGGCTGGACCGGCTGTCGATTACGCGGCTGAAGGTCGGCGACGGGGTGATCGACCTGCACTTCCAGCGCCTGAACGGCCATGTCGTGGTCATGCCGCGCGAGCGCAGCGGCGCGGTGAATCTGAGGGCGACGGGGTAGGTTCTGGGGAGTAACGCCTGCTTCGTCCTTCTCCCCTTGTGGGAGAAGGTGGCTCGCGCAGCGAGACGGATGAGGGGTGTGTCCGCACCGGCGTCCGTTTGTACATCCGGCCGAAGTCACAAAGCCCAAGCCTAGCGCTACCCCCTCATCCGAGCGCCTTGCGGCGCCCACCTTCTCCCACAAGGGGAGAAGGGCTTGGATGGGGCGGCGCCTTTGGTTCTCCGATACTCAATAGGTTCCCAGGCCGCGCTCCAGCGCCTTGCGGAAAACGGTCGGCAGAGCCTTCGCCGCCTCGTCCGCTGTGGCCCACAGGAAGTCGCCCTGCCCTTCAGCCACATGCACCTCCAGCGTCAGGCTGAAGTGGGTGAAGACATGCTCGACCGATCCGGCCGCCCGCCAGTCGCCTTTCACCGGCGGATCAAACTCCGGCGCCGCGCTCCAATCCGAGGTCGGCAGGCCCGCCATGCCGCCCAGCAGCCCCTTGTCCGGCCGCCGCACCAGGGCGACACGCCCCGCGTCATCGGTCAGCACATAGGCGTGGCCGCGCCGATGCGGCCGCTCGGCCTTCTTCGTCTTCAACGGATAGCGTTCGGGCGCCCCCGTCTTCAGCGCCTCGCAGCCGAAGGTCAGCGGGCACTGATCGCACAGCGGCGACCGGGGCCGACAGACGCCCGAGCCGAGGTCCATCAAGGCCTGCGCCCAGTCGCCAGGTCGGTGGTCGTCGACGAACAGGGCGGCCAGGCGGCGCAGCTCGGGCCGCGCGGCGGGCAGCGGCGTTTCGACCGCGAACAGGCGGCTCATCACCCGCTCGACGTTGCCGTCGACGACGTTGGCGGGTCGGTCGAAAGCGATGGCGGCCACGGCGGCGGCGGTGTAGGCGCCCACCCCCGGCAAGGCCAGTAGATCGGCCTCGGTTTGAGGGAAGGCTCCGCCGTAATCGGCGGCCACAGCGCGGGCGCAGGCCAGCAGATTGCGTGCGCGGGCGTAGTAGCCCAGCCCCGCCCAGGCGGCCATCAGCTCGGCGTCCTCGACGGCGGCCAGGTCGCCCACCGTCGGCCAGCGCGTGGTGAACCGCTCGAAATAGGGGGCGGCGTGCGGCACCGTCGTCTGCTGCAACATCACCTCGGACAGCCAGACGCGATAGGGGTCGGTCTTTGCCTTCGCCCCCGGCGGAGCGCGCCACGGCAGGCTGCGCGCATGGGCGTCATACCAATCGAGCAGGGCGGCGCGGAGAGAGGGGACGTCGGGCATGGGTCAGGCTATATAGGACGAATGCGTCGTCCCCTGCCCACCGAAAGCGAAGCGCGCGAAATCCTGGCCCGCCGCCGGACGCGCCCGCCGTTGCGCCCGCCGCCTCCGGCTGGGCGGTCGCTAGCGCCGCTGATCAAGAAGCTGGACGCCCAGTTCGGGCGCGGCGCCTCGGCGCTGGAGCCGCGCTGGGTCGAGATCGTGGGGGAGCGGCTGGCCCGCGTCACCCGCCCGCAGAAGCTGACCAAAGGGCGCGGCAATGCGGGCGGCGTGCTGGAGCTGCGCGTCGCCGGACCCGCCGCCCTGCTGGTCCAGCACCAGTCGGCCGACATCATTCAGCGCGTGAACCTGTTCCTGGGCGCAGGCTCGGTCGAGAAGCTGCGTATCGCCCAAGGGCCGGTGAAACCCCTGCCCGCTTCGGGCGCCAAGCCCCGCCCGCGCGGCGGCGCCGTCCTGCCGCCCCTGCCTGCCGCAACGGAAGCGGCGCTGAACGCCTCGGTCGAAGCGGCGCCCGACAGCTTGAAAGCGGCCTTGGGCAAGCTGGGCCGCGCCGTGCTGTCGCAGCCTCCGCGCGACGAGGAGCGTTGACAAACCTTCGCCATCGGCGTTCTCGACATTCAGACGATTTCGCCAGCGCGCACGAATCGCGCGACGTTTCTGAATCTCATTTCTGACAAGGACCAGCCGATGGCCCCGATCTTCAAATACGCCGCCATGAGCCGCCGCGCGGCCCTGTCCGCAGCCGCCCTGGCCTCGATGGCCGTGCTGGCGGGTTGCTCGGGCGGCGGCGCCGGCGGCGCGGTCGAAGGGGACATGGCCAAGGGCGCCCCCGAAGGCGCCAAGGTCACGGTCGTGGAATACGCTTCGGTCACCTGCGGCCACTGCGCCGTGTGGAATGAAGAAGTCTGGCCCGAGTTCAAGACGAAGTACGTCGACAACAACAAGGTCCGCTTCGTCTTCCGCGAATTCCCGACCCCGCCCCAGGACATCGCCGTCGCCGGCTTCCTGATCGCCCGCTGCGCCGGTCCGGACAAGTATTTCGACGTCGTCAGCGACATCATGGCCAGCCAGAAGGAATGGCAGGCGGGCGTCGCGCCGCGCACCACCCTGTTCCGCGCCGGTCAGGCGGCGGGCCTCAGCGAGCAGCAGATCAACGACTGCATCCGCGACAAGGCCGCCATCGAGGCCATGGAGAAGCGCATCCAGGCAGGCATCAGCGCCGGCGTGACCGGCACGCCCTACTTCACCGTCAACGGCGTGAAGGTGGCGGACACCTCGCTGTCGGGCCTGTCCGAAGTCATCGACGCCGAGCTGACGAAGTAAGTCGTCCAAACGGGAGGAGGGGGCGGACATGATGAAACGTGCAGCGGTCGTCGGCATGGCGGCCATGGCTTTGATCTTGTCCGCCTGCAACCAGAGCGGCGGAAGCGGAGCGGCGGCGACGCAGGGCGATATGGCCATGGGCGCGGCCGAGGGGGCCAACGTCACGGTGGTCGAGTACGCTTCGACCACCTGCGCCGGGTGCGCCGCCTGGAATGAGACAGTCTGGCCTGACTTCAAGGCCAAATATGTCGACAATAACAAGGTTCGTTTCGTTTTCCGGGAGTTCCCCACTCCGCCCCAAGATGTCGCCGTGGCGGGGTTCCTGATCGCCCGCTGCGCCGGAGACGATAAGTATTTCGAGGTCGTCGACCACCTGATGCGGGCACAGACTGAAATGCGCAACGGCGTCCCGCCGCGCGAGATCCTGCTACGCACCGCCCAGGCCGCTGGCCTCAGCGAAGCCCAGTTCCAAGAGTGCACCACCGACAAGGCCGCCGTCGCCGCCCTGGAACAGCGTATCAAGCAGGCGTCGGCGGCAGGCGTGGCCGGTACCCCGACTTTCATGGTCAACGGCCAAATCGTGACCGACAACTCCCTGTCCGGTCTGTCGGCCAGCATCGATCCCCTGCTATAGAATCCGCATGACTGTTCGCCTCCTGCACCTTCTGTCAATCGTGGCCCTAGCCAGCCTGAACGCCGCTCCAGTCCTGGCGCTCGATCCGGCCGTGACGCGCGCCTCCACGACGGCGGCCGTGCCCGCCGTCACGGCGGCGGACCGCGTGCTGGGCCGGGCCGATGCGCCGGTGACGGTGATCGAATACGCCTCATTCACCTGCAGCCACTGCGCCCATTGGACCAATGACATCCTGCCGCAGTTCAAGGCCCTCTACATCGACACGGGCAAGGTGCGCCTGGTGTTCCGCGACATGCCGACGCCTCCGGCCCAGATCGCGGCGACGGCGGCGGGCATCGCGCGCTGCGCCGCCCCGAACCGCTTCTTCGACGTGGCGCACAGCCTGATGAGCGGTCAGGCCGCCGCCTTTGAAAAAGGCGACGCCCGCGACTGGTTCGCCGCCGCCATCGCCGCCAGCGGCCGCAGTCAGGAGCAGATCGAGACCTGCATGAAGAACCCCGCGACCAGCCAGGCCCTGCAGGCCGAGGTCGACGGCGCCGTGGCGGCAGGGGTGACGGGCACGCCGTCCTTCTTCGTCAACGGCAGGCGGGTCAGCGACCATTCGCTGGAAGCCCTGTCGGCGGCCATCGACCCGCTGATCCGGGCGCGCTGATCGAGACGCGATGCAGTTCCAGCGCCTCCGGCTCGTCGGCTTCAAATCCTTCGTCGACCCGGCCGAGGTGCAGATCGAGGCCGGTCTGACCGGCATTGTCGGGCCGAACGGCTGCGGCAAGTCAAACGTGCTGGAAAGCCTGCGCTGGGTCATGGGCGCCAACTCGGCCAAGGCCATGCGCGGCCAGGGCATGGAGGACGTGATCTTCGCGGGCGCTGCGGGCCGTCCGCCGCGCAACCACGCCGAAGTCCAACTGACCATCGACAACGCCCAGAAGCGCGCGCCCCAACCCTTTACCGACAGCCCCATGCTGGAAGTCTCGCGCCGGATCGAGCGCGGACGCGGCTCGACCTATCGCATCAACGGCAAGGAGGTGCGGGCGCGCGACGTTCAGCTGCTGTTCGCCGACGCCTCGACCGGCGCCAACAGCCCGGCCCTGGTGCGGCAGGGCCAGATCAGCGAACTGATCGCCGCCAAGCCGCAGAACCGCCGCCGCATCCTCGAAGAAGCCGGGGGCGTGGCGGGCCTGCACACCCGGCGCCATGAGGCGGAGCTGCGGCTGCGGGCGGCGGAGAGCAACCTCGACCGGCTGGACGACATCGGCAAGGAACTGGAGTCGACGCTGAACCGGCTGAAGCGCGAGGCGCGTCAGGCGGAGAAGTACAAGAAAATCTCGGCCGAGATCCGCGCGTTGCAGGCGGCCTTGCTCTACGTCCGCTGGACGGATGCGAAAACAGCGGCCGAGACGGCGGCGACCGAACTGCGCGAGGCTGACCGGCTGGTGGCCGAGACGACCACGGCGGCGGCGGCGGCCCAGACGGCGGCCCTGAACGCTCAGGAGGGCCTGAAGCCTGCGCGTGAAGAAGACGCGGTCGCCACCGCCCTGCTGAACCGGGCCATCATCGAGCGCGACCGGCTGGACATGGCCGAACAGGCCGCCCGCGCCGAGGTCGACCGCCTGAAGGCCGAGGTCGCCCGCATCGAGGCCGACCGCGCGCGCGAGGACGGCATGGCCGCCGACGCCGGGCGCGAGCTGGAGCGACTGGACCGCGAGCTAGAGAAGCTGAAGGCCGAGATCGCCGCCGCCCCTGAGCGCGGCCCCGAACTGGAACGCGCCCTGCTGGAGGCCGAGGACGCGCGCAAGGCCGCCGACGCCGAGGTCGAACGGCTGGCCGGGACGCTGGCCGCCGTCGAGGCCCGCGCCAACGCCGAAAGCGCCAGAAAGCGCGACGCCGAGGCCCGGCTGGCGCGCGTCAAAGGCCAGCACGAACAGGCCCGCCGCGAACGTGAGGCCCTCGGCCCGCTGGAAACGCCCGAGATCGAGACGGCCAAGGCGGCGCTGGAAACCGCTCAGACCGAACTGACCACCGCGCGTGAAGCCGTCGAGGCCGCCGAGACCAAACGCAGCGACATCGCCCGCACCGAGCAGGAGGCGCGCACCGCCGCCCGCGCCGCCGAGGACCGGCTGGGCCGTCTGCAGACCGAGGCGCGCGGGTTGGCCCAACTGCTGGTCACGGGCAAGCGCGAGCACCCTCCGGCGCTGGACAGGGTGTCGGCGGCCAAGGGATATGAGGCCGCGCTGGCGGCGGCGCTGGGCGATGATCTGGACGCGGCGCTGGACGCCCGAGCTCCGGCGCATTGGGCGGGCGCCGAGGCATCGCCGCCGGACTGGCCTCAAGGCGTCGAGCCTCTGTCCGCCCATGTGACGGCGCCGGATCAGTTGGCGGCGCGTCTGGCCTTTTGCGGCGTGGCCCCGCGTGAACGGATCGCCGAACTGGCCCGCGCCCTGCCGCGTGGCGCGCGCCTGACCACGGTGGAGGGCGACCTCTATCGCTGGGACGGCTTTGTCAGCCGCGCCGAGGCGCCGCGTCCTGCCGCCGTGCGGTTGGCCCAGCGCACACGCCTGTCGGAACTGGAAGCCGACATCGACACAGGCAAGCCCGCGCTGGAAACGGCGCAAGGCGCGCTGAAGGCGGCGGGCGAAGCTTTCCGCGCCGCCGAGGAAGAGGTGAAGGCCGCGCGCATGCGCCCCTTCACGCTGGACAAGCAGGTCGTATCCGCCCGCGACCGGCTGGAATCCCTGATGCGCGATCAGGCCCGCAAGGAGGCCCGCGCCCAGTCGCTGGACGAAAGCGTCGCCCGGCTGGACGGCGAGGTGCAGGAGGCCGAGGCCGCCTTCGCCGAGGCCAGTTCGGTGGAGTCGTCCTCCGACGTCGTCGTCGGCCTGCGGCAGG
>DJDA01000061.1:0-333 GCA_002430835.1 Brevundimonas sp. UBA5936
CCGCCCCCCCTCGCCTCCAGCACCCCCGCCCCGCCCGCCGCGGGCCAGCAGGCCCGCCCCCCCCCGCCGCCCCGCACCCGCCGCTCGGGCCGGGGCCGGGGCGCGCGCAGGCCCTTCAGCGCCGTCGCCGCCATCTCGCCCGGCGGGCTGAGGGTCCAGCGCGCCGCCCATTCGACGAAGTCCAGCGTCCGTTCCGGCAGGCGCGGATCGGCCAGCACCTGTTCGACCGCCTTCAGCTTGCGATTGGAGCCGGTCGTCTCGAACACCTCGGCGACCACGCCCCGGATCAGACGCGGGCCCAGCGGCACGGCGACCTGATCGCCGCGCGCGACC
>DJDA01000061.1:464-14830 GCA_002430835.1 Brevundimonas sp. UBA5936
GATTTCAGACGATTCAGACGAATTGGACTCTGTTTTTTCGATCACGGAGTCTGAAACTTCCCTGGCCGCGAAAGACGGTCGCTTCCGTCACAACTCGGCGCTAAAACTGGTCCCATGAAACTCTTTCTCGACACCGCCGACGTCGCCGTCATCAAGGACTTGCTGCCCACCGGGATGGTGGACGGCGTCACCACCAATCCTAGCCTGATCGCCAAGTCGGGTCGCAACATCGCCGAGGTCATCGCCGAAATCTGCGCCCTGGTCGAGGGGCCGATCTCGGCCGAGGCCGTGGCGACCGATTTCGAGACCATGGTCAAGGAAGGCGACAAGCTGGCCTCCATCGCCCCCAATGTCGTGGTCAAGCTGCCGCTGACCTGGGACGGCCTGCGCGCCACCCGCGCCTTCGCCGACAAGGGGATCAAGACCAACGTCACCCTGTGCTTCTCGGCAGCACAGGCCATGCTGGCGGCCAAGGCGGGCGCGACCTTCATCTCGCCCTTCGTCGGCCGTCTGGACGATGTCGGCGCCGACGGCGTGGGCCTGCTGGAAGACATCCGCACCCTGTACGACATCCACGACTTCAGCACGGAAATCCTGGCCGCCTCGGTGCGCAATGCGGACCATGTGACCGCCGCTGCGCTGGCCGGCGCCGACGCCTCGACCATTCCGGCCGACGTTTTCAAGGCCCTGGTAAAGCACCCGTTAACCGACAAGGGGTTGGATGCCTTCCTGGCCGACTGGGGCAAGACCGGTCAGTCGATTCTGTAGTTTCTGACCCGACGAGAGGTCCGCTTGAGCACTTCCCTGGACCTCTCTTCCGACCCGGCGGCGGGCCTGCACTGGCCGCAGGTGCGCGCCTGGCTGGAAGATCACGCCGAACACCTGCTGGACGACCGCGCCCTGCTGGAAGAGCTGGGCCTGGCCGCCACCGGCCGCAACGTCGTCGACTTCGGCCGCGCCGCCCTGGCGCGGCTGGAGGCCGTCGCCCAACGCGAAGCCGGGGCGCGCAAGCTGATCGAAGAGATCGCCCGCGCCAACTTCGCCGCCCAGACCCAGACCCACGTCGCCGCCCTGGACCTGATGGAGGCCCAGAGCCACGCCGAACTGGCGCGCTGCCTGGACGCCGTGACGCAGGGGCGTTTCGGCCTGGCCGGCGCCGCCGTGGCGATCGAAAAGCCGGGCGCCGTCCCCTTCGGCTGGAAGGCGCTGGAGCCGGGCCGCGTCGACGCCCTGCTGGGCGAGGACGGCCTGCACTGGCTCGGTCCCAACTTCACCGGCCTCAGCCTGTTCGGCCCGGCTGAGGGCGACGTCGCCTCGGTCGCCCTGGTGCGGATGAACCTGCGCCTGCCGGGCGCCGCCGCGCCCCGCGCCGCCCTGTGCGCCTTCGGCTCGGGCGAGGACGACGGCTTCACCCCCGCCATGGGCTGCGAACTGGTGGCCTTCGTCGCCCGCGTCGTCGAACGCATGGCCGAGCGATGGCCGCTGGACGCCTGAGCGCCCCCTCCATGACTTCGCAGGACGCTCTGGCCGCCTGGCTGGAGCATCTGGCCCACGAGCGCCGCCTGTCGCCGCGCACGCTGGAGGCCTACGGCCACATCGGCCGGCTGTATCTGACCTTTCTGGAGCGCCATCGCGGCGGGCCGCAGAGCGCGGCGGATCTGGGCTCGGTCACGGCGGCCGAGGCCCGCGCCCATCTGGCCGAGCGCCGCAGCGGGAATCGCCCGCTGAACGCCCGCTCGCTCAGCCAGACCCTGGCCGCCATCCGGAGCTTTCACGCCTTCCTCGACCGGCGTCTCGGCGTGGCGACGCCGCAACTGGCCCTGGTGCGCGGCCCCAAGGTCAAGCCGTCCTTGCCCCGCCCGGTCAGCGAGGATCAGGCCAAGGGCCTGTTGCACGAACCCGAGGCCGATCCCGACATGGAGCCGTGGGAGGCCGCACGCGACCGCGCCGTCCTGACCCTGCTCTACGGCTGCGGCCTGCGGATTTCCGAGGCCCTGTCGCTGAAGCGATCGGACGCCCCCCTGCCCGAATCCTTGCGCATCATCGGCAAGGGCGACAAGACGCGCATGGTCCCCGTCCTGCCGCAGGTGCGTGAGGCGACGGACGCCTATCTGGCGCTGCAGCCCTTCATCATCGACGCCGACCAGGCCCTGTTCCGAGCGAAGCGCGGCGGCCCCCTGAGCGCTCGCCATGTGCAGGCGACGGTGCAGCGGCTGCGCGGACGCCTCGGCCTGCCCGCCTCGACCACGCCCCACGCCCTGCGCCACAGCTTCGCCACCCACCTGCTCGGCGCCGGCGCCGACCTGCGCTCGATCCAGGAGCTGCTGGGCCACGCCAGCCTGTCGACGACGCAGAAATACACCCAGGTCGACGCCGCCCGCCTGCTGGCGGCCTACGCCCAGGCCCACCCGCGCGGCTGACCCTCCGCAAACGGACTTTTCAGCACCTCGAAAAGGCGCCAGAATTCCAGCCTGGGGATCGCGGAACGGGAGTTCACGCGCGTGCACAGGCCGATTCTCGTTTCTGAGACCGATCGCCTCGTCCCCAGCCGCCGCATGGCCCTGAGTCTGCTGGCCCAGACCGGGCTTGTTCTGGCCGCCCCGGCCTGGTCGCAGGATGCGGCGGGCCAGACGCCCTCCGCTCCGCCCGACGCCGAGACGCGCCTGCTGGCGAACCTGCTGACGCGCCTCGGGGTCGAGGTCGATCTGGACGGGCGCAAGGCGCTGTTCGTCATCGACACCGGCGCAGAGCGCAGCGCAGTCTCCGACCGGCTGGCGCAGGCGCTGGACCTTCCGCCCGGCCCGCCCGTCCTGGTGCACGGCATCACCACCGCCCAGATGACGCCGACCGTGCGCCTGCCGCATCTGGCCTTTTCCGAGCGACGGTTCGCCGGTCTGATCCTGCCGGTCTTTCCCCATGGACTACTGGGTGCCGACGGTCTTCTGGGGCTGGACGTGCTGTCGCGCTTTCGCCTGACGCTGGACCTGCGGCGCCGCCGCGTCATGATGGCCGCCTCGGGCCCGGATGTCGTGCGGCGCGGCCTGTCCTTCGGCGGGCGCGCCAGCCGCTTGGGCCAGGACATCACCGATGTCCGCTCGGGGCGCTTCAGCCAGCTGATCCTGACCCAGGTCGCCGCCGACAGCGTCCCGGCCGTCGCCTTCATCGACAGCGGCGCCCAATATTCGATCGGCAACCGCGCCCTGATGCGGGCGCTGGATTCACAGCTTGGCCGGGTCGAGCGCCCCTTGGTGCGCGTCTACGGCGTGATCGGCCAGTCCTTGCTGGTGCGCTCCGGCGCCGTGACCAATCTGCGGCTGGCGCGACGCGATCTGGGACCGACCCCCCTGCTGTTCGGCGACCTGCACGCCTTTCGCATCCTGAACCTGATCGACCGCCCCGCCCTGTTGTTGGGCGCAGACGTCCTGACCCGGTTCAGTCAGGTGACGCTGGACTATGGCCGCGGCCGCATCATCCTGGGCGGCCTGGTCCGCCGCCCGACGTCGCTGCCAGCGCCTCGCCCCTAGGCGATCAGATCGCCTTGACCGCTCCGCCGTCGATGCGGATCAGGGAGCCGGTGACATAGCCCGCCAGCGGACTGGCCAGGAAGGCGGCCACCGCGCCGAACTCCTCGGTCGTGCCGATGCGCCCAGCGGGGATGGACTTGACCGACTCGGCGCGCGCGTCCTGCGGCGTTGCGCCCGTGGCGGCGGCGCGGGCGGCGTCCAGCCGCTCGATACGCGGGGTGTCGATCCGGCCCGGCAGCAGGGTGTTGACCGTCACCCCATTGGCCGCGACTTCGCCCGCCAGGGTCTTGGCCCAGGCCGCCACCGAGGCGCGCAGGGTATTGGACACGCCCAGCGTCCCGATCGGCTCGATCACGCTGGTCGAGGCGACGTTCAGGACACGCCCCCAGCCCATGGCCCGCATCCCCGGCATGACCCGGTCCGTCAGGCGGAAGACCGACAGCACCATGGCCTCGAACTGATCGCGCCAGACCGTCGGATCGAGACCCGCCACGCCCGACGGCGACGGCCCGCCGGTGTTGTTCAGCAGGATCTGGATCGGCCCGCCCAGCTCCGTCTCGGCGACGTCGACCGCCTTCAGCAGGGCGTCGTGGTCGGCCAGATCGGCCGGAGCGATGATCGCCTTGCCCTGCCCCATGGCGTTCAGTTCGTCGGCCACGGCCTGCAGCTTGGCCGCATCACGCGACAGCAGGGCCACATGCGCCCCCTCGGCCACCAGGGCCGTCGCCACCGCCCGTCCCAGGCCGCTGGAGCCGCCGCAGATCAAGGCGCGCTTGCCGGTGAGTTGAAGGTCCATCCCGATTTCCCGTTGCGATAGGCGATAGACTTCACATGTACGAAGCCCGACCGCCCAAACAAGGCTCCTATGTCGCTTCCGCCCCTACCGATCGAAACCCAACGCCTGTCGCTTCGCCCCTTCCGTGCGGACGATTTCGAGGCTTATCGCGACTACCACGCTCGCCCCGAGGTCTATCGTTTTCTCTACGCCGCGCCGCCCGGCGCCGAGGAGACGCGCGCCGCCTTCACCGCCGCAACCCTTCCCGCATTCGCCAAGGACGGCGATGTCATGCGGTTGGCGGTCTCGCGCCGAACGGACAACGCCCTGTTGGGCGAGGTCTTGCTCAAACTCGCCAGCCTGAGCGCGCTCCAGGCCGAAGTCGGCTACATCTTCAATCCTGACTTCAACGGGCAGGGTTACGCAACCGAGGCCGTCGGCGCCTTGGTCGACGCCGGTTTCGCCACGCTAGACATGCACCGCATATTCGCCCGACTAGACGCCGATAATCGCGGCTCCATCGGCGTGGTCGAACGGCTGCGTTTCCGGCGCGAGGCGCATCTGATCCAGAACGACCGGTTCAACGGCGTCTGGGGCGACGAGTTCATCTACGCCATGTTGTCTGCGGATTGGGCCCGCCGTTAACGCAGCACCTCGTCCGAACTGACCAGCCGCACGTCGTGCATCTGGTCCAGATAGGCCTCGTAGTAGCCCTTGTGCGAGGCGCCCACGATAGTCAGCATCCGCGTGCCCGGATAGCGGCCCAGCACGTCGCGCATATTGGCGACCATGCGCAGGTTGCGGGTCTCCCAATAGCCGAGATAGCGTCGTCCGAACGCCTCGGGCGAGGGCTCGACGTGGGTCGCGCCGAAGTCCGACCGATAGGCCAGCATCTGCGTCTCCGGCGTGTTGTAGGCGCGGTAGATGTTCAGCAGACCGTCAGCCTGAGCCAGGTTTTCAAACAGGGGCTGATCCATGTCCTTGCGCGCCTGGACATAGGGATTGTCCCAGGCCGCCATGATCGCCTTGGCCTGCGCCGCCTCTTCTTCGGGACGGGTGGCGGAGTCCGCCGTGTGGTCATCCACCGCCCACAGACGCTCCTGCCCCAGCCGCGCCGCCAGGACGGCGGCCAGCAGATCGGACTCGTTCTTGCGCGTCATGCGCCGGTTCAGCTTGGCCGCCATATCCGCCGTCAGGCCGTCCTGAGCCTTGCGCTCACCCTCAGGCAGGCGCAGCCACTGCACCAGGGCCGAGGACGGCTCGCCCGCCGCAAGGAAGAGGGCCGCCAGCCGTCGCCGCTGGGCCGCCGTCGGAGCGGCGGGCCAGTCCGCCAGCAGGCGTTCGGCCTCGGCGTTGGCCGCGGGCACATCCAGGCCCAGGGCCTGCCCCTCGGCGCTCGGATCATAGCAGTAGGTCTCGACCGACTCGGCGTAGCGCGAGGGATAGCGCCGCATGGCGTCGCACTGCAGACCCGACAAGTTTTCGATGGCGACAGCGGTCGGGCGCCAGGCTTCCAGCCGCGCCAGCAAGGGCTCCAGCAGCTCGGGACGGAAGCTGTCCGGCAGGCTGGACAGGTGAGGCGAACCCAGCACCAGCACCTCATTGAAGGCGCCTGCCGGCGGTCCCTTCAGCTGGTCGGGGTGAAACGAGGGACGATACACCTGCGCCGAGGCGGCCGAACCGATCGCCACCCACGCCGCCGCCGCCAGCCAAATTCCCAGACGCATCGCCTCACCCTCGTTCTCGCGAAACCGTGGCGAAGCTGCGGGCGGGGCCGCGTCCCGACAAGTTAAGTTTCCGCAATCCGCCCCAGACGAAAACGGCGCGCCCCGTGCGGAGCGCGCCGTTCAGATCGCGGTCTGAAAGCCGGTGTGGCTTAGGCCTGCATGGTCCAGCCTTCGACGCCCATGGCCGCCTGGCGGACGGCTTCGGCGCGGGTCGGGTGCGGGTGGCAGGTGCGGGCGATGTCCTCGGACGAGCCGCCGAAGGCCATGGTCATGGTCGCTTCGCTGATCAGTTCGCCGGCCTGCGGACCATAGATGTGGACGCCCAGCAGCTTGTCGGTCGTCGCATCGGCCAGCACCTTCACGAAGCCGTCGGTCTCGTGGTTGATCTTGGCGCGGCTGTTGGCGGCGAACGGGAACTTGCCCTTCTTGTAGTTGACGCCCGCAGCCTTCAGCTGCTCCTCGGTCTTGCCGACCCAGGCCACTTCCGGCGTGGTGTAGATGACCGACGGAACCAGGTCGTAGTCGACGTGGCCCGGCTTGCCGGCGATCAGTTCGACCGTGGCGACGGCGTCTTCCTCGGCTTTGTGAGCCAGCATCGGGCCGTGGGTCACGTCGCCGATGACCCAGACGCCCGGCGCCGAGGTCTTGAAGTGGTCGTGACCGACGAAGCCGCGCTGATCCGGCGTGACGCCGACCGTCTCCAGACCCAGGCCCTCGGTGTAGGGACGACGGCCGATGGCGACCAGGACCACGTCGCCCTTGATCGTTTCAGCGGCGCCGCCGGCGGCGGGCTCGACCGTCAGTTCGACGCCGTCCTTGACCGACTTGGCTCCCGTGACCTTGGTCCCCATGCGGAAGGTCATGCCCTGCTTGGCCATGCCGCGCTGGAAGGCGGTGGCGACCTCGGCGTCCATGCCGGCGCCGACCTTGTCCAGGTATTCGACGACGGTGACTTCGGCGCCCAGGCGGCGCCAGACCGAACCCAGCTCCAGGCCGATCACGCCCGCGCCGATGACGATCATGTGCTTGGGCACCTTGGGCAGGAACAGGGCGCCGGTCGAGTCGATGACCTTGCCCTCCTCGAAGGCGACGCCCGGCAGCGGGGTCGGCTCGGAGCCGGTGGCGATGATGATGTTCTTGGCGTCATAGGTCGTCTTCGAGCCGTCGGCGGCCTCGACCTCGACCTTGCCCAAAGTCCCGTCATGGCCGGCGATGCGGCCGCGGCCCTTCAGCCAGTCGACCTTGTTCTTCTTGAACAGGAATTCGATGCCCTTGGTCAGGGCCTCGACGCTGTCGTCCTTGGCCTTGTGCATCTGGCCCAGGTTCAGCTTGGGCTTCACCTCGATGCCGATGCCGGCGAAGTCCTTGCCGGCGGCCTCATACAGTTCCGAAGCGTGCAGCAGCGCCTTGGAGGGCATGCAGCCCACGTTCAGGCAGGTGCCGCCCAGGGTCGAGCGCATCTCGACGCAGGCGACCTTGAGGCCCAGCTGGCCAGCGCGAATGGCGGCGTTGTAGCCGCCCGGCCCGCCCCCGATGATCACCACGTCGTAGGTCTGGGAAGCGTCGGCCATGGAAGTCCTCTGATCGGTCTGGCGCAGGGTTCGGGAAACGGCGCGGACACTAGCGCCGACCCCGGCGGGGTCAACCGCCAGGCTCCATATAGGCCCGGTTTGCGCCGGGGGCCATGCCGACCAAAGGCAAAGCGGCCCAAAGCCGCAAGGCAAAAGGGCCGGGCGTCTCCGCCCGGCCCTCCGTTTCGCCTTACCGGCCGATCAGTATTTGAAGCGCACGCCCATGAAGACGTTGTAGCCGAACTTCTCGTACTCATAGGTCCGCTCGCGCGAGCCGTAGTAGCGGACGCCCGCCGAGTCGGTCAGGTTCTTGGCCTCGCCGAACACCTCGACCCCGTTGCCGAAGTCGTAGGAGGCGGTGAAGTCCAGCTGCTCGCGCCCCTCGACGAACAGGTCGAAGTCGGGATCATCGGCGTTGATCTCTTCCAGATAGTCGCTGCGCTTGGTGTAGCTGAGGCGGGCGCTGAAGCCGGCCATCTCATAGAAGAGCGCCAGGTTGTAGTTGTTCTCCGACTGGCCCGGCAGCGAGAACTTGTTGCGGCCGCCATAGGCCTGGGCCGTTTCGATCTCGGCGTCGGTCCAGGTGTAGTTGGCGAAGACGCCGAAGCCCGAGGCCCAGCCCGGCAGGAAGCTGAACTTCTGCTGCCAGTTCAGCTCCAGCCCCATCAGATGGCCGTTCGGGGCGTTGATGGGGGTCTCGAACTCGGCGTCGAACTCGGTCCCGTCGATCGTCACCTTGTCCTCGTACTTGAGGATGTAGCGATAGTCGGTCAGGTCTTTGTAGAAGGCGTTGGCCGACACCACGCCCAGCGAGGCGAAGTAGTATTCCAGCCCAAAGTCGACGTTGTTCGACAGCGTCGGCTGCAGGTCCGGGTTGCCGATCTCATACGAGATGTCCGTGCCGTCGGTCTCTTCGATACGACGCGGGACGATCTGGTTGAACTCGGGGCGCGAGATCGAGCGCGTCAGGGCGAAGCGGCCGATCAGATTGTCCGAGAAGCTGTGGCGGACCGTCAGGTTAGGGAAGAACTCGGTGTCGTCGCGATCAACCCGCGCCATGTCATAGGGCTTGGTGCCGTCGTTATCGATCAGGCTGGCGGCCTCGCCCTCGAACTTGGTGTTCTCGACGCGCAGGCCGAAGATGATGTTGGTCGCACCGATGTCGAGGCGACCCTGGGCGTAGGCCGACAGGATGTCTTCCTTGGCGGTGTAGTCCGCCGCGATGGAATCCGCCGGACGGATCGGCGACAGCGGGCGCATCTGGCCGAAGTAGTCGTCCACCAGGCCGTTGTTGAACTTCTTGCCCAGCAGATAGTCGTAGTTGCGCGAGTCCGAGCCCGTCAGCAGGTCGGCGTAGGACTGCGACGGCGCATGGGCGGCGTCACGGCTGCGGAAGCGGTCCTCGTCGGCCGAGACGTCGCGGGTGCGGTATTTGCCGCCGAACTTCCAGGTGACCTCGCGGCCGCCGATGACCGAGGGCAGCTCAAAATTGGTCTGGAAGGTCAGCTCTTCCTGCTCGGTCGTGCTGGAACGGAAGGCGTTCTCGCGGAAGCGGTATTGCCCCGCATCCATGTGTTCGCCGGTCGTGAAGATCGAATAGGTCGGCTGATAGTGATCGCCGGTGAAGTCATAGGTGACCGACGGCTTGGCCCGAGACCGGAACAGCAGCTCGTTGCGGTTCGGATAGGTCTGCTCGCTGCTGGCCCACGAGATGTTCGCGTCCCACACGGCGCCGTTGCCGAAGATGCGCTCGGCCCCGGTCGTCAGGGTCAGGATCTCGTTCTTCTGGGTGCGGTGACGCAGCTGGCGCTCGACCGTCACCTCATTGAAGGTCGCCTTGCGGTCGGTCGCGCCGGTCTGCAGGTTTCCTTCGTCATAGGTCAGCAGCAGCTGGTTGCGGTATTCGTCATCCTCGAACTGGGCGAACGAGCCGCGGACCCAGGCGCGATAGGCGTCCGACGGGCGGAACTCCAGCGAGCCGTTGATCGACTGGCGCGTGCGCTCGGTGTCGTAGTCCTTGAACAGGCTTTCCTCGAGGGCGAACACCTCGCCGCCTTCGGGAGTCTCCATCTTGGTCCAGCCGGACTCGACGTTGTCGGGGCGGCGGTTGGTCTTGGAGTAGGAGTAGGACAGCAGGCCGCCGAAGGTCTGGTCCGCGCCGAAGACGTTCGACGCCGTGGCGCCCGCACGGATGTCCTCGCCGCCGTAGTCGTTGTAGCTGCCGCCGGCATAGCCGCTGACGGCCAGGCGGCGCTGGTCGAAGGGCGAGCGGGTCTTGATGTTGACGGCGCCGGCGATGGAGTCGGCGTCCTGGCTCGGCAGCAGGGTCTTGGAGATCTCGATGTTGGAGACGATGTCGCTGGGCAGGGTGTCCAGGTCGACCGCGCGCGTGCCCGGATCAACGGCCGGAACCGTCACCCCGTCCACCGACACGGCGGTGAAGGCCGACGGCGCGCCGCGCACGTTGATGTAGCGGCCCTCGCCCTGGTCGCGCTGGATGGCGATGCCCGGCACGCGTTGCAGCGATTCCGCCACGTTCGGGTCGGGGTAGCGGCCGATGGCGTCGGCCGACAGGACGTTGATCACGCCGTCGGCGTTCTTCTGCTGGTTCAGCGAACGGGCCACGCCCTCGGTGATGACGCCGTTGACGATGACGTCGGCCACGGCGACCGCATCGCCCGAGCCCATCATGACCGTGACCGAGGTCAGGCGGCCCGGCGCAGCGGCGACCGTCTGGGTCGCGGTCGGCAGGCCGATGTAGCGGGCCTCCAGCGTGACCTGGCCCGAGACGCCGCCCAGGTTGAACTCGCCCTGGCTGTTGCTGACCGCGCGGCGGCCGCTGGCGCGGTCGATGATCTCGGCGCCCGGCAGGGGCGAGCCGTCGGCGTTGACGACACGGCCGATCAGGCCGTCGCCCGCCGGGGCGGCCGCGACGGCCGGAGCGGCGTCAACCGCAACGTCGGCAGCCCTGGCGTCAGCAGCTTGGGCGGCGACAGCGAAAACCAGCGGCAGGCTCGCCGCGCTGAGAAGAAGTCCGAGCTTCATGATCCATATCCCCGAAGGCCGGCGCCGCTTCTGGCGGCCCGGTTCTGGCGGGATGGCTAATGCGCCGCGACGACGCGGCCGCGACGGTTTCACGAAAAGGAATCTGCGAGCGGAACACGGGATGACGACAGTTCGTCCCGACCCAGATCATCCGTTGTCGAACCATCGCCGAACCGTCGCGGCGGCGCCGTTGACCGCTCGGTCGCGCGCGTGTTTCGGGCGGACATTCCTCATTCGGACGGAAAGCCCCGCTCATGCCCGCCTCCCTGCCCCTGCGTTCGCTCGCCGGCCTTCTGGCCCCCGCCCTGCTTCTGGCCGCCTGCGCCGGACATGAGGTGGACTATCAGGGCGAGGGCGGCGGCTTCGTCGGCCAGGGCGCGCCCGTGCGCGCCGTGCTGGAGACGCCCTCGGTCGGCACGGTCGGCGACGACGCGGCCGACGATCCCGCCGTCTGGGCCTCGGCGACGCCCGTGACCATCGGCGGCGTCCAGACCCCCAGCTTCGTCGTCGGCACCGACAAGAAGGCGGGCCTCTACGTCTACGGCTTCGACGGCAAGATTCTGCAGTTCATGCCCGAGGGGCTGCTGAACAACGTCGACGTAGTCGAGGGCCTGAGCCTCGACGGCCGCCCGCAGTTGCTGATCGGGGCCAGCGACCGCACGCCGGGCCGCACCGGCGTCGCCCTCTATCTGTTCGACCCGGCCGGGACCGGCGACAACAAGGTGCGCTACTGGGGCTCCATCGCCACCGACGTGGTCGAGCCCTACGGCTTCTGCTTCGCCCGGCGCGGCGAAGAGGTTCACGCCGTCCTGGTCGGCCATGAAGGCGAACTGCGTCAGTTCATCGTCGCCGCCGGACCCGACGGCCGCCCCGCCGCACAGTTGGTCCGCCGCGCCGAGATCGGCTCCATCTCCGAAGGCTGCGCCGCCGATCCGGCGACCGACGCCCTCTACATCGCCGAGGAAAACGTCGGCCTGTGGCGCTACAGCCTCGATCCGGCTTCGGGCGGGACGCGCACCCTGGTCCAGCCGGTCGCGCCGGGCGTGCTGGTCGCCGACGCCGAGGGGCTGACGACGCTGACCGACGGCGCCGCGCGCTATCTGATCGCCTCCAGCCAGGGCGACTCGACCTTCCCCGTCTGGCGCATCGACGGCGCAGCGCCGCAGTTCAAGGGCCGCTTCGTGGTCGTGGACGGGACGATCGACGGGGTGACGGGCACCGACGGCCTGGCCGCGCTGGGCGGTCCGGTCGGCCCCTTCCCCGAGGGCCTGGTGGTGATCCAGGACGACGTCAACGACACCGGAACCCAGAACTTCAAATACGTCGACTGGCGCGACATTCGCGCCGCGCTGGGCCTGTAGGGCCAAAGGTGCAGAACGTGAAAAGGCCCGACGCGATCGTCGGGCCTTTTTCATGTGCGGCGATGAACAGGGCGCAAAAGGAAACGGGGCCCGACCTTGCGGCCAGACCCCGTTTTCCCTTTCGACTGGAGCGGGCGAGGCGATTCGAACGCCCGACCCTCACCTTGGCAAGGTGATGCTCTACCCCTGAGCTACGCCCGCACTCCGTTGGGAGCGATGTGCTGCTCCCCGTCGAGGAAGGGGCGTATAGCGGACCGACTTCGGATCGCGCAAGCCCCTTTTTCGATTTTCGTCCAATCCGTCGATTTTTTTCGAATAGCCCTGAAACTTCACACGAAAACGGCCTCCGAAACGCCCGCATGGACGCCTCGGAGGCCGCTTCAAAACGCCGCCGCCTGCCGCTACGCGCCCGGCCCGCTCAAGCAGCGAGCCGCCGCGCGGCGAGCGTTAGCGGCCTTCCGCTCCTCGCCTTAGCGAGGAGCCAGACGAATAGCCCCGTCCAGACGGATGCACTCGCCGTTGATGTAGGTGTTCTCGGCCAGGTGCAGGGCCAGGGCGGCGTAGTCGGCCGGCGTGCCCAGGCGCTTGGGGAAGGGGATCATGGCGGCCAGGGCGTCCTGCACCTTCTGGTCCATGCCCGCCATCATCGGCGTCCACATGATGCCCGGCAGAATGGTGTTGACCCGCACGCCCTCGTTCATCAGGTCGCGCGCCACCGGCAGGGTCATGGCGTAGACGCCGCCCTTGGACGCCGAATAGGCCGCCTGGCCGATCTGGCCGTCCTGCGCCGCCACCGAGGCGGTGTTGATGATCAGGCCGCGCTCGCCGTCGTCCATCGGCTCCAGCGTGACCATGCCCGCCGCCGACTGCGACAGGACGCGGAAGGTGCCGAACAGGTTGATCGAGACGGTGCGCTCGAACTGAGCCATGTCGTGGGCGCGGATCTCGCCGGTCTCACGCTTGCGGCTGACGGTCTTCTGGCCGGTGGCGATGCCGGCGCAGTTGACGGTCAGGCGCTCCTGGCCGTGGGCGGCGCGGGCCTTGGCGAAGCCGGCGGCGACGCTCTCGTCCGAGGTCACGTCCACCTTGCAGAAGACGCCGCCGATCTCCTGGGCGATGACCTCGCCGCGCTCTTCGTTCAGGTCGAACAGGGCGACCTTGACGCCCTTGGCCGCCAGGGCGCGCGCCGTGCCTTCGCCGAGGCCCGAAGCCCCGCCCGTCACCACTGCTGCGATCGAAGCGTCGAGTTTCATGAAAGTCGTCCTATATTCGATTGAACCGAGTGCTCGTGCGAGGATTTAGCGGCCATGACCGCAAAGACCAACGGGGTGTCGCCCGATGACGCCATCAATCCTGAAAAGGCTCTGGTTCCCGCCGTGCAGAAGGTGAACGAGATGCGCGTGCGCAAGGGCTTCTGGCCCAAGATGCGACGCACCGCCGCCCGCATCCCCTTCGCCGGACAGGCGATGGCCGCCTGGTACGCCGCCCAGGATCCCAAGACGCCGCTGGCGGCCAAGGGGCTGATCCTGGGGGCGCTGGCCTATTTCGTCATGCCGGTGGACGCCATTCCCGACATCTTCGCCGGCATCGGCTTCACCGACGACGCGGCGGTGATCGCGGCGGTGCTGGCGACCCTGGGCGCCCACCTCAAGCCCCGCCACCACGATCAGGCGGCGCAGGCGTTGAAGCGGCTGCGGGAGGACGAGGAATAAACCCTTCTCCCCTTGTGGGAGAAGGTGGGCGCCGAAGGCGCTCGGATGAGGGGTGTGGGCGCGGTCTTTTGATGATTGATGCAGGGGATGGCGACCGGACTTCAAATGCGCCGTCGCCACCCCTCATCCGTCAGGCTTCGCCTACCACCTTCTCCCACAAGGGNNTGCCGACGGCCGAGCGGTCGCTGAGGGCCTGGATGGCCTCATGGGCGCGCTCCAGCGGGAAGGTGCGGCTGACGCGCGGCTTGATCTTGCCCTCGGCGTAGAGCTGCATCAGCTCGGCCATGTTGGCGGCGTGGGCCTTGGGATCGCGGGCGACGGCGGCGCCCCAGAAGACGCCGACCACCGACACCGACTTCAGCAAGGTCAGGTTCAGCGGCAGGGACGGGATCCCCGCCGGGAAGCCCACCACCAGATAGCGGCCGTTCCAGTCCATCGCGCGCAGGGCCGGCTCGGCGTAATCGCCGCCCACCCCGTCGAACACCACATCGGCGCCGTCGCGGCCGGTCGACAGCTTGAACTCGCCCGACAGCTCCTTCTGGGCCGCCTTGTCCATCGGGCCGGAAGGGTAGATCAGGCCGTTGTCAGCGCCCAGCTCCAGCGCGAACTCCACCTTGTCGTTGGTCGAGGCGGCGGCGACCACGCGCGCGC
>DJDA01000129.1:0-5975 GCA_002430835.1 Brevundimonas sp. UBA5936
GCGTGCCGGGCGCCGAACTGGACGACGCGACCCTGGGCGGCGAGGGACTGCGCGTCACCCTGGCTCATCCGACGTTCAATGATCTGGACGCCGTGCGCGCCGATCTGGCCGAGGCCGGGTTGGCGGTGGTCGACGAAGCCTCGGCCGAGGAAGGCGGGCGCATGATCAGCACCCTTACGATCGGAGGCGCCCGATGAGGGCCCTGTTCTCTTCCGCCGCTGCCTGGTGGGACGGCCGGTCGCTGCGCGAGCGGCGGATGCTGGCGGTCATGGGGGCGCTGGTGCTGGGCGTCGTCGGCTGGTTGGGCGTGGTGCGGCCGCTGGACGGCTGGCAGGCCGATCAGGCGCGCGCGCGCGTCGCCGCCGAACGGCGACTGACGCAGGTCGAGACGGCGGTGGTTCAGCGCGGCGTGCGACCGACTGAAGCAGTCGATCTTCAGGCTCTGGTCGCCTCCACCGCCACGGCGGCGAGGGTGCAGCCGACGTTGGGCATGTCCGAGGGCGGGCGGCTGGGCTTTCGGCTGGATCGCGTGACGACGGCCCAGGCCTTCGGCTGGCTGGCGACGCTGGAGCAGGGCGGGGCGCGGATCGAGGAACTGGGCGTGGTCGAGAATGCGGACGGGACGCTGGGGGTGACGGGCGCGCTGGCGTCCGGGGGCTAGGCGGCGCGCTTTTCGGTCCTGCGGGAGTCGTCCGTTGTGGACTTGGAGGGCGCGGCGGGGCAGGTATCGCAGCCATGATCACTCGTCTGGCTCTTCCTCTGGTCAGCGCGGCCGTCCTGGCGGGCTGCGCCTCTGCGCCGCGCGTCGAGACGCAGTTGTCGGCCGCCGTGCCCGCGAACGTGACTGCCTACCGCCTGTTGGAGGCCGAGGCGCCGAGCGAGGCCGACCGCGCGGCGGCCGAGGCCGTGCGCCAGGCGTTGAGCGCGCGCGGCTGGCGCGAGGTGGACGACAAGGCCGCTTGGCGGGTCGAGACGGCCTATGCGGTGCGGCCTCAGAAGACCGGCGTCTTCACCGACGTCGATGCGCGCCAAGGCGAGTGGACCGATGCGCCGCGCCTGCCGCAATGGTGGAGCCAGGGCCGCCAGACGCACAGCCTGACGGTGATCCTGACCGGACCGGGGAATGAAGCCGGGGCCTACCGCGCCTCGGCGGTCGCGATCCTGGGACGGCGTCAGGCCGAAACCGCGCCGGGCCTGCTAGCCGAAGCGGCGGTGGCGCAGTTGGACGCGGCGAACTAGGGCCGACCGCCCGCAGCTTCATTCCCCTTCCGTGATCCTGGGCAGGGTCAGGATGAAGGTCGCGCCCGGCGATCCGGGCTGGTGGCGGATGGTTCCGCCGTGACGTTCGGCGACGGTGCGGACGAAGGCGAGGCCCAGCCCCGCGCCACGATGATCGGCGCCGCCGTGGCCGAAGGCCTGGAACAGGCGGCGCGCGGCTTCTTCCGACAGGCCCGGCCCCTGATCGCTGACGCTGAGGACGCAGACCGGGCGGCCGTCTTCTTCGGCGCCGGTCAGGCTGACCTGGATGACGCCGCCCGCCGGGCCGTATTTCAGGGCGTTGTCGAGCAGGTTGGTGGTCAGGCGGCGCAGCAGGGCGGGGTCGCCCTGGACCAGGAACTCTTCCTCGCCGTCGGGCGTCAGGATGCGGACGCCCTTCTTCGACGCCTGGGGCCACAGGATGTCGGCCGCATCCATGGCGACCTGGCCCAGGTCCAGCAGTTCCGAGCGATAGGGCTGACTCTCGGCGCGGGCCAGTTGGACATAGCCCTCTGCAAGGTCGAGGGTCTGGCGGGCGTAGTCGGCGATGCGGCGCTCGACCATGGGGTCCAGGCGCGGCGCGGGGCCGTCCAGCAGGGTCAGGATCGACACCTGGGGCGCGCGCATGTCGTGGCTGAGCAGTTGCAGGGCCTCGGCGCGCTGGCGCTCAGCGGCGCGGAAGCGCGTCATGTCGGCGAAGCGCACGATGTGGCCGACCGGTTGGCCTTCGGCGTCGGTCAGCAGGGCGGCGGCGGCCTTCAGGATGCGGCCGTCGGGCGTGGTGATGTCGCCGGGATCGCCCTCGGGATCGAGGAAGCGGCGCCAGGCCGGTTCGCCCAGGGACTGGAACAGCAGGGGCAGGTCGGCGTCGTCCCTCAGTCGGTCGCCGAACAGGGCCTCGGCCCGGTCGTTGGACAGGATGATGCGGGCGTGAGGGTCGGCGACGACCGTGGCGTCGGGCAGGCTTCGCAGGGTGTCGGAGATGAAGCGTTCCAGGTCGCGTACCTGGCGCACGGCGGCGCGCAGGGCGTCCACCTGGCGGGCCACCACGTCGCCGCCCTGGGCACGGCCGATCAGGCGCACGCCGTCGCGCTCGAAGGCCTCGACCTCGCTCTGCATATAGGCCGAGGCGGCGGCCAGACGACGCCAGCTCCACAAGGGATAGGCCAGGGCCAGTCCAGCCACGGCGGCCGAGGGCGGGAACCACAGGCCGCCCGCCAGGAAGGCGGCGGCGGTTCCGACCAGGGTCAGGACGATCAGCCCTGCGCCCAGGGCCATGTTGGCCGCCGGGCGCAGCACCAGGAAGCCGGCGACCAGCAGGCCGAGCGGCAGCAGGGACAGGATCAGCACCCAGGCGGGCGACAGGCTGCGCGGGCCGCCGCCCTCGATCAGGGTCTGGAGCAGGGCGGCCTGCACCTCGACGCCGGGGCGCAGTTCGCCGTGGGGCGTGGCCGGGGTGGCGTAACGGTCGCCCAGGCCCGGCGCCGTCGCCCCGACCAGCACCAGCCTGTCCTTCAGGAAGGCGGCGGGCGTCTCGCCGCTGAGCACGTCGGCGAAGGACAGGGTGCGGAAGGCGCCGGGCGGGCCGCGGTAGACCAGGGCCTCCGGCGAGGCGGCGAAAAGCTCGTCGCCGCCGTGTGGCGCGGGCGGCGCGGGTGCGGCGCCCTTGGCGGCGGCCAGGGGCAGGATCAGATGCGGCCAGGTCCGCCCATCTGCCTGAAGATAGAGAGGCAGGCGGCGCACGGCGCCGTCGTCGTCGACCGTCAGATTGACGTGGCCGAGGCCTGCCGCCGCATCGGTCAGGATCGGCGCAGGGGCGTCCTCGCGAAAGGCGGCTCCGTTCAGGCCGGGGGCGTCCAGCACCACCGGCAGGCGGACCTTGCCGTTGCGGGCCAGGGCGGCGGCCAGGGCGTCGTCCTGCGGGGAGGCTTCGGTGAACAGGACGTCGTAGGCGACAGGCCCCGCGCCCGCCTGGGTCAGGCGGTCGATCAGCCGGGCGTGCAGGTCGCGCGGCCAGGGCCATTGGCCCAGGGCCTCCAGGCTGCGGTCGTCGATGGCGATGATGACGATGTCTTCGTCGGCCGGTCCCGCCTCGGCCCGCATCAGGGCGTCATAGACCAGGTGGTCGGCGCCGTCGGCGACAGGCGTCAGCGCCATCCAGCCGACCAGCAGGGCGGACAGCGTCGCCACCAGCGCCCACTCGACCAGGGCGCGACGGCCGGTCAGGCGGGCGCCGAGCCAGCCTCTCCAGCCGCCTTTCGGCCCTGCGGGCGCGGGCACGGCGCTAGCGCCCGATGCGGAGCTGTTGCGGTTCGGACCAGGCTTCTAGCAGGCGGCCGAAGCGATGGCGCGCGCCCTGCACCCGCCAGCTGTAGACGCCCGGCGGCAGGTCGCTGAGGGTGAAGGCTTCGTCGGTCAGGCCGGGCTGGTCGACCAGCAGGGGGCCGTCGGCGGTTCCGTCCTCGGCCTCGCGCCACAGCTGGAAACGGAAGGTGGCCGCACCGACGCCCTCGGCCTCCCAGCGGAAGCGGTAGAAGCGGCGGCGGTCGCGCTGGTCCAGGGCCGAGGCCAGGCCGCCGACGCCGTTACGGGCGCGAATGAAGCTGTAGGTGACAGCCTTGCCCTCCAGCCCCTCGGGCGACAGGGCGGTCAGGCGCAGGAAGAATGCGCCTTCCTCCATCTCGCCGAAGACCAGGGAGCCGCCGGGCGCGCTGTCGGCCTCGGCGAAGGCCTCGATCATGCCGGCGTCCTGGGCGATGCGGCCGCGATAGCGTTCGGCGCCGGGCAGGGGCTGGATGTCGAAGGCGACCTGGGCCTGGGTCTGCGGCGCGTCGGGGCGAACCAGGGCGGGCGCGGGTAGCAGGGGCAGCAGGCGCACAGCGCCAGCGGCGGCGCTGACGCCCTGATCTGCGGCGGCCAGGGTTTCGGCCTGACCCGACGCGATGGCGACGGCGCCTTCCAGAACCTCGGTGGTCGAGCGGTCGGCGTCATCGTCGAAGGAGACGCGGAAGTCGGTGCCGCGCACGGCCGAGACCGAGACGGGGGTGCGGATGGCGAAGCCGCCTGGGCGGCGCCGGGGGCTGACGCGCGACTCGGCGCGACCGGCCTCGACCGTCAGGGCGTGGTCGACGGCGCCGTTGATGGCGTAGCGGCGCAGGCGGCTGACGCGCACGCGGCTGTTGGAGGGCACGACCACATGGCTGCCGTCCGACAGGGCCAGGCGGACGAAGGCGTTGGCGCCGGTGCTGAGGACGGCGCCTTCGCGCACGGTCTGGCCGGAGGCTGGGGCGGCGGATCGGCCGTCCTGGTTCAGGGTCGCGGCGCCCCGGAAGCCGGCGATGCGCGCCTCGTCAGGATCGGCGCGCAGCAGATCGACCGGCAGGGCCAGGGTGCGGCCGATCGCGAGGCGGCGCGGATTGGCGACCCGGTTCTCGCGCTGGACCCGGCGATAGTCGAGCGGCCGGTTCATATAGGCGGTCGCTAGGTCGATCAGGGTGTCGCCGCGCTGGACCACATAGTCGAGCGTCTCGACGGCGGCGGAAGACGCCGTGCGGGGCGCGGGCGGAGCGGCCGAAGTCTGTGCGGCGGCGCTTCCTGCGGCCAGCATTGCTGCAACCGCCAGAGCCGCAGACCAATCCGTCTTCATTCCGCCACCTGCGTCTTCATTCAGGCGTCAGGGCCGGGTTCGGCTCCCGTGACGCGCTCAAGGCGGTATCCGTAGCTGTAAATGGGGGTCAGGCGGAAGCCTCGCTCGGGCCGAAGCTCCAGCTTGTTGCGGATGCGCGAGATGTGCATGTCCAGCGAACGGCTGTTCAGGTCCGGCTCATTGCCCCACACCGTTTCGAGGATGTAGGTCCGCGACAACGCCCGGTGCAGGTTGCGGAACAGCAGCAGGGCCAGGGCGTATTCCTTGGCCGTCAGGGCCACCGACTGGCCGTCACGGGTCACGGCCCCGGCAGACTCGTGGAAAGACACTCCGTCATAGACCTCGACGCCCGGCGTCGTCGGCTGGGCGTAGGCGCGACGGATCAGGGCGTTGATCCGCGCCGCCAGCACCGGCTTGGACAGGGGCTTGGGCAGGTAGTCGTCGGCGCCGGCGTCCAGGCCTGCGACCACGTCTTCATCTTCGGCGCGGCTGGTGACCAGCAGCATGGGCGGGGCGGGCTTCAGATTGGTGCGCGCCCAGGCCAGCACTTCCAGACCCGAACGGTCCGGCAGGTTCCAGTCGACGATCAGCATGTCGAAGGTGTCTTTTCTCAGGGCGGAGATCAGCGCTTGGCCGCGCGAAAACAGAGTGGCGCGATACCCGGCGTCCTGGACGACCTCGGAGACGAACTCCAACTGGACGGGGTCGTCATCTAATATCGCGATCTTCATACTGGTTACGCAGCTCCGGAGAGAACGTTGAAGTCATAGCCCCGGATGCTGGGCTTTAGAGCAATGTAAAATGTAAAATATAGTCACCCCTCGGCGCGTCTCGGCGCGGTCGCGGGCAGGGGGGCGAGGCGGCGGACCTGATCCTGACACAGGGTTTTGATCCAGCGCCGGACCGTTTTCAGTCGCGCCGTGCCATGGACCTCGCGGTGGGTGCTGAGCCAGAAACGGCGTTCTATCAGCACTTCGCTCGCTAAAATCCGCGTCAGCCCCTCGGCCAGAAAGCAGGGCAGGACGCCGATGCCGCCGCCCGCCGCCACCATGTCCCGCTGGGCGCGGATGGA
>DJDA01000129.1:5982-18971 GCA_002430835.1 Brevundimonas sp. UBA5936
GGCGTAGAGCGCCAGTTGATAGGTGGTCAGCGGCTCGACGATCAGACGCGGCCCGGCAGCGGGGCTGAGGGTGATGGCCATGTCCACCTCGCGGCGGCTGGGCGACAGGAAGCCGGAGCTGGCCGCCAGTTCGACGTTCAGCCCCGGATGCGCCGCCAGCAGGCCGGGCAGGGCGGGGGCCAGCACCGCGCCGCCGAAGCCTTCGGATGCGCTGATCCGCACGGCGCCCGCGATCAGGTCGGGCTGGGTGACGCGCCCGGCGGCCTCCATCGCGCTTTCAGCGTCCAGCGCCCGCTCCAGCAGCTGGGCGCCGGTGGCCGTCAGGTGCAGCCCGGCGGCCGAGCGCACCAGCAGGGTCGACTTCAGCGCCGTCTCCAGCCGCGCCACGCGCCGCCCGACGGTGGCCGCGTCCACGCCCAGCCGCTGCGCCGCCGTGGCCAGCGACCCGGCGCGCGCGGCCGCCAGAAACACCCTCAGATCATCCCAGTCGAACATATGCAGATATGCACATCATCACCTGCAAGATTGCAATGGGCCTGACCGGCCCGCTCTGCTAGGGCAGGCTCACGAAGAACCATAATCATCGGGAGAGACGTTCAATGCGCGATATTCGCCACTTCATCGACGGTGCGGCTTTTGATGGGGCGTCGGGCCGCTTCGGCGACGTCTTCAACCCCAACACCGGCGAGGTTCAGGCCCGCGTCCAGCTGGCGACGCCGTCGGAACTGGATCGCGCGGTCCAGTCGGCGCAGGCCGCCTTCGAAGGCTGGTCCGCGACCAACCCGCAGCGCCGCGCCCGCGTCATGTTCGAGTTCAAGCGCCTGGTCGAGGCGAACATGAACGAACTGGCCGAACTGCTGTCCAGCGAGCACGGCAAGGTCATCGCCGACTCCAAGGGCGACATCCAGCGCGGTCTGGAAGTGATCGAGTTCGCCTGCGGCATCCCCCACGCCTCGAAGGGCGAATACACCTATGGCGCCGGTCCGGGCATCGACGTCTATTCCATGCGCCAGCCGCTGGGCGTGGTGGCGGGCATCACCCCGTTCAACTTCCCCGGCATGATCCCGATGTGGATGTTCGGCGTGGCCATCGCCGCGGGCAACACCTTCATCCTGAAGCCGTCCGAGCGTGACCCGTCCCTGCCGGTGCGTCTGGGCGAGCTGATGATGGAGGCGGGCGCGCCCAAGGGCGTGCTGAACGTCGTCCACGGCGATAAGGTGGCGGTCGACTCCATCCTCGAACACCCGCTGATCCACGCCGTCAGCTTCGTCGGTTCGTCCGACATCGCCCACTATGTGTTCCAGAAGGGCGCGGCCCACGGCAAGCGCGTTCAGGCCATGGGCGGGGCCAAGAACCACGGCATCGTCCTGCCCGACGCCGACATGGATCAGGTCATCAAGGATCTGACCGGCGCGGCCTACGGCTCGGCCGGCGAGCGCTGCATGGCCCTGCCGGTCGTGGTGCCGGTCGGTCAGCGCACCGCCGATGAACTGCGCGAGCGTCTGGTCTCGGAAATCCCGAACCTGCGCGTCGGCGTCTCGACCGACGCCGAGGCCCACTATGGCCCGGTCGTCACCCAGACCCACAAGGACAAGGTTCTGGGCTGGATCAACAAGGGCGTGGAAGAAGGCGCTGAACTGGTCGTCGACGGCCGCGAGTTCAGCCTTCAGGGCCACGAGAAGGGCTTCTTCATCGGCCCGTCGCTGTTCGACCACGTCAAGCCCGAGATGGAATCCTACAAGGAAGAGATCTTCGGCCCGGTGCTGCAGATCATGCGCGCCGCCAGCTTCGAGGAGGCGCTGAGCCTGCCCAGCAAGCACCAGTACGGCAACGGCGTCGCCATCTTCACCCAGAACGGCCGCGCGGCCCGCGACTTCGCCGCCCGCGTCAACGTCGGCATGGTCGGCATCAACGTGCCGATCCCGGTGCCGGTGGCCTATCACTCGTTCGGCGGCTGGAAGCGTTCGGCCTTCGGCGACATCAACCAGCACGGCATGGAAGGCGTCCGCTTCTGGACCAAGACCAAGACCGTGACGGCCCGCTGGCCTGACAGCGATCTGGAGCACGCGGACTCGAGCTTCGTCATCCCGACAATGGGCTGATCCTGACCCTCTCCTGATGGGAGAGGGCTTGAGCCTCCAAGAGCCGAAGGCGATTGGCTAAGGCAAAAGGGTGAGGGTTCCGAAGTCAGCCGTTTTGCGACGGCTTGCGCCGACTGAGGTCGGGAACCCTCATCCGCCCCTTCGGGGCGCCTTCTCCCATCGGGAGAAGGAATAATTATGTGAGCGTATACGGGATCACCCCCCGCTCATTCTCCGGCACGGCCAGCGTCCGGTCGATCGGCGGAAACGCCCGCTGGGTGCAGTCCGTCCGCTCGCAGATGCGGCAGTTGACCCCCATGCGCGTCGGCGGGCCGTTCAGGTCCAGCCCGTCCGCATAGACCAGCTGCGCCGCGTGCTCGATCTCGCACCCCAGTCCCAACGCATAGCGCCGGTCCGGCTCCAGGAATGACCCGCCCGGCTTGGACACGCTCTTGGCGATGCAGACGTAGCGGGCGCCGTCGGGCATCTCCGACAGATTGACCAGAATGCGGTCCGGCGCGCTGAACGCCTCATGCACGTTCCACAGCGGGCAGGCGCCGCCGAAGCGGGCGAACTGGAAGCGCGTCGCGCTGTGCCGCTTGGTGATGTTCCCGGCCATGTCCACCCGCGCGAAATAGAAGGGCACGCCGCGCCAGCCGGGCCTCTGTAGCGTGCTTAACCGGTGGCAGGCCTGCTCGAAGCTGACGTGGAAGCGGTTGCGCAGGCGGTCAACGTCGTGACGCAACTCCCGCGCCGCTTCCAGAAAAGCACGATAGGGCAGCAGCAGCGCCCCCGCCGCATAGTTGGCCAGACCGACCCGGCACACGTCGCGCGCGGCGGGAATGTCGAAGGCGGCGCGGTCCAGTTCGTGCTCGATCAGGTCTTCGAACCGCAAGCGAACTAACTGGTGCGCCATCTGGAAGGCGCGAGTGGCGCCGGGCAGGCTGGCGTCGACATAGAGGATGCGCGCGCCGGGATCGAAGCGCCGCATGGCGCCGCGCCCCTGACCCGTAGCGACGCGCACGCCGCACAGGTCGTTGAGGGCGGCTTCCAACTCGCGCTCCGGATGGACGCCGTCGCCGAGGTTCAGCCGCGCGGCCAGATCCTCGGCCGCCCGGTCCAGCGCGTCGATGTAGTTGTCGCGATAGTGGAAGAAGTCGCGCACGGCTTCATAGGGCAGGGCGGGGGCGGCGTCGGCGGCGTGTTCGTCGCGGCCCAGCGTCTCGTTCAGCGTCTTCAACCGCTCGTCCAGACGGCGATAGTCCTGATGCAGGGCCAGGAATTGACGCGCCAGCCGGGGCGCGTTCATGGCCGCCTGTTTGAGTTCGCCCGCCGTCGCCGCCTCGGCGTGGCCCGCCACGTCGGTGGTCGCCTCGCGCAGGTCGGCGATCAGGCGGGCGTCGCCGTCCAGATCGAACAGGCTGGCGTCTACGTCGAAGGCCCGCGTCAGGGCGATCAGCACCCGCGCCGTGGCCGGGCGCTGGTTGGTCTCGATCTGCGACAGATAGGAGGGCGACAGCGCCAGCCGCCCGGCGCACTGCTCCAGCGTCCAGCCGCGCGTCTCGCGCAGCTTGCGGACCTTGGTCCCGAGGTAGAGTTTCTCAGCCATGATCCGCGCCGTTATGAAGGCGTTGCAACTTTGCAAAAACGCCTGTCCGCCTTGGCAGGCTTACGCACTTACGCATCTTTTGCAAAGTTGCGATTGCCTTTTTGCAACCAAGCGGCTTGTTGGACCCTGAACGAAGTCAGGGAGTCGCTCCAACCATGAGCCAGGCCATCCTCGAGGAACTCGAGCGCCGTCGCGCCGCCGCCAAGCTGGGCGGGGGCGAGAAGCGCATCGCCAGCCAGCACGCCAAGGGCAAGCTGACCGCCCGCGAACGCATCGGCGTCCTGCTGGACGAAGGCTCCTTCGAAGAGACCGACATGTTCGTGGAGCATCGCAGCCACGACTTCGGGATGCAGGATCAGCGCATCCCCGGCGACGGCGTCGTCACCGGGCGCGGCACGATCAACGGCCGTCTGGTCTATGTCTTCTCGAAGGACTTCACCGTGTTCGGCGGCTCGCTGTCGGGCGCCCATGCGGCCAAGATCGTCAAGATCCAGAAGATGGCCCTGACGGCGGGCGCGCCGATCATCGGCCTGTTCGACGCCGGCGGCGCGCGGATTCAGGAAGGGGTGGAGAGCCTGGCCGGTTACGCCGACATCTTCCTGCAGAACACCCTGGCCTCGGGCGTCATCCCGCAGATCTCGGTCATCATGGGCCCGTGCGCGGGCGGCGACGTCTATTCGCCCGCCATCACCGACTTCATCTTCATGGTGAAGGACACCTCCTACATGTATGTGACCGGCCCCGACGTGGTGAAGACGGTCACCAACGAGGTGGTCAGCCACGAAGACCTGGGCGGCGCCCGCGTCCATGCGGGCAAGTCGGGGGTCGCCGACGGCGCCTTCGAGAACGATCTGGAGGCCCTGTCGGAGGTGCGCCGCCTGATCGGCTTCCTGCCGCTGTCGAACCGCGAGACGCCGCCGGTTCGCGAAACCTATGACGAGCCGGATCGCGATGAGGCCTCGCTGGACACTCTGGTCCCGGCCAATCCGAACCAGCCCTATGACATGAAGGAGCTGATCCTGAAGACGGTCGACGAGGCCGACTTCTTCGAGATCGGCGCGGACTTCGCCAAGAACATCATCTGCGGCTTCGGCCGACTGGACGGCCAGCCGGTCGGCATCGTCGGCAACCAGCCCCAGACGCTGGCGGGCGTGCTGGACATTGACTCCAGCCGCAAGGCCGCGCGTTTCGTGCGCTTCTGCGACGCCTTCCACATCCCGCTGGTCACGTTTGTGGACGTGCCGGGCTTCATGCCGGGCACGAAGCAGGAGTACGGCGCCCTGATCAAGCACGGCGCCAAGCTGCTGTTCGCCTATGCCGAGGCCACCGTGCCCAAGCTGACGGTCATCACGCGCAAGGCCTATGGCGGCGCCTATGACGTCATGAGCTCCAAACACCTGCGCGGCGACGTCAACTACGCCTGGCCCACCGCCGAGATCGCGGTCATGGGCGCCAAGGGCGCGGTCGAGATCATCTTCCGCAAAGAGGCCGGCGACCCCGAGGCCCTGGCGGCGCGCGAGGCCGAATACAAGGAACGCTTCGCTAACCCCTTCGTCGCGGCGGGTCTCGGCTACATCGACGACGTCATCATGCCCCACGGCACGCGCCGCCGCCTGATCAAGGCGCTGAAGACGCTGAAGAACAAGACCCAGGAAAATCCCTGGAAGAAGCACGACAACATCCCGCTGTAGGTGCCGTAAATGCTTTGGCTCACGTACTCATGGGAAGATAACAAAGATGGTGATGTCGATTATGTCGTGTCGCATCTCCAATCTTCTGGAGTTCCTGTATCAATAGACAGGTTCACTCTATCTGCCGGTAAACATATTTGGGATCAGATTAGCGATGCTATTTCTGATCCGATCAGCTGTAGCGCTTGGGCGATATATTCTACGAAGGCGAGCTTCTTAAGTCCCGCGTGCCACGAAGAATATCAAATAGCTTTGACGCGGGCCTTGGCTGCGCGCGGGAATAGCTTTCCAATTTTCGGGCTTTTTCCCGAGACATATGACAGTGCCTTGCTTCCGGTTCCGCTTCGGTCCCGGTTGGCCGTGTCATTGTCTGATCCTGAATGGGTCGAACGCGTCAAAGCTGCGGCGGAGGGGCGGGGACTCAATATTGGACCTGCGCCAGTCGACCGCTTCCATGTCCGGGTGCATCCGCCAAAAAACGGCGGCTCTGTTATTGAGATTAGGGTCCGGGCTGGGAGGTTGTTTCCGATTGCGATCGGAGTTCCAGAAGGACAAAAAGACCGAGTCCAGTGCTGGCCTGGTCCGTCAAACTATCCTGATCATGCAGCCATAGTCTCTACGACTGAAGCGCACGGTGATGGAATGGATATGACTATCCTCAATCATCCCGTAACACCGACTGAGAGCGCCTACATCTGGCTGAAGGAGATGCCAACCTTCATCAAAATAGGCGAAGTGACGTCGCGAGATGATAAAATTGGGCATGTGAAGTGGGACTTCACATTGCAGCCCGAACAAATGTTCTTGAGCCGATAGGGGCTGCTATGTTCTCCAAAATCCTCATCGCCAACCGGGGCGAGATTGCTGTTCGCGTCATCAAGACCTGCCGTCGCATGGGCATCAAGACAGTGGTCGTCTACTCCGACGCCGACGCCGGGTCGCTGGCCTGCGAGATGGCGGACGAGACGGTGCACATCGGCCCGTCGCCCGCCGCACAGTCCTATCTGATCCAGGACAAGGTCGTGGACGCCGTGAAGCAGACGGGGGCGCAGGCCGTGCACCCCGGCTTCGGCTTCCTGTCGGAGAACGCCGGGTTTGCGCGGCGTCTGAAGGCCGAGGGCATCGCCTTCATCGGGCCGAACCCGGAGGCGATCGACGCCATGGGCGACAAGATCACGTCCAAGAAGTTCGCCGCCGAGGCGGGCGTTTCGACCGTGCCGGGCCACATGGGCTTGATCGAAACGCCGGACGAGGCGGTGAAGATCGCGCGCGAAATCGGCTATCCGGTCATGATCAAGGCTTCGGCCGGGGGCGGGGGCAAGGGCATCCGCGTCGCCCATTCCGACGACGACATGGCCGAGGGCTTCGCCGCCGTGAAGGCCGAGGCGCTGAACGCCTTCGGCGACGACCGCGTCTTCCTCGAGAAGTTCATCGTCGATCCGCGCCACATCGAGATTCAGGTGCTGGGCGACAAGCACGGCAACGTCATCCACCTGTTCGAGCGTGAATGCTCGATCCAGCGCCGCAACCAAAAGGTCATCGAAGAGGCGCCGTCGCCCCTGCTGGACGAGGCCACCCGCGCCGCCATGGGGGCGCAGGCCGTCGCCCTGGCCAAGGCGGTGAACTATGACTCGGCGGGCACGGTCGAGTTCGTCGCCGGTCAGGACAAGAGCTTCTTCTTCCTGGAGATGAACACCCGTCTGCAGGTCGAGCATCCGGTGACGGAGCTGATCACCGGCGTCGATCTGGTCGAGCAGATGATCCGTTCGGCCTGGGGCGAGCAGTTGGCGATCAAGCAGGACGACCTGTCGATCAACGGCTGGGCCATCGAGAGCCGCATCTACGCCGAAGACCCCTATCGCGGCTTCCTGCCGTCGATCGGCCGTCTGGTGCGCTACGAGCAGCCGGAAGAGGGCGATCAGGGCGACTATACGGTCCGCAACGATTCCGGCGTCCGCGAGGGCGACGAGATCAGCATGTTCTACGACCCCATGATCGCCAAGCTGTGCGCATGGGGCGAGACGCGCGACGACGCCGTACGCGGCATGGCTCGCGCGCTGGAGGACACGCATCTGGCGGGTCTGGGCCACAATGTGCCCTTCCTGGCGGCGGTGATGGATCAGGAACGCTTCCAGTCCGGCGAACTGTCGACCAGCTACATCAAGGACGAGTTCCCCGACGGCTTCCACGGTCTGGCGCTGACGCCCGAGCAGGTGAAGATCCTGATCGCCTCGGCCGTGGCCATGAATGAGGTCATCGCCGAACAGGACGGCGACCCCAGCGAGCGCACCGACTGGACCGTCCTGATCGACAAGGCGGCCTATGAGGTCGAGGTCGGCTATGACGAGGCCGAAGACCTGATCGTCGCCATCGATGGCGAGGAACTCTCCCTGTCCGAGATCGACTGGCGTCCGGGCCTGTCGCTGTTCAAGGCGGTGCTGGACGACGACGCCTTCACCGCCGAGGTGAAGCGCGCCGCCGACGGCTTCGACATCCGCCACCGCGCGGCGCGGGCGCGGGTGCGCGTGCTGCGTCCTGACGTGGCGCACCTCTACGCCCTGCTGCCCGAGAAGCAGGCGGCGGACACGTCCAAGCTGGTGCTGTCGCCGATGCCGGGTCTGGTGGTCGACATCCCCGTGACCCCGGGCCAGGAGGTCAAGTCCGGCGAGACCGTGGCCATCATCGAAGCC
The DNA here is from genome assembly GCA_002430835.1 of Brevundimonas sp. UBA5936. Classification (GTDB taxonomy): domain Bacteria; phylum Pseudomonadota; class Alphaproteobacteria; order Caulobacterales; family Caulobacteraceae; genus Brevundimonas. The sequence continues at coordinate 14,054 of DJDA01000129.1, forward strand.
ATGAAGATGCAGAACATCCTCAAGGCCGAGCGCGACGGCAAGGTGAAGGCGGTCAAGGCCAAGGCCGGCGATCCGGTCGCCGCCGACGACGTGCTGGTGGAGTTCGAGTAAATGACCGAGTTCGCCGTCCCGACCCCGCTGGAGTGGCGCGAGGCCGCCGTCAAGGCGCTGAAGGAGCGTCCGCTGGAGAGCCTCATCCACCTGGATGCGGACCAACTGGCGACGAAGCCGCTGTATGGGACGGCGAATGGGGGCGAGCCTGTATTCGCGCCCCGGCCCTCGGATTCCGAAGGCCGGGCGTGGGACGTGCGGGCGCTGAACGAGGGCGAGGACGCGGACGCCCTGAACCGCGCCGTCCTGACCGATCTGGAGAACGGGGCGGCCTCCGTCCTGATCGCCGGCCCGATGACGTCGGACGCTGTGAAGCTGGCGCGCGCGCTGGACGGGGTGGCGCTGGAGCTGGCGCCGGTGGCGCTGGACGCCGGGTTCGACGGCGTGAAGGCGGCCGAGGCCCTGTCGGCGGCCGCCAAGGGATCGCCTCGCGCCAAGCTGGCCTTCCACCTCGATCCGATCTCGGCCTGGGCCGAGGCGGGCGGGGCGCCGGGCGGTTTCGCAGCCCTTATGTCCGAGACGGCCAAGGCGGCGGCGACCCATGCCGCGACCTATCCCGAGGCGACGCTGTTCATGGCCTCGGGCCGCGTGGCGCATGAGGCGGGCGGTTCCATCGCGCAGGAACTGGCCTTCGCCGCGTCCTCGGCCGTGGCCTATGTGAAGGCGGCTGTGGCGGCGGGCCTGTCCGTCGAGGCAGCGCTGAAGGGCGTCGTGCTGAGCGTCGCCGTGGACCAGACCTATTTCGACTCTCTGGCCAAGATTCGCGCCCTGCGTCTGATCTGGGCCAGCGTCTCCAGAGCGTTCGGCGCCGAGATTCCGGCGATCATCGAGGCGCGCTCGTCGCGGCGGATGCTGTCGGCGCGTGATCCGTGGCCGAACATGCTGCGCCTGACCGCCGCCGGGTTCGCCGGGGCCGTGGGCGGGGCTGATGCGGTGGTGCTGGACGGCTTCACCCGCGCGGCGGGCCTGCCGGACGACTTCGCCAGGCGTCAGGCGCGCAACACCCAACTGATCCTGATGGAAGAGTCCAACCTGGGCCGCGTGGACGATCCGGCCAGCGGCTCCTGGTATCTGGACGCGCGCACCCGCGAATTGGCGCAGGCCGCCTGGGCCGAGTTCCAGATCTATGAGGCCGAAGGCGGCGTCATCGCCTGTCTGGAAGGCGGAGTGATCCAGCCTCGCATCGCCCGCGCGCGCGACATGGCTGAGAAGGCCTTCAAGGACGGCGCCGCCCAGATCGTCGGCGTCACCAAATTCGTCGACCCGGACGTGCGTTCCGCGCCGGTGACGCCCGCGCCCGTCGCGACCGCCGCTGTCGGGACGTTCGAGGCGCTGGCGCCTGTCCGCTTCGCCGCCGCCTTCGAGGAGGCCGCCCAATGAGCTTTCCTGATTTCTCCAAGGTCGCCCTCGACCTCGACGCCACCGGCGCCGGGCCGGACCGCGCGGCCTGGACCACGCCCGAGGGGCTGACGGTCGAGACGGCTTATGGGCCGGATGCGCTGGACGGGCTGGACTTCATCCACGGCCTGCCGGGCTTCGCTCCCTTCGTGCGCGGGCCCTATCCGACCATGTATGCGGGCGCGCCCTGGACCATTCGCCAATATGCGGGCTTCTCGACCGCCGAGGAGTCCAACGCCTTCTATCGCCGCAACCTGGCCGCCGGTCAGAAGGGCCTGTCGGTCGCCTTCGATCTGGCCACCCACCGGGGCTATGACAGCGACCATCCGCGGGTGAAGGGCGACGTCGGCATGGCGGGCGTGGCCATCGACTCCATTCTGGACATGCGGACCCTGTTCGACGGCATTCCGCTGGACCAGATGTCGGTGTCCATGACGATGAACGGGGCGGTGCTGCCGATCCTGGCGCTCTACGTCGTGGCGGGCGAGGAGCAGGGCGTCGATCACGCCAAGCTGACCGGGACCATTCAGAACGACATTCTGAAGGAGTTCATGGTCCGCAACACCTACATCTATCCGCCCGCGCCCTCGATGCGGATCATCGCCGACATCTTCGAGTGGACGGCGAAGGAAACGCCCAAGTTCAACTCCATCTCCATCTCCGGCTATCACATGCAGGAGGCGGGGGCGTCGGCGGATATCGAGCTGGCCTACACTCTGTCGGACGGGATCGAATACCTGCGCGCGGGCAAGGCGGCGGGCATGGAGATCGACCGGTTCGCGCCGCGTCTCAGCTTCTTCTGGGCCATTGGCATGAACTACTTCATGGAAGTGGCCAAGATGCGCGCCGGCCGCCTGTTGTGGGCCGAGGCGGTCAAGCGCGAAGGCGGCGTCAATCCGAAGTCCCTCAGCTTGCGGACCCACTGCCAGACTTCGGGCTGGTCGCTGGCGGCGCAGGACGTGTTCAACAATGTGCCGCGCACCATGGTCGAATGCATGGCGGCGGCGGGCGGCCAGACGCAGAGCCTGCACACCAACGCCCTGGACGAGGCGCTGGCCCTGCCGACCGACTTCTCGGCCCGGATCGCGCGCAACACCCAGATTTTGGCGCAGGCCGAGACGGGCCTGACGCGCGTCATCGACCCCTGGGGGGGCAGCTTCTACGTCGAGCGCTTGACGCAGGAGCTGGCGACCAAGGCCCGCGCCCTGATGGAGGAGGTCGAGGCCTACGGCGGCATGGCCAAGGCCATCGAGGCGGGCATTCCCAAGCTGCGCATCGAAGAGTCCGCCGCCAAGACGCAGGCCCGCATCGACACGGGCCAGCAGACGGTCGTGGGCGTGAACAAATATCTGAACCCCGTGGTCGACGACATTCCGATGCTGAAGGTCGACAACGCCGAGGTGCGCGCCCGCCAGATCGAAAAGCTGCAACGCCTGAAGGCCGAGCGGGACGAGCCGGCGACGCAAGCCGCGCTGAACGCCCTGACCGAGGGCGCGCGCGGCAATGAGAACCTGATGGAACTGGCGGTGCGGGCGGCCCGCGCCAAGGCCACCGTCGGCGAAATCTCCGACGCGCTGGAGGCCGCCTTCGGCCGCCACATCGCCACGGTGAAGACGGTCTCGGGCGTCTATGCGAAAGAGGCAGGGAACGATCCCAAGGTCGCCCGCGCCCGCGAAATGGTCGCCGCCTTCGTCGAGAACGACGGCGGCCCGCCGCGCATCCTGATCGCCAAGCTGGGGCAGGACGGCCATGACCGGGGTCAGAAGGTGGTCGCCACCGGATACGGCGATATCGGCTTCGACGTGACGGCAGGGGCGCTGTTCCAGACCCCGGCCGAGGCGGCCAAGGATGCGGTCGAGAAGAACGTTCATGCGGTCGGCGCCTCGTCGCTGGCGGCGGGGCATCTGACGTTGGTTCCCGAGCTGAAGGCCGAACTGGCGAAGTTGGGGCGCGAGGACATCATGATCGTGGTCGGCGGGGTCATTCCGCCGTCGGACGTGCAGCCCCTGCTCGATATGGGCGCGGCGGCCGTCTATCCGCCCGGCTCCGTGATCGCCGAGACGGCGGCCGACCTGATCGAAAAGCTGAACCAGCGTCTGGGCTATGCTCAGCCCGCGCCTGTGGAGACGAAGAAGTGATCGGCAATCTGAACCACGTGGGCGTCGCTACGCCCTCCATCGCCGAGTCGATCAAACTGTATCGCGACGTGCTGGGCGCGACGAAGATCGGAGAGCCGTTCGACCTGCCCGCGCAGGGGGTAAAGGTCTGCTTCATCGACACGCCGACGGCCCAGATCGAGCTGATCGAGCCGTTCGACGAGACCAGTCCGATCACCGGCTTTCTGGCCAAGAACCCCAAGGGCGGACAGCACCACGTCTGCTTCGAGGTGGTCGATATCCATGCCGCCATTGCAGAGATGCGCGCCAAGGGCGTGACCATCCTCGGCACGGGCGAGCCCCGCATCGGGGCGCACGGGACGCCGGTGGTCTTCCTGCATCCCAAGGAGATGGGCGGGGTTCTGATCGAGCTGATGGAAACGCCGAAAGAGGCGCACTGAGCTCCGGTTTTGTAAACCGATGTAGGCCAAAGGCCCGGTCTCGCGACCGGGCCTTTTTTTGATGCCTTCTTCGTCGTTATCCTCGGACTTGATCCGAGGATCGGGCCACCCGTCTGCGTGACGGCGGACAGGAAGAGCGCGCCGGTCCCCTCGATCCTCGGATCAAGTCCGAGGATGACGGCGGAGGGGGCCAGTTAAGCCGCCCTTCCTTCGTTAGTGGCGGTGGTGCGGCCGATCAGTACAAGATCTTCCGCAGGCTGATGCGGAACGTGCGGCCCAGCGGGTCGAGGTAGTCGGGCTGATAGGACAGGGGCGTCTCACCCAGGCCGTCGCGGACCTTCAGGCGCTGGTCGAAGATGTTCTCGACGCCGACGCTGACGCGGGCGCCCTTCAGCCACGGGTAGCGCGAGACCAGGCTCTCCCGCGATGACAGGTCGGCGAACAGGTTCAGGTTCACCGTCGTCAGGTCCGAGAAGCTCAGGTCGTCGTCGGGCGACGAGCCGCCGTTGATCCGCGTGGACTCTTTCCAGTTGGCGTTCAGGAAGCCGCCCATGCCGCTCTTGAAGGCGCCCATCTGCAGCTGGACTTCATTGCGGGACTGGCCGCCGCGCGCGCCGATGGCGGCGCCGTCCAGCAGATCGAGCACCGGCAGGCCGTCGCGGATCGTGATCTCATCCTGGATGCGATAGGTGTGATAGAGCGAGACGTTGAAGCGCCCCTGGCCCGGCATCATGCCGCCGCCGCGGTTGCGCCCGCCGCCAGACTGCATCCGCATTCCGCCGCCAGGGGGCGGGCCGCCCGCGCTGTGACCTCCCGGAGGCGGGCCGCCCTCGACGCGCATGACCGTCGGCG
>DJDA01000018.1 GCA_002430835.1 Brevundimonas sp. UBA5936
CCCCGCGCCTGGGCGCCGCCGTTCACTTCCAGCTCCGCTTCGGTCAGCACGCCGCGCAGCTCCTTCAGCGTCGCGGCGCCGAACAGGCTGGCGACGAACAGGCCGTCGGGCTTCAGCGCGCGGCGGATCTGGCTCAGAGCGCCGGGCAGGTCATTGGCCCAGTGCAGGCCCAGCAGGTTGACGATCAGATCGGCCGATCCGTCCTCCAGCCCCAGCGGCCCCGCGCCCGGCGCGGCGCGCTCGGCCGTCGAGCCGACGGCGCGCACCTGCGCCACCCTTTCGCGCGCCGGGCTGTCGGCCAGGGCGCGGGCGAAGACGCCGGGATGCGGCGACAGGTCGACGGGCGTCTGAAACTCGCGCAGGATCACCTCCAGGCTGTTCACCGCATTGTCGGCGGCGCGCAGGTGCAGGAAGTCGGCATCAGGGAAACGTCGCTCGGCGCGGTTAAGGCGCGCAGCGCGGCGCGCGGCGTCGAAGATGATCGGAGGACCGGAGGTGGGAGAGGGGGCGCTCATGTCGGTTCAGGATGGGGGCTGGCGGGGTCGATTGAAAGGCGTCACGGCGCCTTTAGCATCCGGCGCGCGCGATGCGGGCCGGGGCCTGCTGGATATTCTGTTGCCGCCTGTGGCTCACGACAGCCGCGAGGCGTCGGCCACGGCGGGCCTGTCGCCCGACGCCTGGAGCCGGGTGGCCTTTCTGGAGGCGCCGGTCTGCGACGGCTGCGGCGCGGCGTTCGAGTATGACGGCGGCGATTTCGCGGCGGATCGGTGCGCGGCCTGCGTCGCCAGCCCCTACGCCTTTAGCCGGGCGCGGGCGGCCTGCGTCTACGACGAGGCGTCGCGCGGGATCATCCTCAAGTTCAAACATGGCGACCAGCAGCAGTTCGCCTCCCTGTTCGCGCGCTGGATCAGCCGTTCGGCTGCGCCCCTGATCGAGACGGCCGACGCCGTGGTTCCCGTGCCCCTGCACCGCGCCCGCCTGCTGTCGCGGCGGTTCAATCAGGCGGCCGAGATCGCCCGGCCGCTGGCCCGCGCGGCGCGGCTCGACTATCTGCCCGACGCCCTGATCCGTCCCCTGCCGACCGCCAGCCAGGGCGGCAAGTCGGCACGCGGACGGCGGCTGAACGTCAAGACGGCCTTCGCCGTGACCGAAGCGGGGCGGCGACGCATCAAGGGGCGGCGTCTGTTGTTGATCGACGACGTGCTGACCACGGGGGCCACGGCCGAGGCCTGTGCGCGAGTGCTGATGGAGGCCGGAGCCCGCGCCGTGGACCTGGCCGTCATCGCGAGGGTGAAAAACGCGCGCGAACCGCTTAAGTGAGGGAGAACCTTCCCATCCGCCTTCAGGAGTCCCCCTTGGCCGAAGTCGTCCTCTACACCAAACCCGGCTGCCCCTACTGCATCCGCGCCATGGCCCTGCTGGACCGCAAGGGCGCGGCCTATACGGAGATCGTCGCCTCCAACGACCCGGCCAAGAAGGCCGAGATGGTCGAACGCTCGGGCGGCGCCGCCACCTTCCCGCAGATCTTCATCGACGGAAAGCACGTCGGCGGCTCGGACGACATCCACGCTCTGGACCGCAAGGGCGAGCTGGACGCCCTGCTGGCGGCTTGATGACGGACACGCTCGACATCGCGCTGATCCAGACGCGGACGCCGGCGACGGCGGCCGCAGGGCTGGCGCATGTCGAGCCTCTGATCCGTCAGGCGGCGGCCGGGGGCGCGCAGCTGATCCTGACGCCCGAGGGGAGCAACTTCCTCGAGCAACGCCGCGCTTTCCGCGACGCCGCCCTGTCGGACGAAGGCGCTGACCCGGCCGTCGCCGGGCTCAAGGCCCTGGCCGCCGAACTGGGCGTCTGGCTGTTGGTCGGCTCGGCCATCGTGCGCTCGGGCGTGGCGGATGACCCGCGCGCCGCCAATCGGTCCCTGCTGATCGACCCCAGCGGGGCGATCACGGCCCGCTATGACAAGCTGCACGTCTTCGACGTCGACCTGCCGAATGGCGAGACCTATCGCGAAAGCGCCTCGGTCAGGCCTGGCGAGGCGGCGGTGGTCGCCGCTGCGCCCTGGGGCGGCCTGGGCCTGACCATCTGCTACGACCTGCGCTTCCCTCATCTGCACCGCGCCTTGGCCCAGGCGGGCGCGACGCTGATCTCCGTCCCCGCCGCCTTCACCCGCCCGACCGGCGAGGCGCACTGGGAGACCTTGTTGCGCGCCCGCGCCATCGAGACGGGCGCCTTCGTCCTGGCCCCCGCCCAGGGCGGCACGCATGAAGACGGCCGCCGGACCTGGGGCCGCTCCCTGGTCGTCGGCCCGTGGGGCGAGGTGATCGCCCGGCTCGACCACGACGAACCGGGCGTCCTGCACGCCCGGCTGGACCTTTCCGCCGTGGAGCAGGCGCGCGCCAGCGTCCCCGCCCTGCGCCACGACCGCGATTTCGACCTGCCCCTATGATCCGCTACGCCCTGTCCTGCGACCGCGACCACGGCTTCGAGGCCTGGTTCGGCTCCTCGTCCGACTATGACGACCAGGCGGCGCGTGGCCTTGTCGAATGCCCCTTCTGCAGCTCGACGGCGGTGAGGAAGCAGGTCATGGCCCCGGCCGTCTCCGGTACGAAGAAGACCTCGCCTGACGCCCTGAAACCTGAAGCTTTGCAGCAGATGCAGTCGATGATGATGCAGGCCGCGCGCCAGGTGCGCGACCACGTCGAGCAGAATTTCGACTATGTCGGCGACGCCTTCGCCCGCGAGGCCCGCGACATCCACGAAGGTCGCAGCGAAAAGCGCGAGATCTACGGCGAGGCCACCCCCGCCGAGGTCAGGAAGCTGAAGGACGACGGCGTGCCTTGCGCCCCCCTGCCCAGCCTGCCGCCCGATCCCAAGAAGGCGAACTGACCGCAGATGGGGCAGGGGGAACGGTACGAGGAATTCGCCCCGCCCGACGCCTTGCGCCCCTTCGTGCGCCTGCTGTGGACCTACGCCGCGCCCCGCCCCAGCGGCGGCGTGCAGCGCATCGCCCCGGACGGCTGTCCCGAACTGGTGGTCGATCTGGCGGCCCCCTATGAGGAACAGGACGCCGACGGCGTCTTCCGCCTGCAGCCGTCGGTGATCTTCGCCGGTCAGATGACCCGGCCCATGGCCATCCGTCCGGTCGGCCCGGTCGAGATCGTCGCCGCCAAGTTCGAGCCCGACGGGGCGCGGGCGTTCCTCGGCCGCCCGCTGATCGAGGCGACGGACCGGCGGCTGGACCTTGTGGCGCGGCTGGACGGCTTCACGGCGCCGTCCGGCGATCCGGCGGGGCAGGCCGCCGCCCTCGGCGCCTGGCTGGAGGATCAGCGCCGGGCGGGCGACTGGCGCATCGACCTCGCCGTCCGCGCCCAGGTCGCCGCCGCTGAGAACGATCTTGAGGGGCCGCTTTTGAACTCGGCCGAACGCCGCGCCCTGCAGCGCCGGTTCCGCGATCGCGTCGGCGTGGCGCCGCGCACCCTGCGCTCGGTCTTCCGCTTCCGCCGCATCTTCGATCACGCGATGGGCCAGGACGCCGACGCCGC
>DJDA01000130.1 GCA_002430835.1 Brevundimonas sp. UBA5936
CGTCCGCACCGGCGTCACCGTCATCCTGGCCGAAAAGCCCGCCGTTGCGGCTGTGGACGTGCGCGGCGGCGGCCCCGCCGGGCGCGAGACCGACGTGCTGCGCCCCGAAAATCTGGTGCAGGAGGTGGACGCCATCATCCTGTCGGGCGGGTCGGTCTATGGCCTCGGCTCGGCCGACAGCGTCGCCGCCTGGATGGGGATGCGCGGGCGCGGCTACGGCATGGGCGGAGCGCCGGGCGTGCCGCCCTCGCCCATCATCCCGACCGCCTGCCTCTATGATCTGGCCAACGGCGGGAACAAGGCGTGGGAGATGGAGCCGCCCTATCGCCGCCTGTCGGTTCAGGCGCTGGAGGCCGCGGGCGACCGCTTCGACCTCGGCACCGCTGGCGCGGGCTATGGCGCCGAGGCGGGCGCGCTGAAAGGCGGGATCGGCTCAGCCTCAGCGGTCATGGCCTCGGGCTGGACGGTCGGCGCCATCGTGGCGGTCAACAGCGTCGGCTCGGTCGTGGCGCCCGGCGGCAAGAGCTTCTGGGCCGCGCCCTATGAGATCGGCGACGAGTTCGGCGGCCTGGGCGCCTCGGGCCTGCACGCCTCGGCCGAGGACTGGGGCGCATCCAAGTTCCGGCCCCAACCGCGCGAGAACACCACCATCGCCTGCATCGCCACCGACGTGGCCCTGACCCGCGTGGAGCTTCAGCGCGTGGCCATCATGGCCCAGGACGGCATGGCCCGCGCCATCCGTCCCGCCCACGCGCCGTTCGACGGCGACACCCTGTTCAGCCTGTCAACCGGCAAGAAGGTCATCGAAGACCCGGCCCTGCGTCAGGTCGCCGTGGCCCAGCTCGGCAACGTCGCCGCCGACGTGTTGGCCCGCGCGGTGGCGCGCGGCGTCTATCACGCGACCAACTATGAAGGCGTCACCGGCAAGACCTGGCGGGAGCTGTAATCAACGACCCTTCTCCCCTCCGGGGGAGAAGGTGGGCGTCGGAGGCGCTCGGATGAGGGGGACGCCTCAACGCTCTCGACGCCCGCGTTTGCGGACACAGCCCCCTCATCCGTCATGCTTCGCCTGACACCTTCTCCCCCGGTGGGGAGAAGGGCCTTTAGATCGGCGCGCCCGGCGGCACCGCCTGTGCGACCGGCAACGTCTCGCTCAGCGCCTTCAGCCCCTCGACCGGGCCGGTCAGAGCTTCCGCCAGATAGACGCACTGGGCCGTCTCCAGCCGGTCGCCGCGGCAGCGTTTCAACTGCTCCCCGAACCGCCGCGCGCTGTCGCGCACCGTGCCCTGCACCGTCGAGGACAGATCCTTGCCCTGGATCAGCGCGGCCAGATGGGCGGCGTAGCGGGCGCGGGCGACGCGGCGCAGTTCAGCCTGACGCGGGCTCAACGCCGCGCCCGGCCCGACGGCGACCGCCACCCGGTCCAGCGTCTCGACCAGCCCCAGCTGCCCCGGATCACGGCGCTCCTGCTCGACCAGACGGTTCAACCGCTCGGGCGCCAGCAGGGTCTCGAACACCACCTGGGTCGCCGCCGCCGCCGCCGAGGACGGGTCGAACACGGCGTCGGTCTTGCCCTCGAACAGCTCGATCTGGGTCTGGCGATCGGGATTGCCCGACTGGACCGAGGACAACAGGTCGATCAGGTCGTCGCGCAGGTCCAGTTCGGCCGGCGACAGCGCCAACATCAGGGCCTCCAGCGCCGCGCGCTGCTTGTCTGCGGGCACGACCTCGGCCCGCTCATGACCGGCGCCGCTGACGGCGTAGCTGTAGTCGACGCCGCCGATCTGACGCCCGACCGCCGTGGTCTGATAGCGGTGATAGAGATAGATCGGCACGATGACCCGGCGCAGGTCCGCCGCCGGCGCCCCCGCCGGCAGATTGGCCAGGCCGAAGCGCGACAGGGCGATGCGCCGCACCGCCAGGGTGTTGGCGAACTCGGCCACCGGGTCGGTCCCGTTGTCCCACATGGCGCCATAGGGCTGCAGGCTGCCCAGGGGGCGGGTGTCGCCGTCGCCGACGAAGCGATAGCCCTTCGCCTGCGCCTCGGCGGCCAGGGCCAGGCGGCGCGCCTGCGGATCCCGGCCCGGCGTATCCCCATACAGCCAGTCGATGGCGTAGCGGTCCCAGGCGCCGACGCCGGTCGTATAGGCCTGGCTGAAGTCCAGCCGGTCGCCGTCCGCGATCACCCACGGCGCCGGATAGTCCATGACCGAGGCCCGCCCCTCATAGGTCGAGGCGGCGAAGTTGTGCGCCAAGCCGATGGAGTGGCCGATCTCGTGCGCCGACAGGTGGCGCAGGCGGTGATAGGCGAGACGGTCGGGATCATCCTCTCCGCCCGTCCCGGCGCGCGCGGCGCCGACCAGGCCCTCGATGATCATCTTGTCCTGCCGGTCGCGCAGCGAGCCCAGCTGCACCACGCCGCGCACGATCTCGCCGGTGCGCGGGTCGCTGACGGTGCTACCGGTGGACCAGCCGCGCGTCTCGCGGTGGACCCAGGCGATGATGTTGTAGCGGGCGTCCATCGGATGCGCCCCCTCGGGCAGCAGCTCGACCCGGAAAGCGTTCAGATAGCCCGCCTGCTCAAAGGCCTGCGCCCACCAGTCGCCGCCCTCGATCAGGGCCTCGCGGATGGCGACGGGCGCGGCGCGGTCGACGTAGAAGACGATCGGCTTCTTCACCGCCGAGCGGGCGGCCGTCGGATCGGTCTTCTCCAGACGGAAGCGGCGCGCCAGCCGCTTCATGACCGGCTGATCCAGCGGCGCGGCGAAGTCCACCGCCATGGCCTGGCTGATGCTGCCGCCGCGCGGATCGTGCGGCACGGTCTGGAAGCCGTCGTCCGGCAGGCGGATGAAGGAGTGCTGGACCGTCAGGGTGACGGCGCGCGCATCCGGCGCGATGCGCGACAGCTCGCCGCCCGGCTCGTCGCTGGTGAAGGTCTGGACGGTCTGAAGCTCGACGTTGTCCGGGAAGACCAGGGTCTGATCCAGCGCCAGATGGCCCAGGTCGGGCGCCCCCTTGAACGTCCCCAGGCTCGCCCGCTTCAGCCGCCCGGCGATGTTGACCGCGTCCCGCGTCAGGAAGCCCGACAGATCGACGACGACCGAGCCGTCGGCCCCCGTCTCGATCACATCCGTCGCCCAGACGGTCGAGGGGGCGAAGGAGGCGGCGACCGCGTTCTGCTCGTCCGCGCTGGCGTCGATGGCGCGGAAGCGATGGTTCTCGAACCGGGCGAACACCCGGCCCCCGACCTTGTGGAAGGCGACGATCTGCGCCTGCCCCAGGCCCGAGCGGTCCAGCCCCGCCCCATCCATACCCAGCCCCGCCGACAAGCCCGGCTGATACAGGTAGCGGCCGATCACCCCCTCAGCGTCGGGGGCCGACAGGCGCGCCAGGACGCGGCCCTTCTCGCGATCCAGCCGAACGTCGAACAGGCCGTCCTGCCACGCCGCCGAGGCGGCGGGGCGGCTCGCGGAGCCTCCCGCCTGAGCGTGAACCACAGGCGCCGCGCCGGCGGCCAGAACCAGGCCGGCGACGCCCGCCAGCAGAACCTTACGCATCATCGGTATTCCCCCTCCGAGCCCCGATAGTTTTCAGCGGCCGCCTGTTAAGTCAGCGAACGCCCAACGCCAGGGCGTCCGGCCGACGGGTGTCGGCGGCGCCCAGGAATCGATCTCCCTCGACCATGATGGACTGGGTGCTGCCCATTGTCATGGACGGACGCACCGTATGGCCGCGCTCGCGCAGCAAACGCTCCACATCGGGCGAGAAGCCGCCCTCCAGCTCCAGCGGGCTGTCCCCGGCGCCCTGATTCAGGCGCGGACGCATGGCCGCCTCGGCCACGTTCAACCGATGGTCGATGACGTTGGAGATCAGCTGCACCATGGTGGCGATGATGTAGCCGCCGCCCGGCGTGCCCGTGACCAGCCAGGGCTTGTCGTCCTCGAACACGATCATCGGCGTGATGGTCGAACCCAGGCGCTTGCCCGGCGCGGGCGAGTTCGGCTGGCCCTGCGATCCCCAGTAGAAGTTGTCCATGTGGTTGTTCAGCAGAATCCCCGTCCCTGCCGGGGCGACGTGCGCGCCGTAGGAGTTGGACAGGGTGTAGGTGTTCGACACCGCATTGCCGAAGGCGTCCGCGACCGAATAGTGGGTCGTGTCCTTGCTCTCATAGGGATAGGGGTTGCCCTCGGGGATGTCGGCGGCCTTCAGCGTCTTGTCCGGCGAGATCAGCTTGACCCGTTCGGCGGCGAATTCCTTGCTGGCCAGGCCGTGCGCCGGGGTGGTCCACTGCGGCGCGCCGCCGATCAGGCGACGATCCGACGAGGTGATCTTCATCGCCTCGGAGATCAGGTGCAGGCTGTCGACGCTGCCCCATCCCATCGACCGCAGGTCGAAATGCTCCAGCAGGTTCAGCGCCTGGGCGACGCTGACGCCCGAGGCCGTCGGCGGCATATAGGCGATGCGGTGGTCGCGATAGCTGCCCCAGATCGGCTCGGACACATCGGCGCGATAGGCGGCCATGTCGGCCATGGTGATGACGCCGCCGCCCGCCTGGACGCCCGCCACGATCTGACGCGCCAGCTCGCCCTTGTAGAACTCGTCCGCCCCGCCGCGCGCCACCTTGCGCAGGCTTTCGGCCAGCAGCGGCTGGCGGAAGATCTCGCCCGCGCGATAGGCGGTTCCGTCCGCCTTCAGATAGGCTTCGCGCGCCCCCGGATCGGTCGCCAGCACCCGCGCCCGGCCCGCCGTGGCGTCGGCCTCGCCGTCCGACAGGACATAGCCTTCCTCGGCCAGCTTGACCGCCGGCGCGACCAGATCGGCCCAGGGCATGGAGCCAAAGCGCGCGTGCGCCTCCCACATGCCCATGACCGTGCCCGGCACCGAGACGTTGATGAAGCCCGACGGCTTTGAGCGGTCAAAGCGGCCGCTGTCGTCCAGCAGCAGGTCCGGCGTCGTCGCGGCCGGCGCCGTGCCGTAATAGTTGATGGCGACGGTCTGGGCCGGGCGTTCGGCCGTGGCCGCCATGTGCAGGACCATATAGCCGCTGCCGCCGATATTGCCCGCGCGCGGCAGGGTCACGGCCTCGGCGAAGGCGACCGCGACGGCCGAGTCCACCGCATTGCCGCCCTGGCGCAGGATCTCGACGCCGACGCGGGTGGCCAGGTCGCTCTGGCTGACCACCATGCCGCCGCGGCCCACCACGGGGCTGTGGATCTGGCCGTAATTGACGATGTCGCCGCCGCTGCCCGTGGCGGGCCGGACCTGGGCCGCCGCCTCCTGAGCCAAGACAGGCCCCGACAGCAGCATCAGAGCCGCCGCAGAAACCGCCGTCGCCGACTTCATCAAACCGATGCGCATACAAAACCCCGCCACAAATCCTGCCCTACCGCAGCGGTTACATTCCCCCGCCGCCCCAAAAAGACAGAACATATTGCCAATAAGCTCTGCGATAGCATTGCGGAAAACAGCAGTTCAAGGGCGGGCATCTGCGATTATTGCGCTCATTATCTTGAATATCGGCAATATTTATCCCGAAAAACTTGACGTGACCCTCTATGGCCGCTTCAAGTCCGAACCGAGGCGGAATCTCCGTTCAGCGCCCCATTTCGATCCATCGAAGCGGCGGACGAAGGCCACGCCTGTTCACAACACATAACGGTCAGAGGCGTCACAGAGCGCCGACCACAGGGGATGCCCAGTCCAATGAGTTCAGTATTCGCGCGTCGCAGCATGAGAACGGCCCTGCTGGCCACGACCGCCCTGTTCGGCGCGACGACCGCCGTCGCCCAAGAGGCGGGCCAAGAAGCAGGCGGCGAAATCACCCAGCTCGAAGAAATCGTCGTCGTCGGCTCGCAGATCAAAGGCGCCAAGGTGACGGCCGCCCTGCCCGTGACGGTTCTGTCCGAGGAAGACATCATCGCCGCCGCGCCGGTTTCGGGCGATGACCTGTTCCGCTCCATCCCCCAGATGGGCGATGTGACCTTCAACTCGTCCTACCAGCCGAACACCTCGAACTCGGCGCGCGGCGACACCGGCTCGGTCAACCTGCGCAGCCTGGGCATCGGCAACACCCTGGTGCTGCTGAACGGCCGCCGCGTGGTGGGCCACCCGACGTCGCAGGCCAACGAACACCTCGTTCCGGTCCTGACCTACAACACCAACGCCATTCCGGTGTCGGGCCTGAAGCGCCTTGAAGTCCTGCGCGACGGCGCCGCCGCCATCTACGGCGCCGACGCCGTGGCCGGCGTGGTCAATACCGTCCTGCGCGACGACATGAACAACTGGACCATGTCGGCCCAGCACGGCGGCGCCGAAGGCACCGGCATGCGCGAGACCAACCTGTCGCTCTACGGCGGCAAGGACTTCCTGGACGGCCGCGCCAACCTGTCGCTGTTCTTCAACTACGATCACCGCAGCGAACTGAACACGCTGGACCAGGACTACACGTCCAGCAACGACAAGCGCAGCCTGTTCGCCGGCACCGGTTTCGAGGACCACTCCAGCCTGAACGGCACCTCGCAGTTGGCGCCCTGGGGCCGCTTCACGGTGCGCAATGCGAACGGCTCTGCCGGCCAGGGCTTCACGATCGTCCCGCAGGGCCACGCCAGCTGCGTCACCCCGACCCAGGACGGCGTGTGCCTCGCCAACGGCACCAACCTGCCTGCCGACCTGAACGCGGACACGGCCCGCATGGGCCTGTCGGTCATGCCGGAAGTGGACCGCTTCAACGTCTTCACCACCGGCCGCTATCAGATCAACGACGCCGTGGAGGCGTTCGGCGAACTGGGCTTCTACCACGCCAAGTCGCAGGCCTATCAGGAGCCGATCGCGACCGCTTCGGGCGTCAGCTTCATCATTCCGGGCTCGAACTACTACAATCCGATCGCCGGTGATCCGAACATCACCCTGACCGGCTACCGCTTCTCGGACATGGGTCCGATCAGCGTCGAAGTCACCAACAAGCAGTTCCGCATCCTCGGCGGCGTGCGCGGCGAGTGGAACGGCTGGAACTGGGAATCGGCCCTGATGTGGTCGGAAGCCTCGGCCAAGGACGTCTCGGACAACATCTCGGCGACCCGGCTTCAGGAATGGGCCGCCAAGTCCACGCCCGACGCCTACAACTTCTTCAACGGCGGCACGATCGGCAACCCGCAGGTCGGCGACGGCGCCCCGTCGAACCAGGCGGCGCTGGACGCCATCCGCGTCGACATGGTCCGCAAGACCAAGACCGAGCTGGGCCTGTGGGACTTCAAGATCTCGCGCCCGGACATCTATCAGCTGCCGGCCGGTCCGGTCGGCGTCGCGGCCGGTATCGAGCTGCGCACCGAGACCCAGCATGACGACCGCGACGATCGCGTCGACGGCACCATCCGCTACACCAACCTGGCCGGCGTCAAATCCTCCGACCTGATCAACCAGTCGGAAAACCCGGACACCTACGGCGAGCGCGACGTCTTCTCGGCCTACGTCGAAATCGCCGCCCCCCTGGTGTCGCCGGAGATGGGCGTTCCGCTCGTCCACAACCTCGAAATCCAGCTGGCCGGCCGTTTCGAGGAATATTCGGACTTCGGGTCTGTCACCAAGCCGAAGATCGCCGGCGCCTGGGACATCGTCGACGGCTTCCGCGTCCGCGCCTCGTGGGCCCAGGGCTTCCGCGCCCCGAACCTGGAACAGATCAACGCCACCCAGATCACCCGCTCGAACCAGTCGGTGGACTGGCTCTATTGCGAGGCCCTGAACCGTCAGGGTGCCCTGGCCAACGGCATGCGTGACTGCGGCGCCTCGATGGCCTCCAAGGTCGCCCAGCCGTGGCGCGCGGACTTCAATCAGAACCACGCCCGCAAGTCGACGCAGGAACGCCGCGCCGGCAATCCGGACCTGCAGCCGGAAGAGTCGGAAACCTTCTCGGTCGGCCTGGTCATCCAGCCGCGCTTCATCCCGGCGGAACTGGGCGACTTCACCCTCACCGCCGACTGGTGGCAGGTCGAGCAGACCGGCATGGTCGGCCTGTTCCGCGGTCAAAACGCCCTGACGCTGGACTATCTCCTGCGCAAGAACGGCTCGTACAATCCGAACGTGGTGCGCGGCGACGCCTCCGCCGCCGACGGCCGCATCTTCGCCGGCACCGGCCTGGAGGCCGCGGGCGAGGTTCTCTACATCACCGACGCCTACACCAACCAGCAGCCGCAGACGGTTGAAGGGCTGGACCTGGGCGTGATGTGGCGCCTGCGCGGCACCCAGTATGGTGATTTCAGCGCCAACCTGAACGTCTCGCACCTGCTGAAGTACTACCTGGACATGGCGCCGGACACGCAGAAGCTGTCGGACGCCGTCGCTTCGGGCGAACTGGACTCGAACATCTGGGTTTCCGGCTCGATGGGCGACATGATCGCCGACCTGGGCCGCCCTGAATGGAAGTGGTCGCTGTCGGCCACCTGGAACAAGGACGCCTGGACCGTGGGCGCCTTCACCCAGTACATTTCGTCGCTGTACGACGACAGCATCACCAACTCGGCGGGCGACTACTGGACAGTGGATTCCACCCTCACCGCCAATCTGTACGCCGAGTACGAGTTCGGGGCCGACCGGTTCGGCGGCATGCTGTCCGACACGGCGGTGCGCGTCGGCGTCCGCAACATCACCGATGAGCAGCCCCCGCTGTCCGCCGACGGCTACGTCGGCACGGTGTATCAGCCCTACGGCCGCTACTGGTACGCCAGCGTCCGCAAGGCCTTCTGATCGGTCTGACCTAGACAAGGGGCGGGAGGCGGCGACGCCTTCCGCCCTTCTCTTTTGAACACGAGGGAGAAACCCCGAGATGAAACCCGTATCCCTGCGCGCCCTGGCCCTGGCCGCCGCCCTCGCCGCGCCGCTGGCGGCCCTGCCCGTCCACGCCGCCGAGCTGTCGGTTCAGGGCAGGCAGAGCCTGATCGCCACCGTCGACCGCAACCAGGCCGCCCTCGACCACGCCGCGCTGGAAATCTGGAAGTTCGCCGAGCTGGGCTATCAGGAGACCCAGAGCGCCGCCCTGCTCCAGGGCCAGTTGCGCGACGCCGGCTTCACCGTCACGCCCGGCATCGCCAACGAGCCGACCGCCTTCCTGGCCAGCTTCAAGACCGGCGAAGGCCCCGTGGTCGCCGTCCTGGCCGAATACGACGCCCTGCCCGGCCTGTCGCAGACGCTCAGCCCGATCCAGGAATCCGCAGGCGGCCATGCGGGCCACGGCTGCGGCCACAACCTGTTCGGCGCCGCCTCGATCCACGCCGCTATCGCGGTCAAGGACTGGATGGTCGCCAACAACATCAAGGGCGAGCTGCGCGTCTACGGCACGCCCGCCGAGGAAGGCGGCTCGGGCAAGGTCTACATGGTCCGCGACGGCCTGTTCGACGACGTGGACGTCTCGCTGCACTGGCATCCCGGCAATGTGAACTCGGCCCGCCAGGGCGACACCATGGCCAACGTCTCGGGCAAGTTCCGCTTCTACGGCACGGCGTCCCACGCCGCCGCCGCGCCGGACAAGGGCCGCTCGGCCCTGGACGGCGTCGAGGCCATGAACGCCATGGTCAACCTGATGCGCGAACACGTGCCCGACCGCACCCGCATCCACTACGCCATCACCGACGGCGGCAAGGCGCCCAACGTCGTCCCGGCCTACGCCGAGGCCTATTACTACGTCCGCCACAACAACCCGGAGATCGTCCGCGACGTGCTGGAGCGGGTGAAGCTGGCCGCCGACGGCGCGGCCCTGGGCACCGGCACCCGCGTCGAGTTCGAAGCCATCGGCGGCGTCTATTCCATGCTGCCGAACGAAGCCCTGATGCACGTCATGGACCGCAACCTGCGCCATGTCGGCGGCATCACCTGGACGGCCGAGGAAACCGCCCTGGCGTCGGAAATCCAGAAGACCCTGACCACCAAGCCCGACCTAGCCTCCGTCGGTCAGATCGAGGACGCCGTGATCGGCGGCGACTTCGGCGGCTCGACCGACGTGTCGGACGTGTCCTGGGTCACGCCGACGGTCGGCCTGTCGACGGCGACCTTCGTGCCGGGTTCGGCCGGTCACTCGTGGCAGAACGTGGTGGCGGCGGGCACGACCATCGGCCTGAAGGGCGCCCATCTGGCGGCCAAGACCCTGGCCCTGACCACCGCCGAACTGTTCCAGAGCCCCGAGACGATCGAAGCCGCCAAGGCCGAGTTCGAACGCCGTCGCGGCCCGGACTTCCAATACCGCGCCCTGCTGGGCGACCGCGCCCCGGCGCTGAACTACCGCGATTAAGGCCGCCGCGCCCCTTCTCCCCTTGTGGGAGAAGGTGGCCCGTCAGGGCCGGATGAGGGGTGTCGACGCGGCGTCTAGACGGATGTCGCCGACCGGCGGCCTTCGCCCCCCTCATCCGTCCGGCTTCGCCTGCCACCTTCTCCCACAAGGGGAGAAGGATCAAACAGCGCCCTTCCTCGCCTATCGCATCGCTCCAATCCCGGCAAAACACGGCGATTGCGCGTGTCTTATCGCGATCAGCCCGCCGCCTCCCCTCCGTCCGCCATCATGAGCGCTCCACCGACGGCGCGGAGGGATTTCAGACGATTCAGACGAATTGGACTCTGTTTTTTCGGCGAGCCGTTCAGGCCTCCGCGCGTGACGCCGGGCGGCTCCTGACCGCCCGCGCGGGCTGGCCGGCGTGGATGTCGCGGCCGCGCCGCTCGACCTCCTGCAGGATGACCGCCAGTTCCTTGTCGGTCAGGTGCTCGATGCCGATGAAGCCCGCATCGGCCTTCTTCACCGCATAGATCAGCTCGTCCATCTTGGCGTGCATGGCCGCGGCGTCGCGGTTCTGGGTGTTCTGGATCAGGAACACCATCAGGAAGGTGACGATGGTCGTGCCGGTGTTGATCACCAGCTGCCAGGTCTCGTTGAACTTGAACACCGGCCCCGTCACGGCCCAGATCAGCACCACCGCCAGGCAGACGATGAAGGTCCACGGCCGCCCCGCCAGCTTGGCCGTCGCGTTCGCCAGATGATTGAACAGCTTTTCCATTCCGGCGGAACGGCGGCCGCAGGGCCGGGTTCCGCCGGATCAGAGTTCGCCTCAGTCCGCCTTATGCGGCGCCCGTGTCCCGATCGTGCGGTCCAGGAAGTCCAGATAGGTCCGCCACTGATGCAGCTGACGATCATTGCCCCGGATGCCGTGGCGCTGGCCCGGATAGAGCATGGTCTCGAAGGGGATGCTCTTTTCCTGAAGGGCGTTCAGAACCCGCGTGGTGTTCTCGAAGATGACGTTGTCGTCGGCCATGCCGTGCATCAGCAGAAGACGCCCCGTCAGATTGTCGAGCCGGTTCACCACGTCCGAGGCGGCGTAGCCGTCCACATTGGCCTGCGGCGTCGACATGTACCGCTCGGTATAGGCGGTGTCGTACAGGCTCCACTCCGTCGGCGGCGCGCCCGCCAGGGCGGCGGCCAGACCCATCTTCGGCTCGGTCAGCGCCATCAGGCTCATGAACCCGCCGTACGACCAACCCATCATCGCGATGCGGCTGTCGTCGACGT
Organism: Brevundimonas sp. UBA5936; assembly: GCA_002430835.1. GTDB lineage: Bacteria > Pseudomonadota > Alphaproteobacteria > Caulobacterales > Caulobacteraceae > Brevundimonas. Next base: position 11,543 of record DJDA01000130.1, read on the forward strand.
AAGGCAACGAGCGCAGATAGTCAGCGCCGATGACCTGATCCTCGATCTCGGGCTGGCCCATCTTCAGATAGAGGGCCTGTTTGAAGGCGGCCGAGCGATCCCCTTCGCCCCGGTTGTCCAGGCGGAAGACGATGTAGCCAGCCTCGGTCAGCAACTGGGTCTTGGCCGGCTGCCAGGCGTTCTTCACCCCGCCGCCCGACGGCCCGCCATAGACCTCCATCACCACCGGATAGGTCTTCGACGGATCAAAGCCCGGCGGCGTCGTCATCTGCCACATCAGCGTCTCGCCGTGGCTCTGAAGGGTTCCGAAGGTCGGCTTCTGCTGACGCTCGGCATAGGGCCAGAAGGGGTGGCCGGGCTGCAGCCTGTTCTCTTCGATCCAGCGCACGCGCTGGCCGTCGATCGAATAGAGCGCCGACTGCGCCGGGGTGTTCACATCGGTGTAGTTGCCGACATAGGCCGTGCCCGTGCCGTTGACCGTGGCGCTCCACCAGCCGCCGCGCGGGGTGACTTCGGTCGGGTTCAGCGTCCGCTTGTAGCTGGCGCGGAACAGTTGCTGCTCGATCGGATATTCCCGGCCGTCGCGCATGGAGGCAGTGAAGAAGACCTCGCCCGTGTCCTGGTTGACGCCGTCCAGCGCCTTGACCGGATAATCGCCGCGCGTGATCGCCCGCAGACGGCGGCCGTCCTTGTTATGGAGATACAGGTGACGCCACCCGCTCTCCTCGCTGGACCAGATAAAGTTCCCGTCCTTCAGCGCCTTGAAGTCATGGGTGACGTTGACCCAGGCGTTCGAGGTCTGGCTGGCGATCACCCGGCTGGCGCCCGTGACCGGATCGACGCTGAGCAGGTCCAGCCGCTTCTGGTCGCGCGACAGACGCTGGACATAGGCGACCGAACCGTCCGCCGCCCAGTTCACCCGGCCCAGATAGATGTCGGTGTCGACGCCCAGATCGACCTTGACCCGCTGACCGCTCTGCACGTCCTGCACATACAGCTCGACCACGGCGTTGGGCCGCCCGGCGCGCGGATAGCGTTGCGAGATGACCGAGGCCCCGCCGCCCGTGATATCCAGACGCGGAATGACGTCGACCGTGCTCTCGTCCGTGCGTTGCAGGGCGATGTAGCGTTCGTTCGGACTCCACCAATAGCCGGTGTCGCGGTCCAGCTCTTCCTGGGCGATGAACTCGGCCGTGGCCCAGGTGATCAGATCCTTGCCGTCCGTGGTGATGGCCTGTTCGGCGCCCGTCCCCAGATTGACCAGGAACAGGTTCTGATCGCGCACGAAGCTGACGAAGGCCCCCTTGGGCGACACCTTGGCGTCGATCTCATCCGCCGCCGTCTCGGTCAGGCGCCGCACCGAGCCGTCGGCGCGGTTGGCCAGGAAGACGTCGCCTTCCAGCGGGGCCAGGATGTAGCGGCCCTGCTCGTCCCACGAATATTCGACCACGCCGCGCTGGGAAATCCGCATCCGCTCGCGCCGCGCCTTCTCGGCTTCGGACAGTTCGCCGGCGTCAGGGACCAGGGCGCGGGCGTCGATCAGCTTGAACGGCTCGCCCCCCTTCACCGGCGCGGCCCACAGGTCCAGCACGTCCACGTCATCCTCGCGCGAGCGCAGGAAGGCGACCAGTTCGCCGTCGGGCGACAGGCTGACCCCCTTGGCCACCGGCCCAGCCAGGGACGGATTGGCGAAGACCCGCTCGACCGTCAGGATCGAGGACGCGGGCGCCGTGGCGGCGGGCGGAGCCGCTGGCTGCGGCGAGGATTGGGCGAAGGCCGAGGTCGCAGCCATCAGGATCGTCGAGGCGAGAAGAAAAGTGCGCATGGCGGTGAAGCTAGAGACGGAATCTTCCGTCGTCATCCCTTCTTTCTCCCTTCTCCCCTTGTGGGAGAAGGTGGCCCGCACAGCGGGTCGGATGAGGGGTCGCCGTGACGGTTGAAGATCGAAGCGACCGCCCGGCCTCATTGCTGATCAGGCCCCGCCAGCACCCCTCATCCGTCAGGCTTCGCCTGCCACCTTCTCCCACAAGGGGAGAAGGATCGCCGCAGCACTCTTTCGCAACCGCCCGCGACGGCCTAGGTAGTCGCCATGTCTGACGCCTCCCTCTCCGCGCCGCCCGTCAAGGCCAGTCCGTTCCATGAGTTGGAAGTCCTGTGGGTCCGCCACTGGAACGACCAGTTGTTCAGCTTCGGCGTCAAACGGCCCGAGGATTTCCGCTTCCGCTCGGGCGAGTTCGTCATGATCGGCCTGCCGGGCGAGGACGGCGGCAAACCCGTGCTGCGCGCCTATTCCATCGCCTCGCCCTTCTGGGCCGAGGAACTGGAGTTCTTCTCCATCAAGGTCGAGGACGGCCCCCTGACCTCGCGCCTGCAGAAGATCCAGCCGGGCGACAGCGTCCTGATGGGCAAGAAGCCGACCGGAACCCTGGTGTTGGACGCCCTGACCGGCGGCGAGCGCCTGTGGCTGATCGGCACGGGCACCGGACTGGCGCCGTGGCTGTCTGTCGCGCGCGACCCTGAGACCTATTCCCGCTTCAAGCAGGTCATCGTCTGCCACACGGTGCGCAACGTCGCCGACCTGGCCTACCGCGACTTCTTCAGCCACGAGATCCACGACGACCCGCTGATCGGCGACGAGGCCAAGGCCCAGTTGACCTATTACCCCACCGTGACGCGCGAGCGCTTTGAAACGCCAGGCCGCATCACCGACCGCATCAAGTCGGGCGACGTCTTCGCCGACCTGCAACTACCCATCGGCTTTTCGCCCAACAGCGACCGCGTCATGCTGTGCGGCTCGATGGCCATGATCAAGGAGACCGGCGAACTGCTGGAATCCTACGGCCTCAAGGAAGGCTCGAACGCCGAACCCGGCGACTATGTTCTGGAGCGCGCCTTTGTCGGCTGACCTGATGACCTCTCCCGCCGCCGTCGCCATCGACGCGCGCAAGGCCCCGGAAGACTGCGCGACCATGCTGGACGTGCGTCAGGGCGTGGATGCGCTGGACCGCGCGCTCGTGACCCTGCTGGCCGAGCGCCAGCGCTACATGGACGCCGCCGCCCGCATCAAGCCCAACCGCGACGCCGTCTTCGATCAGGCCCGCATCGACGACGTGGTGGCCAAGGTGCTGAAGGCGGCCGAACCCGCCGGCCTGTCGCCCGACATCGCCGAGCCGGTCTGGCGCCTGCTCATCGATCGCTGCATCGCCCACGAGTTCGGAACCTGGGACAAGACGCGGGTCTGACGACCTTTCAGCCCTTCAGGCTCTTCAACGCCAGTTCGTGGCGATAGGCCGCCACATCGGCCAGGACCGCGTCCAGCGCCGTCTTCACCCGCTCCAGCCCGGCGGGCGCGGCGGCCTGTTCGCCGAACTCCACCTCTTCGCAGACCTGGGCCAGGGTCTTGGCCCCGATGCCCGCCCCGGCGCCGCGGATGGTGTGAACGGCGTCGCGCCAGCCCTCGCTGGACGCATCCAGCATGGCCGACCACATGCGGGCCTGTTCGGCGAACAGGCCCAGCACTTCTTCCGTCACATCATCCATGCCCGCCGTCATGGCTTCGAGGACGGTGAAATCCACCGCCCCCGACAGGTCGCGTCTCGCCATCAGGCCTCGGCCTCTTCGCCCTTGGCCAGGCGCGAGTTGCGCGACGACCACAGCAGGTAGAGAGCCAGGCCGAACAGGTTCCACAGCAGGAAGTAGAGCTGCGTCGAGCTCTTCAGGCTGAAGAAGAAGACGATGCAGCCCACGATGGCGATGCCGCCGACCAGCCACCACAGCGGCGCCTTGAACTTGCGCTCGCGGTTCGGCTCACGCACGCGCAGCACGATCAGGCTGACGCCCACGGCCATGAAGGCCATCAGGGTGCCCGCATTGGCCAGCGAGGCCAGCTCGTCCAGACGCATGATCCCGGCCAGGAAGGCCACGACGATGGCGGTGAACACCGTCACCACGGCAGGAACGCCGCGCTTGGAGATCTTGGCCAGGCGGTTGGGCAGCAGGCCATCGCGCGACATGCCCAGGAAGATGCGGCTCTGACCGAACAGGAAGGCCAGCAGCACGGTCGGCAGGGCGATCACGGCGGCGGCGGCGATCCACTGGGCGGCGACGCCCTGGCCCAGGCCGCGCATGATGTGAGCCAGCGGCTCGGGGCTGTCGGCGAAGCTCGCGACCGGGGCGGCGCCGATCGCAGCGGCCGCGACGGCGATATAGAGCACGGTGCAGACCACCATCGAGCCGACGATGCCGATGGCCAGGTCACGCTCGGGCTTCTTGGTCTCTTCCGCCGCCGTGGCGATGGCGTCGAAGCCGTAGAAGGCGAAGAAGATGATGGCCGCAGCCGCCATGACCCCCGTCTGTACGAAGGGCGCCCCGAAGCCGTGCGGCATGAAGGGGGTGAAGTTGGCCGTATCGAAGTGCGGCATGGCGATGGCCACGAACACCACCAGGGCGGCGATCTTCACGAACACCAGCACGGCGTTCAGCGTGGCGCTTTCCTTCGTGCCCAGCAGCAGCAGGCCAGTCACAATGGCGATGATGAAGATAGCCGGCAGGTTGATCAGCCCGCCCTCGACGTGAGGCCCCACGGTCAGGGCGAACGGCAGGTCGACGCCCAGTCCCGCCAGGAAGGGCACGGCGTAGCCGGACCAGCCGACGGCCACCGTCGACACGACCAGCGAATATTCCAGGATCAGGCTCCACCCCACGACCCAGGCGAAAATCTCGCCCAGCGCGGCGTAGGAATAGGTATAGGCGCTGCCCGATGCGGGCATGATCGTCGACAGTTCGGCATAGGCCAGCGCCGCGCAGGCGCACACCAGACCGGCCAGGGCGAAGCTGATCAGCACCGCCGGCCCCGCCAGACCCGCCCCGACCCCGATCAGCGTCAGGATGCCGGTGCCGACGATGGCGCCGACGCCCAGCGCCATAAGGTGCGGCCAACCCAGGGTTTTCTTGAGCCCCGGCCCCGAATGCGGGGCCAGCATCGCGTCGATCGAGCGACGACGGTTCCAGAACGCCATAATCTTTACTCCCCCTCGCCGCGTCTTTCCGGCGGCTGATTCAAGGCGCGACCTTAGCGCGCGATGCAATCGCGATAAAAGATGCATTTGACGCTTGCACCCGACACCGGTCCTGAGTAATAGGAGCGCCCTTCGCCGAGGCCATCAACGCCGCCGCGAAGGACCGGCGCCACACCAAGGGCGCAGACGACGGTACGGGTGATTAGCTCAGTTGGTAGAGCAGCTGACTCTTAATCAGCGGGTCCACAGTTCGAACCTGTGATCACCCACCATCGTTTTCAAAGACTTAAACGCACTGTCAGATGTGACAGAGGGTTCACTTTGGGATTTATGGGCTGGCACGGCCGTCAAAGGCTAGCCCCAGTTGTCTTGGGCGCTTTCTGCCTGCACGATAGAATACCGACATGACGTTGGTCAGCCTGAACTGTCAGTGTCAGTCTGAGCGGTCGGTTTACACCTGCATCCAGTTCCCCGCCCTGTCAGACCTCCGTCGCCAATCCGCGGGCGCAGCGGTCCCTTGCCCAAACAGGAAGCAGCTAAGGCTCGAGCTACAGGCTTGACAGGCGCGCCCGTTTAGAGTTGCCTTCGCTCAGGCGCGCTGAGAATTCCGCGCTTACGACCGATCAGGTCGCCTTTTTCCGACATTCCAATCTTATGCCCGCCCCGCTGCAAAGATCTGGGCCAGGACCCTCAGTGATGCCCTGCCGCAATGGCCGAAGGTTAAGGATAGCTCGCGCGCCGACGAAGCGTGCCCTGAGACAGCAGCGCCGAACGCTCGTCCATCCCGATTTTGGCTTGCCTGTCCAACCTCCTGCGACGCCCGACGAGCCGCTCATGGAGTGCGAGTACGACTTCAGAACGACTTCCGGCCTTTCAACAGCCTACGTTCTCTCAATCCTGCCCGAACATATTTCGCGGCTCGCATGCGACCGCGCTGAGGTCGGGCTTACGACCCCACCCCCATACGACGAGGTTAAACATGAGGCGTCCTCGGGCTAAACCCCTTACCGAGGCCATGATCAAACGACTTCAGGCTTTCGCCGACGAAGGGCCGCGGACGGAATATAGCGACAGCGGACATCCAGGCTTGCGCTTACGTATCGGCCCAAGGAGCGCGAGTTGGTCGCTCTTCTTGCAGCTCAATGGACAACGCTCCCGACACGCGCTCGGCGAATGGCCGGACGTCGGTGTTGATGAAGCCAGGCGGCGCGCCAAGCGGCTTCAGCAGGAAACGAAACATAGCCGAACAACGCCAGCAACCTTGGCCGACCTGCTGGCAGATTACGCTGCATTAAAAGGCCCATCGTTACGGCGGAACCGCTCCACCATAAACTCGCTGAAAGATGCCATCGCTTCTATCCGCCATCGGCATCCGGCGACGCTTTCGCGGCGTGACATCGCGACGATCGTGGCGCGAAAAGCCAAAACAGCCCCGTCCCATGCCAATCGGCAGCTGGCCTACCTCAAGGCTCTATTCAACTGGGCGATCGCGCAGGGGCTCATGGAGACTAATCCTGCCTTGGGCGTCGGCAAGCCCGCTCGGGAATCGCCGAGAGAGCGAACCCCGACAATGGAGGAGATCGCGGCGATCTGGACCGCCGCCGCGCTGCGTCCTCACCCCTACGGACCCATTGTGCAGATGCTCATTCTCACAGCGTGTCGCCGCCAGGAGGTCGCAGAAATGCGATGGAGCGAGTTGCGGCTGCCGCCCCAATCGAAGGTCGGCGAATGGATCATCCCAGCCTCGCGAACCAAAAACGGAAGAGCGATCCGTATTCCGCTCTCTGCATCCGCGCGCGAAATCATTGAAGCTGCTGAATTATATCAAATCAACGACCTCGTCTTCGCCACCTTCTCGGGCTCCCCCTTTCAAAGCTGGTCCAAAGCCAAGATAGCGCTCGACCGGGTGATCAACACGAACAGTTCAGAGCCCATCGAATGGACTCACCACGACCTTCGGCGAAGCTTCGCGACATATGCCTGCGATGACCTCGATGCGCTGCCGGAAGTCGTCGACCGCTGCCTCAACCATGTGGGCGCGGCAACCTCATCGACAGTGGCCCGCGTCTACGCGCGCGGCGCCCTATTCGACCAACGCCGAAAGGTCTTGGAGGCCTGGAGCGAGGCGATCCTGGACGCCGTCGATCGTTATTGATGCGCGTCTTCAGTCACGACGGCTAAGAGCTGGAACGCGCCATCGTTCTTCACCACCAAGCTCTGGCCATTCGCCAAGCGACGCGCCACAAGCAAAATGCGCCAGCCCCTTCAGCACGCCCCCTTGCCCTCAGTTTTGGCGGCCGAGCGGCTCGACAACTATCGATTGCAACGTTGATGAAGGGCCCTGATGATCGACACCCCCCTCACCGTCCCCCACGGTCCCTTGAGCAATGTGCGGGTTCTGGACCTGTCGCGGGTTCTAGCGGGGCCTTGGGCGACGCAGACGCTGGCTGATCTGGGGGCCGAGGTCATCAAGATCGAGCGGCCCGGCGCCGGCGACGACACCCGCCACTGGGGCCCGCCCTTCACCACCACGGCCGACGGCGCGCCCGGCGACGCCGCCTATTTCCTGTGCGCCAACCGGGGCAAGAAGTCGGTCGAGCTGGACATCGCCAGCCCCGATGGCGCCGAGGCCGTGCGCCGTCTGGCCGCGACCTGCGACGTGGTGGTCGAGAACTTCAAGACCGGCGGGCTGAAGAAGTACGGCCTCGACTACGCCGCGCTGACGGCGATCAATCCGAAGCTGGTCTATTGCTCCATCACCGGCTTCGGACAGGACGGGCCGGACGCGCACCGCGCGGGCTACGACTACATGATCCAGGCCATGGGCGGGCTGATGTCCATCACCGGCCAGCCCGACGGCGCGCCGGGCGCCGAGCCGATGAAGGTCGGGGTGGCGGTCGTCGATCTGTTCACCGGCCTTTACGCCTCCAACGCCATCCTTGCCGCCCTGTGGCACGCCCGGGCGACCGGCGAGGGCCAGCACGTCGACATCGCCCTGTTCGACGTTCAGGCCGCCATGCTGGCCAATCAGGCGACCAACTACTTCGTGTCCGGCGCCGCGCCGACGCGGATGGGCAACGCCCACCCCAATCTGGCCCCCTATCAGCCCTTCGCGTGTTCCGACGGGATGGTGATCATCGCCGTGGGCAACGACGGCCAGTTCCGCGCCCTGTGCGCCGCCCTGGGGCTGGAGATCGAGGCCCGCTTCGCCACCAACGCCCTGCGGGTCGCCGAGCGCGAGGCGCTGGGTCCGCTGATCGCGGCGAAGACCGCGGGCTTCACCATGCAGGGGCTGATGCAGGCGCTGGAGGCGGCGGGCGTGCCCTGCGGCCCCGTCAACACCATCGATCAGGTGTTCGCTGAGCCTCAGGCCATCCATCGCGGCCTGACGGTCGAACAGACCCGGCCCGATCTGGCCGGTCCGATCCGCACCGTCGCCTCGCCCATCCGCCTGTCCAAGACGCCCGTGCGATACGACGCCCCGCCGCCGAAGCTGGGGCAGGATACGGACGATGTGCTGGGAGCGCTCAAGGCCGAGGAATGAGCGGAAACCGAAGGGTCAGCTGACCTGCCGCTTCTCCAGTTTCCGCGCCAGGGTGCGGCGGTGCATCCCGAGACGTCGCGCGGCCTCGGAGATGTTGAAGTCAGTCTCGGCCAGCACTTCGTGAATACGCTCCCACTCCAGCGTCTTGATCGAGGTCGGGCGGGCGGTCAGCGGCGCGTCGGGATCGCCCGCCGTACGGCCAAAGGCGGCCTCGATGTCATCCGTGCCGGCAGGCTTGGCCAGATAGTGACGCGCGCCCAGCTTGATGGCCTCGACCGCCGTGGCGATGCTGGCGAAGCCAGTCAGGACCACGATCACCAGGTCGGGATCGAAGGCGTGCAGCGTCTGCACGCAGGTCAGGCCCGACGACGTTCCCAGCTTCAGGTCCACAACCGCATAGTCGGGATGATGCGTCTCCAGCAACTCAACCATCTGGTCGTGGCTGTGGGCGGCCAGCACCTGATAGCCGCGCCGCTCGAACGAGCGCCGCAGGGTGCGCGAGAAGGACTCGTCGTCCTCGACGATCAGAAGCTGGCGGGGTTCGTCCGTCATCTCATGCCCTCTTTCCAGACTGCTAACTTCGGCGCCAGGGCGTCGATGGGCAAGGTCAGTCGCACCACAGCACCGCCTGGCGCGCCCGGACGGTTGGCGGCGACGACCGTGCCGCCCAGTTTTCGCACCACATTGACCAGCAGGAACAGGCCCAGCCCCGCTCCTGCCCGCGCCTTGGTGGACTGATAGGGCTGGCCAAGCTTTTCCAGAATGCCGGGCGCGAAACCGGGGCCGTCGTCCTCGAAGGCGATGAACAGGCCGTCGGCGTCGGCCACCGCCCGCACCTCCAGGTTTCGCGCGCCCGCCTCCTGCGCATTGTCCAGCAGGGCGCTGAACACCTGTTTCAGAGCCGGGTCTGCGATGATGGACGGATCGCGCGGCGTCGGGCCGCTGAGGGCGACCTGCATGGCGTCGCCGGGTCGGTTGGCGGACCAGTCGTCGATGATCTCGCCCAGGAAGCTGCTGAGAGCCGTCACGGTCGGCGCCTCGCCCCGCGCCTCGCCCGCCGACATTAGGATGTTGGTGACGATGGATTTGCAGCGATCCACCTCGGCCTGCATCTGTTCGATATCATGGCGCAGATCTTCGTCAGCCGTTAGCGCGGGCATCCGTCGCCAATCGCTGAGAATGACCGAGAGCGAGGCGAGCGGCGTGCCCAGCTCATGCGCCGCGCCCGAGGCCAGAAGCCCCATGCGCACGATGTGATCCTGTTCCGCCGCCTGCTGCCGGGCCTCGGCCAGATAGGCGTCGCGGGCGCGCACGTTCTGGCTGGTGCGGGTGACGAAGGCCACCAGCAGCACGGCGATCAGGATGAAGTTGATCAAGGCGCCCTGCTGGATCAGGCCCAGCCGCGCATCGGCGCCATCCGGCAGGTCCAGCGGCTGCCGCCACACCGCCAGGAAGGCCAGACAGGCGCCCGTCGCCAGCACGAAGCCCCAGGCGTAGACCGGCCGCAGCAGAACCGCCGCCAGCACCACCTGCATCAGGTAAAGAGCCGCAAACGGATTGGTCGCCCCGCCGCTGAAATAGAGAAGCCAGCTCAGCGCCGCCACATCGACGCACAGGGCCAGCAGGATCTCGGGGTCGGTGACCACCTTGCGCCGCAGGGTGACGGGCGCGCTGACCAGATTCATCACCGCCAGCGCCGTCGGCGCCAGCAGCAGCGGCCCCAGCGGGACGCTGATTTTCAGACCCCAGTGGACGATGACGATCGTCGCCACCTGACCGATGACCGCCAGCCATCTCAGCTGGATCAGCAGCAGCATGTTGCGCCGACCGGCCGCGCCCGGCGACACCGGCGTCTCGGCGTTGGCGTCCATGCCCAGAACGGTGCGGAAGAAGCGGTTCAAAGCCTCAGCTTGCATCAACGTCCCCCTGCCCTGCGGCGCCGCTCGTCGCGCAGCCACAGAACGGCGCCGCCCGCCGACATCAGCGCCAGACCGAACCAGGTCAGGGCGTAGACCAGATGGCTGTTGGCGAACCGCACCACCGTCAGACCGCCGCGCGGCCAGCCGCCGGGATTGGGCGTCGAGTCAGCATCTATGAAATAGGGCGCGACGGCCCCTTCCAGCCCCTTCGCCTGCGCGATCGCCGCCACGTCGCGCGAGAACCAGCGGTCGCCGGCTGGATCATTGTCGCGCAGGAAGCCGCCCTTCGGCTCGCTGATGCGCAACAGGCCGGTGACGGAGACCGGCCCCTCGACCTGCCCTTCCGCACGACTTTCGGGCGCCGCGCGCTGTGACGGGACGAAGCCCCGGTTGATCAGGACGGTGAAACCCCGCGCATCCTCCAGCGGCGTGACGACCCAGAAGCCCGGCCCCAGGTCCGTCACCGCCTTCACCCGCGCCTCGCGGTCATGCAGGAACCGGCCGCTGGCCGTGACGCGGCTGTACTGGTCCGCCTCGCGCGTCACGGCGTCGAAGCTTGCAGGCCCCGGCGCCGGGACTGGGTCGGCGTGGATGCGGCTGTCGACCTGACGGATCAGCTCCTGCTTCCACGCCAGGCGCTGGACCTGCCAGACGCCCAACGCCGAAAAGCCCGCGATCAGCACGGCGAAGACCGCCAGTCCCGCGATCCATCGACGGCGTGTCGCCGGACGGGCGGCGGGTTCAGGGGCCGACGATGACGTCAAGCGGCGTCTCCGCGTGCAAGCAGGCTCAGCCCATCCCCTGCATGTCGTGGACGGGCATCATGTTGGTGTTCAGGTGATACATGACCCAGACCGAACCGGCGACGGCGATGACCACGATCACCAGGGTGAAGATCAGCGCCAGCATGTTCCATCCGCCCTCGGACTTATGGTTCATGTGCAGGAAGAAGATCATGTGCACCACGATCTGCACCACGGCGAAGGCGGTGATGATCAGGCCTGTCAACTGCGGCGCCAGCACCCCGGCCATGACCAGCCAGAACGGAATCGCCGTCAGAACGACCGACAGGCCGAACCCGATCAGATAGCTTCTGTAGGTGCCATGATCATGATCGTCGCCGTGGTGATCTTCGTGAGTCACGGCGTGCTCGTTGTGGGCTTCGGCGCTCATCGCAGCATCCCGAACAGATAGACGAAGGTGAAGACGCCGATCCAGATGACGTCCAGGAAGTGCCAGAACAGGCTCAGGCACATGAGGCGGCGCTTGTTGGCCTGGATCAGCCCCTTCTGCCCCACCTGGATCATCAGGGTGATCAGCCAGATGACGCCGAAGGTGACGTGCAGGCCGTGCGTGCCCACCAGGATGAAGAAGGCCGACAGGAAGCCGCTGCGCTGGGGCGTGGCGCCCAGGTGGATCATGTGGGCGAACTCATAGAGCTCGATCCCCAGGAAGCACAGGCCGAACAGGCCCGTGACCGCCAGCCAGATCTGCGTCTGCGCCACCTTGTTCCGGTACATCGCCAGCATGGCGAAGCCGTAGGTGATCGACGAAAACAGCAGCATCGACGTGTTCACCGCCACCAGCGGCAGGTCGAACAGATCCTTAGGCGCCGGGCCGGCCGCATAGTTGCCGCCCAGCACGGCGTAGACGGCGAACAGGATCGCAAAGATGAGGCAGTCGCTCATCAGATACATCCAGAAGCCCAGCATTGTGCTGTGGCCTTCCGGGTGATGCGGTTCCTCTACCGGGTGGAAGATCGGCCGCCCGGCGTCGTCGACATAGTCGGGGTTGAGGGAAGGTGCGTGGCTCATCGGATCACCCTTGCGTCGCTGCTGCGGCCGCCAGGGCCTTGGTGCGCGCGTCCTCGGTCGCCTGAACCGTCTCGGCCGGGATGTAGTAGTCGCGCTTGTAGTTGAAGGTGTGGAAGATGGCGTAGGCGATCAGCGCCGCAAAGCTCGCGGCCGCCAGCCACCAGATGTACCAGATCAGGGCGAAGCCCACGATCAGCGACAGCGCCGACAGGATGAACCCCGCTCCGGTGTTGGACGGCATGTGGATCGGCTTGAAGCCGCCCGTCGGGCGCTCATAGCCGCGCGCCTTCATGTCCCACCAGGCGTCGCCGTCGTGAATGATCGGCGTCTTGGCGAAGTTGTAGTCCGGCGGCGGAGAGGATGTCGCCCACTCCAGGGTGCGGCCGTGCCAGGGGTCGCCCGTCTCGTCGCGCAGCTTGTCGCGGTTGATGATGCTGACAGCGAACTGGATCAGCATGGCCAGGATGCCGACGGCGATGATCGCCACGCCCACAGCGGCGATGATGAACCAGATCTGATAGGCCGGGTCGTCAAAGACCCGCATCCGCCGCGTCACGCCCATGAAGCCCAGGACGTACAGCGGCATGAAGGCCATCCAGAAGCCGACCACCCAGCACCAGAAGCTGACCAGCCCCCACTTCTTCTCCAGCTTGAAGCCGAAGGCCTTGGGCCACCAGTAGTTGATGGCGGCGAACAGGCCGAACAGCACCCCGCCGATGATGACGTTGTGGAAGTGGGCGATCAGGAACAGGGAGTTGTGCAGCACGAAGTCCGCCGGCGGCACCGCCAGCATGACGCCCGTCATCCCGCCGATCACGAAGGTCAGCATGAAGGCGACCGTCCACATCATCGGCAACTCGAAGCGGATGCGGCCGCGGTACATGGTGAACAGCCAGTTGAACAACTTCGCCCCTGTCGGGATCGAAATGATCATCGTCGTGATCCCGAAGAAGGAGTTCACGGACGCGCCCGAGCCCATGGTGAAGAAGTGGTGCAGCCACACCAGGTAGGACAGGATGGTGATGACCACCGTCGCATAGACCATCGAGGTGTAGCCGAAGAGCTTCTTACCCGAGAAGGTCGAGGTGACTTCGGAAAACACGCCGAACAGCGGCAGGATCAGGATGTAGACCTCAGGGTGGCCCCAGATCCAGATCAGGTTCACGTACATCATCGGGTTGCCGCCGAAGTCGTTCGTGAAGAAGTTGGTGCCGATGTAGCGGTCCGCCGACAGCAGGACCAGCGTCGCCGTCAGGATCGGGAAGGACGCCACGATCAGGACGTTGGCGCACAGCGACGTCCAGGTGAAGACCGGCATCTTCATCAGGCCCATGCCCGGCGCGCGCATCTTCACGATGGTGGCGATCAGGTTGATGCCGGACAGGGTGGTCCCTACCCCCGCGATCTGCAGCGCCCAGATATAATAGTCGACCCCGACCCCGGGGCTGTAGCCGATGCCCGACAGCGGCGGATAGGCCAGCCAGCCGGTGCGTGCGAACTCGCCGATGAACAGCGAGGCCATGACCAGCACAGCCCCCATCGTCGTCATCCAGAAGCTGAAGTTGTTCAGGAAGGGGAAGGAGACGTCCCGCGCCCCGATCTGCAACGGCACCAGATAGTTCATCAGGCCGGTGATCATGGGCATGGCCACGAAGAAGATCATGATCACGCCGTGGGCGGTGAAGATCTGGTCATAGTGGTGGGCGTTCAGATAGCCCTCGGACCCGCCGAAGGCCATGGCCTGCTGGATCCGCATCATGATGGCGTCGGCGAAACCGCGCAGGAACATGACCAGGCCCAGGATCATGTACATGATCCCGATCTTCTTGTGGTCCACGGTGGTGAACCACTCCTTCCAGAGATAGCCCCACAGCCTGTAGCGGGTGATCAGGGCCAGCATCCCCAGACCGCCGATGACGACGACGGCGAAGGTGGCGACCAGGATGGGCTCGTGGAACGGAAGCGAGTCCCAGTTCAACCGGCCCAGAAGCGGCGATGTTGTTTGTTCGACAGTCATGATCGTTCAGGCGCTCAGGATTGCGACGCGGCGGGCGCGGACGCCGTGGAAGGCGCGGAGAAGAGGGAGGCGAAACGCTCGTTCGGTTCGGACCGGCCGGGGCGTTCAAGCCCCTGCCCCATGACCCGGTTCAGCGGGGTGTCGCGGGCGACGTCCTCGCCGAAGGCCTGACGGCGGCGGGCGGCCTCGACGGCGGCGGCCTCGGCCTCCAGCGGGGTGCACAGCGTCATCACATAGGACTCGCCCGCACCGAAGACGGCGTCGCCGCGGCGGGCGTATTTGTCATAGACCAGCGGCAGGGTGTTCTTGACCGCCGCCAGGCCCAGACCGCCCTTGCGGTCGATGTCCATCATCTCGCCCATGCACATCTTGCCCGGCTCGACGCACATGTTGACCACGGCGTCGAACAGGCGGTCGTCGACCGAGGCGTAGTGGATGACCGGCACCTTCTCGCTGGGCTTCTCAAGCTCCAGATAGGTGTCGCGATCCAGCCCCTGACCGGCGGCGCGCACGCCCGCGACCCACTGGTCGAAGCCGGCCTGATCCAGACCGTGGAAGGCGAAGCGCATGTTCGAGAAGCCGTCGCCGGAATAGTTGGCCGAGAAGCCGACGTATTCGCCCGGGCGGTTGATGACGGCGTGCAGCTTCGTCTCCATGCCCGGCATGGCGTAGATCTGACCGGCCAGGGCGGGGATGTAGAAGGAGTTCATCACCCCGGTCGAGGTGATGTGGAAGCGGATCGGCCGATCAACCGGCGCGGCCAGTTCGTTCACCGTGGCGATGCCGTATTCGGGGTAGATGAACAGCCACTTCCAGTCCATGGCCACCACCTCGACCTGCAGCGGGCGGTGATCCTCGGCCACGGCCTGCCCCTCGGCGATGCGGTCCAGCGGGCGATAGGGGTCCAGAAGGTGCGTCCCGGCCCAGGTGATGGCGCCCAGGCAGATGATGATCAACAGCGGCGCGGCCCAGATCACCAGCTCCAGATGGGTCGAGTGATCCCAATCCGGCTCATACCGGGCTTCCTTGTTCGATTCCCGATACTTCCAGGCGAAGAAGACGGTCAGGATCATCACCGGAATGATGATGATCAACATCAGCACCACGGACATGACCAGCAGGTCGCGCTGCTGGGCGGCGATATCGCCGGCGGGCGCAAGGACCACGGCCTCGCAGCCGGGCAGCAGGGCCAGAAGAGGCAACAGCAACAGGGGGCGCAGTCGGCGCACGGCGGCTCCAGTCGAGGTTCGAGGCAAGGGCACGGTCATCTTGCAGGCCCCGTAACCCCGCCCCCGAACAGGCGACATTGGACAATCTGCCCTATCCCCTGTTCCGACCATCGGGAGCAAAGGGGCTGTTTCAACATTCTATTGTCGCGGGCGCGTGTGCGCCCCGGTTCCTGGAGCCTCATCGGTCATGAACGCAGCCAGCGGCGCGCCTTCTTCAGAGCCCCTCGAGCGGGACGCCAGCCGGATCAACGCGCGAGACGGCAAAATCGACGCGGGCGAAATCGCCATCGGCGTCATCATCGGCCGGACGTCGGAATTCTTCGACTTCTTCGTCTACGCCATCGCCTCGGTCGTGGTGTTTCCGCAACTGGTCTTCCCCTATGCGGGACCGCTGGGCGGGACGCTGTTGTCCTTCGCCGTCTTCGCCGTGGCCTTCATCGCCCGGCCGTTCGGCACCGCCCTGTTCATCGCCGTCGACCGACGCTTCGGGCGCGGGACCAAGCTGACCATCGCCCTGTTCCTGCTAGGCCTGTCGACGGTCTGCCTGGGCTTCTTGCCGGGACACGCGCAGGTCGGTCACTGGTCGGCCGCCATGCTGATCGCGCTGCGGATCGGTCAGGGCGTGGCCCTGGGCGGCGCCTGGGACGGCATGGCCTCGCTTCTGGCCGTCGCCGCGCCCGAGAAACGCCGCGGCTGGTACGCCATGGTACCGCAACTGGGCGCGCCCTTCGGCCTGATCGTGGCCAGCGCCCTGTTCGCCTATTTCCTCAGCAAGCTGTCGGCCGCCGACTTCATGGACTGGGGCTGGCGCTATCCCTTCTTCGTGGCCTTCGCCATCAACGTGGTAGCCCTGTTCGCGCGCCTGCGCATCGTGGTGACGCCCACCTTCCAGGCCGCCTTCAAGACGCTGGAGCTGCATCCCACGCCCGTGACCAAGGCCGTGCGCGAAGAAGGCGGAAGCATCGTCATCGGCGCCTTCGCCCCCCTGGCCAGCTTCGCCATGTTCCACATGGTGACGGTGTTCCCGCTGTCGTGGGTCTTCCTCTACACGGACGAGGCGCCCAGCCGCTTCCTGATGATCGAACTGATCGGCGCCGTCTTCGGCCTGATCGCCATCATGGCGTCGGGCTGGCTGGCTGATCGCTACGGTCGACGCGCCCTGCTGGCCGTCACGGCGGCGGGCATCGCCGCCTTCTCAGGCTTCGCGCCCCAGCTTCTGGACGGCGGCCCGGCGGGCGAGCTGACCTATATGATCCTGGGCTTCATCCTGCTGGGCCTGTCGTTCGGCCAGGCCTCGGGTTCGATCGCCTCCAGCTTCAGCCTGACCAACCGCTACACGGCCTCGGCCCTGACCTCGGATCTGGCCTGGCTGTTCGGCGCGGGCTTCGCCCCGCTGGCGGCCCTGGCGCTGTCGGGCAAGTTCGGCCTGGTTGCGGGCGGCGCCTATCTGCTGTCGGGCGCCATCTGCACCCTGCTGGCCCTATGGCTGAACCGCGAACTGGCCAAGGGCCGCGCGGGCGCCAAGGCCTAGGGCTTTCTCTTCGTCCAATAGAGAAGGGGCGCGGCCAGCCGGTCGCGCCCCTTTTTGGTTGCGCTAGCGCTCGCCGCGCGGCGCCTCGCTGCTTGAGCGCATATTGATGTGTGTGTTCAGCCCTGCGCCTTGGCCTTGCGGCGCCAGTGGGTCAGCAGGTGTTCAGTATAGCCGTTCGGCTGTTCCCTGCCCTTGAACACCAGATCGCAGGCCGCCCGCCACGCCGGGCCGTCATATCCAGGCGCTAGAGGACGATAGGCCGGATCGCCCGCGTTCTGACGATCCACCACCACGGCCATGCGCTTCAGCGCCTCCATGACCTCATCCTCGGTCGTGACGCCGTGACGCAGCCAGTTGGCCAGGTGCTGGCTGGAGATCCGCAGCGTCGCCCGGTCCTCCATCAGGCCCACGTCGTGGATGTCCGGCACCTTGGAGCAGCCGACGCCCTGATCCACCCAGCGCACGACATAGCCGAGGATGCCCTGGGCGTTGTTGTCCAGCTCCTGCCGGATCTCGTCGGCGCCCGGCGTCCCGACCGCAAACGGCGGGGTCAGAAGGGGCGTCAGGCCCGTCGGCGCACGCTTGGCGATCTCGGCCTGACGCGCCCAGACGTCGACCTCGTGATAATGCAGGGCGTGCAGGGTCGCCGCCGTCGGCGACGGAACCCAGGCCGTCGAGGCGCCCGCGCGCGGGTGGCCCGCCTTGGCCGCCAGCATGTCGCCCATGCGGTCCGGCGCCGCCCACATCCCCTTGCCGATCTGGGCCCGGCCCGACAGGCCCGCCTTCAGGCCGATGTCGACATTGCGGTCCTCATAGGCCTTGATCCAGCCGGTCTCGCGCACCGCCTCCTTGCGCACGACGGGACCGCCCTC
The DNA here is from genome assembly GCA_002430835.1 of Brevundimonas sp. UBA5936. GTDB lineage: Bacteria > Pseudomonadota > Alphaproteobacteria > Caulobacterales > Caulobacteraceae > Brevundimonas. The sequence continues at coordinate 29,487 of DJDA01000130.1, forward strand.
CATCACCGTGTGGATCTCGTCGCCCGTGCGATCCAGGAAACCGGTGTTGATGAAGACCACCCGCCCCTTCGCCGCCGCGATGCAGTTCATCAGATTGACGCTGGTGCGGCGCTCCTCGTCCATGATGCCCATCTTCAGCGTCAGGGCGGGCAG